>NZ_JAPDCI010000005.1:0-257299 GCF_027705905.1 Aeromonas sp. Y293-4 | reverse complement strand
TCGAACCCTCGATACGTTGCCGTATACACACTTTCCAGGCGTGCTCCTTCAGCCACTCGGACACCTCACCAAATTTTTACTCATTGCTTTATGTGCTTGAGCTGCACATTCGCTGGCGGACCATGCCGCGGCGACGGGGCGTAATGTAAGGGATACGATGGCTTTTGGTCAATGCAATTTTTTACTTTTTGCGTTCGTTTGCTCAATATCCGAACCAAGTGACCAAAAATATGCCGTTTCGTATCCCTTTCAATCAATTTACTGCCGCTTCGTGCAAATGTTCACCTTTGAGCGCCTCTTCCAGCGAGCCGTAAAATTCCAGCTTGCCGGGCTGAGGTCGCACCTTGGCACGGGCCAGGGTCTTGAGCGGTTGAAACTGCAACTCGGCCACCCGTAACTCGACACCGGCTTTAGCCATCTGCTTGCCAAAGTGGAGGAAGGCAGACAGGCCGCCCGCATCGAGGATGGAAACCGCCTCCATCTGCAACACCAGCACCTGGTGCCCTTTCACTTGCGCTTCCAGCTCGGCAAAGACCCGTTCGGCCGCTGCGAAGAAGAGCGGGCCGTTGATCTTGTAGAGCAGGCCGTTGTCCGGCACCTCATGGGCATAGCGCTTGTGCTCGGCCAAATCGTGCAGTTTGGTCATCTTGGCGATTTCGCGCATAAAGAGCAGGGATGCCAGGATCACCCCGAAAGTGATGGCGATGACCATGTCGAAAATGACGGTGAGCGACAGGCAGACCAGCAGCACCAGCACATCGGATTTGGGGGCGCGACGGATCAGCTCCACCACCTTGTGCGCTTCACTCATGTTCCAGGCCACGATGAGCAGCAAGGCAGCCATGGCCGAGAGCGGCAACCAGGAGAGCCAGGGGGCCAGCACCAGAATGGCAGCCAGCACCACCAGCGCATGAACAATCCCCGAGATAGGGGACGTAGCGCCGGCACGCACGTTGGCGGCAGAGCGGGCGATGGCTGCGGTAGCGGTAATGCCGCCAAAGAAGGGGGCGAAGATGTTGCCAAGCCCCTGCCCCACCAGCTCGGCATTGGAGCTGTGTTTGCGACCGGTCATCCCATCGAGCACCACGGCGCAGAGTAGCGATTCGATCGCCCCCAGCATCGCCATGGAGAAGGCGGCAGGCAGCAGCCGCTCAACAGCCGCCAGGTTCCATTCAACCGGCAAGCCATCCGGTCCGGGCAAGGCCCAGGGCATCACCAGGGTCGGCGCGATGGGCGGGATCCCCATCCCTTGAGTGCCATCGGCCAGGGTATAGCTGAACTTGCTGCCGATGGTGGCCACATCCACCCCAAAGTAATGCAGGCCAAAACCCAGACCCACCCCGACCAGCACCGCGGGCAGGTGGCCGGGCACCGGCAGACGCAGGCGCGGCCAGAGCAGCAGCACGGCCAGTGTTGCGACCCCCACCAGGGTATCGCCCCACTGCCAGCTTGGCAGGGCGGCGGCCAGCGCTTCGACCTTGCCCAGATAGGTTTCCGGCATCTCGGGCACACTCAGGCCAAAGAAGTCCTTGATCTGCAAGGTGGCGATCACGATGGCGATACCACCGGTAAAGCCCAACGTCACTGACGGGGGAATGTACTCGATAAGGCGGCCAAGACGGGCCATCCCCATCGCCACCAGAAAGAGGCCGGAGATGAGCGTCGCCATCAACAGACCACCGACCCCAAACTGCTGGGCGACCGGATAGAGGATCACTACAAAGGCAGCGGTCGGGCCGGAGATGGAGTAGCGGGAGCCACCGGTTACGGCGATCACGATTCCGGCAATGATGGCGGTATAGAGACCGTGTTGCGGCGGCACACCGCTGGCGATGGCCAGTGCCATTGCGAGCGGGATGGCGATGATGCCCACCGTCACACCGGCGATAAGATCACGGCCGAAGCGGGCCATGCTGTAGGGTTCATCAATACAGGACTGGCGTAAGGCTATGGCGAGCTTCACGCTATTTAAAGAGGCTTGCTTGTGCATGTATATCGTAATACCAGAAGAGGGAGATAAAGGCCGGAGAGATCCGGCGCCCGATCATCATCAAGGGCCGGCAGGGCTGTCGACGCGGCGATGGTATCCTGCGTAACCTTACTCCAGACGGGCCATTTTTTCGATGGGCAGGATCAATGAAACGCGCGCTCACCCATTATTTGGCCTATTTGCCGCCAAATCGCCGATCTTGGCTCCTGCTCTCCCCCTTTTTGCCACAAAGATTACCATTTGAGTCTCATCGAGTTGCCAGCACGTTCGCGACATCATGCTGTCATCATCAGGTTGATGCGAACCGAACCAATGCCCCCTGCGCCGGTTGGGGGGAGCGATGGCAAGGGACTGATTGTGCTGAAAATAAACCGCAAAGCGCAACTTTTGGGCAAACAATCCGAAAATCCGGTTTTCGGGAAATTCGCGGGTTGACACCCGCCGCCCTGGTCATTAATATTCGCCCCGTCTTAACGAGACAGGCAATTCCTCCTTAGTTCAGTCGGTAGAACGGCGGACTGTTAATCCGTATGTCACTGGTTCAAGTCCAGTAGGAGGAGCCAATTCCCTCGTAGTTCAGTCGGTAGAACGGCGGACTGTTAATCCGTATGTCACAGGTTCAAGTCCTGTCGAGGGAGCCAAATTCTAAAGCCCAGCCTTTTGGCTGGGCTTTTTCGTATCTGCTGTTCGCCCCCTTCCCTATCACGCGCGCCCTTCAAATGCCCTCTGTCATAACGTCTCTTGTCTGCATGTGATGACCAACCTGCATACAGCTTGAATTGTCCATTGAGCTCTATCCCATAAACAATAGAGCTGGATTGACCAGCCCCTGTGTGTACACCTCATCTCGCTGCCGGATGCCGGGATCAGAAACGGTAGAGCAGGCCCGTGGTGATGCTGGTGGCGCGAATGTCGTAAAAGTCGATCCAGGAGTCTGCATTGGCGTAGCTGGCGCTCAGGAGTGCAGAGAGCGGCGCAATGCCAAACAGCTGGTGCCAGAAGAGGGTGGCATCGATGGCCATGTCGCGGCTGTCGGCACGCTGGCCAAACAGCGGGTTGGCCTCGCCATAGTCGCGCTTGCCCAGATAGAGGTTGCTGATGAACGACCAGCGGGGCGAGGTTTTGGCGTACGTGAGCTGTAACCCCTTGCTCACATAAGACTCGGCACTGCCCGCCAGATCAGCCTTCTCATAGCGCACTGCTGGCTCGAGGAACTGATCGTCTGTTAGCCGGAACTGGTAGGAGACCTCGGCGGAGTTGACCCGGCCATTGCGATCCAGCATATCCATCACAGCGCGACCATATTGCTCGCCGCTGGACTCCCCATCCACCTTGACGTCTCGGCTGGTGATGCTGCCCCTGAGCGCACTGCCCCAGATGTTGTCCCACGCCAGACGGGCGCCGCGGGCTCGCACGTCACTGTCCTGACGAGCTACACCCACCGCAAAGGGATCGCGCCAGACCTTGACCGGGGTGGCATTGAACACCAGCGAACCGGCCACGATCCCCTTGTCCCCCAGCTGCTGGCGCAGCCCGAACTGCTGGGTACCGTCGCCGCGAATGGCATCCTGAATGAGATTGCCCAAAAACAGCTGGCTACCGGTGGAGGCAAAGGTGTAGCGCAGATCCCCGTTGATCACCGGATCAAGGTGGCGCTGCTGCGCCGCAGCACCCAAAGCGTCAATACGCTCGCTACCTGCACTCCCCGTGGCAAAATTGGACTTGCTCTCGCCAACGCTGGCCCCCGCCAGCACGCTGCCGGAAAAGCCAGATTCCTCAGGAATGGCTCCCAGAGCTTCAGCCTGAACCCCGCTTGCAACCAGCATCCCCATACTCAACAGCAGACCAATACGCATCGCAACACTCCTGGCAAGCGGCCACTCTCGGTGGACCGAGCCTGATAAATAGGAGGGAGGCAGTCGCCCCCCTGAATTGAGAAGCGGCATGTTACGGCAGGGAAAAATCACAAATAAGACAGCGGGATGCGGTTTTATTTTTTATGATGGCTTTTTATTTTTTTATAGGCGCAAGCAGGGGGCGACCCGGCATAATCAGTCCCCACGGCCTTGCAACGCTGCGGGCTGCTCGCGCCATACTCACTCTATTTACCCCTGTTCCCAACATCGGAGTTCTCATGCGTCGATTCAATTTCATGCTCAATGGCAGCAGATTGATGATGTTCCCCTTCTACATTGGCATTCTCATCTGCGTGGTATTGCTGATGGTGAAGTTTGCCATGCAGCTCTATCAGCTTTCTGTAAACATTTTCGAGATCCCCTATCTGGATCTCATTACCGGCGTGCTGACCCTGGTGGACTTTATACTGGTGGCCCAGATGCTGATCTTGGTTGCTATCTGTGGCTATGTGCAATTTATCCAGACGGAAGAGCAGCGCGCCTCCCTTAGCAGCAACTGGCTTAGCAAGATCAACTTTGCCTCCCTCAAGCTCATCGTCATCAACTCGCTGGTGACTATTGCCGGAGTGGAGGTGCTCAAGGCGTTTCTCGAAGATGGCATCATCAATGAAGTCGATATGAAGTGGTCCGTGGTGGTGTTTCTCGCCTTCTCGCTGGCCGCACTCATCTATGCGGTGACCGAGCGGATGGCGGAGCATAAATAGTCGAGTTTGATCACTGTGCTTGTTCAGCCTTGATTCACCAGCAATACAATTGATAACACTTTTCATTACTCTTACTGCGTTATAAACTTGCTCCCCCCGGGCTGCCCCGCCCGGGTGCTGGAGCCTTTATGACAAGCCTTTCTCTCTCACCCCGACAATTCTGGCAGTGGCTGGCCTACCACCATCAGGCCGCCGAGGGCACCCTCTATCTGATGTTCTTCTCCGGCCTGCTGCTGTGGGAACCGCTGACCCCGCTCTGGTCGCTGGCGCGCTGGAATCTGTTCTTGCATGTGATGCTCTCGCTCACCCTGTTCCCGCTGCTATTTGGCGCCTTCTGGCTCTCCCATCGCAGCTTGTTGAATCGCAGCAACAAACCCTTTTTGCGCACCACGGGGCGGATTATCGAAGCCCTGCTGTTGGTCTGTCTGGCCAGCGGCCTGCTGCTGGTGCTGCATGGCACTCCGGGCGATGCCACGGGCAACCTCGCCAGCTGGGCCCACTGGCTGAGCGCATTGGCGTTAACTCCTCTGGTGCTGCGCCACGCCTGGCGCTGGACCATCTTGAAATGGCGCACCTGATCTTATGTTGAAGTTGTTGTTATCCCTGATGTTGACCGCTCTGCTGCTGGGGACCGCCTCGGCCCAGGAGATGGGCACCGCCATGATTGCCTATGACGAGGGGAACGCCCCGCGCCTCGTCACCGCCAACCTGAGCGCAGGCTCGGTCACCCTGCTGGAGCGCGATAGCGGAAAGCGCCTAAAAGAGGTGCAGCTGGGGGGCGATCTGCGCCAGCTGGCCCGTGCCGATGACGGTACCATGCTGGTCACCGACTACAGCGGCGATCGCCTGTTGCTGCTGGATGATGATCTCGATCTGGAAAAGGCGATCCCCACCGGCCATAGACCCTACGGGGTCATCTTCGATGCCAAACGGCAGTGGTTCTGGGTCACGCTGTTCGAATCCGCTCGCCTGCAGGCCTATGACACCACAGGCAACCTCAAGCTGGATGCAGAAACCGCCGAGACTCCCCGTGGACTGGCCCTGACCGACGACGATCGCCTGCTGCTCACCCACGCCATGACCGGCCAGCTCGCCATCTATGATCTCGCCAAGCTTGGCCACGGCGCCAAGGGATCTTCGCTTCCCAAGCCCAAACTCATTACCCTGGCCGAGACCCATAGCGACACGCCGAGCGACTCCCAGGGATTGCCGCGCCTGCTCGATGGCATCGCCCTCTCCCCCGATGGCAGCGAGGCCTGGCTGCCCCATGTGCTGTGGAGCTTCGATCACCCCTTCCAGTTTCAGAGCACCGTCTTTCCGGCCGTCTCCATCATCGATCTCGATGAGGAGAAAGAGCGGGTCGATGAAAGAAAACAGCTCTTTTTGCAGATCAACCTGCCAAGCGTCGGCAACCGCAGCCAGATCGTCTCCAACCCCTTCGCGGCGCGCTTCACCGCCGATGGCAAGCGGGTCTATCTGACGCTGGCGGGCTCGGAAGATCTGCTGGTGTTTGATCTCTCCCGCAGCGGCAAGTCCAACAACAACCGCCACCGCCGCAAGAAGTTTCAGGGGGGCGCCAAGGCGACCCAGCTCTTGCGCCACCTGCCGGGCCAGAATCCGCGGGACTTGCTAATCGATGGCGACCATATTCTGGTGCACAACGCCATGGGGCAGGATCTCACCCGCCTCAATAGCGGCGGCAGCGGCCCGTTTGCCCGGGTCACCGTCGATGTGCCCCACTTTGCCAAGCTGGTAGAGACAGATCCGCGCCCCGAGCCGCTTCAGCGCGGCGAGCGGCTGTTCAACCTTGGTAACACAGCGTCCAACTCACGCTTCCCCATGGCGGGGGACAACTGGATGAGCTGCAACTCCTGCCATCTGGATGGGTTCAATTTCACCAACCGCTATCTGATGGCGGCCCATCGCCAGAAGAGCGGCGACAACGCCATCAACGGCCACGCCAACCTCACCAACATGGTGGCGGGGGATTTTGTCGGCGAATACCTGCGCATGACCCAGCAGACCCAGGGCGGCATGGGCCATGACACCCGCGATGGGGCCGAGGCAGTTGACCCCGCGATGCCCCAACCGGAAGTGAAAGCGATGATGGAGGACTTACACGCCTTCGTCACCGCCGATGGCAACCTCCCCTATCTCGCCAACTGGCTGCGACTCGATGCCCTGCGCACGGATCCCGCCAAGGCGCCGACCACTCACCCGAAAGAGTGGCTCAACTCCGCCTCCTGCCAGAACTGCCACCAACAGGCCTTCAAGGACTGGAGCGAGAGCAACCACCGGCTGATGGGCAACTCCCACCCCTACTACAAGGTGGTGCAGGCGCTGGCCCGCGAAACCGAAGGGGAAGCGTTTGGCCAGTGGTGCCAGGGCTGCCATATGCCCCAGCAGGTGATGACAGGCCAGCTGGACCTGCCCAAGGGCTCCCACATGTTCGAGCAAGGTGGCGCCTCGCTGATTGCCGCCCACAAGGCGGGCGAACCTGTGGTTGAGGAAGGGACCGGTTGCGTGCTCTGCCATCGCATCACCAAGGTAGAAGACGCGGGCGGCAACAGCGCCTTTACCGTGAATTTGAAAGACCGCGAGAGCTATGTGTTCGAGGATGCCCCGGGCGGCAGCCTTAAGCACTGGCTGGCCGAGCGGCAGATCAACGCCCGTCCGGCGGCCCACAAAGCCTCCTATCAGAAGGATTTCTACCGCGACGCGGCCCTGTGCAAGTCGTGCCACAACGAGTTTGCCCCGGGCACCGGCGCCAATATCGTCAACACCTGGGACGAGTGGGAAAAATCCAGCTTTGCGAACGCGGAGGATCCCGCCAAACGGCGCACCTGCATCGACTGCCATATGAACCCGGAGCCGGGTAACGGCGGTGCGCCGGTCGCGGGTCAATCCACTGAAAACGGCACCATGAAAGCGCGGCTCTATCGCCACAACTTTACCGGCGCCCAGCACCAGCTGGTGGGGCTGCGTAATCCTGCACTTGAACAGGAGAGCCTGGCGCTCTTGCGCTCCAGCGCTACCCTCTCCGCCCGTATCGAACAGGCTGCCGATAGCCAACAGCTGGTGGTGCGGGTCACCAATACCGGCGCAGGCCATGCCCTGCCCACCGGAGTGGCCGATTTTCGTGAACTCTGGCTGGAGCTGACCGTCACCGACGCCAGCGGCAAGCTGGTGCTTGCCAGCGGCCAGCCGGTGGATGGTGCCGTCCCTGAAGATGCGCGACTGTTTCGCAAAGTGTTCGGTGATGCCGAGGGCAAGCCGGTGGGGCTCAAGTTCTGGCGCTACGCCAAACTGCTGGAAGATACCCGCATTCCGGCCGATGGCTGGCGCGATGAAGTCTGGTCGCTGCCCGCAGAAGCCCAAGGGCCCTTCAAGGCCGATATCAAACTCAATTTCCGCACCTACCCCAAGTGGGTCAATGATGCGGTGCGCGCCGCCGAGCCCAGCTTGCCGGAGCCACCCATAGTGCAACTCAATCGGCTGCAACTGACCCTGCGGCCTCTCCCCGTCACGCCTGCAACGGAGCCTCAATCCTGATGTTTGCAAGTTTTCTCATTACCCTGCGCGAGGGGCTGGAAGCCTTCCTGCTGGTCGGCATCTGCCTCTCCTACCTCGCCAAGCTGGGGGCGAGCCGCTACAACAAGTTCATCTATCTGGGGGTGGGGCTCGGCCTTATCGCCTCCCTTGTCGTCGCCTTCCTGTTCCAGGTGGTGGTGAGCCAGTTCGAGAGCGAGCGCTACAACCACCTCTTGATGGCGGGGATCCTCATCTTCGCCACGTTGGTGCTCACATATATGGCGATCTGGATGCAAAAACAGGCCAAATCCCAGGTGGGGGCCATGACGGCGCGCATCGATGCAGCCATCGATGGCGGCAACCTGTTTGGTCTGGTGCTGCTCGCCTTCCTAGCGGTGATGCGCGAAGGGTTTGAAACCGTGCTCTTCTTCTCCGCCCTGCTCTATTCGGGGCAAGGGGTGGATCTGCAATCCGGCATGATTGGCGCGCTGGCGGGGCTGCTGGTCTCCATCGCGCTGGTGTGGGGGCTGCTGCGCTCCACCCGCAAGGTGGCGCTGGCTCCCTTCTTCCGCTGGACGGGCCTGCTTATCATCATCATCGCCGCAGGCTTGCTCTCGTCCGCCGTCAACATGTTGCAGGCGGCAGATATCATCACCTTCTGGACCACGCCGGTGTTCGACATCAGCCACATTCTCGACGATCAGGGGGTATTTGGTACCTTCCTGCGCGCCCTGTTTGGCTACAATGCCTCACCCGCTGGCTTGCAGCTGCTGACCTGGGCCCTCTATCTGGCGATCTTCGTTACCCTCTGGCAGCGCAGCTATCACCCGCAGGTAAGTGCCGCGACTGGCAAGGGCTGAGCCAACACGCCCTGTGGCAACAAGGCCACGGGGTAACAACACTATTCGGGGGCCGCGCCTTGGCGCGGTTTCCTGATCTATCAAGTAGTTTTGGAATAGGTCATGAGCGATAACAACAAGAAAAGCATTGCAGTGCTGGGCGCTGGCCCCGCCGGTTTGATGGCGGCCTGGCGCCTGCGCTGCGCCGGTTTTGCAGTCACCCTGTTCGAGCAGGAGCCGGTGGTCGGCGGCATGTGCGCCACCCAGACCTTCAAGGGGCGCGACGGCGAGTATCGCTTCGACTACGGCGGGCACCGCTTTATCACCAAGAACCCCGAGCTGCTCGCCTTTATCGACGAGCTGATGGGGGACGACCTGCTCCACGCCGAGCGCAAGAGCGTTATCCGCTTTGGCGGGCGCACCTATGACTACCCATTGAACCTGCCCAACCTGCTCAAGACGGCGCCGCTCGCCCTGATGGCCGGGGCGGTAAAAGACTTGCTGCTGTTGCCCTTTAGCAAGAAGCCGGATGATTTTGCCAAGGCGAGCTTTGCCGAGTGGATCCAGAGTCACTTCGGCCGCACCCTCTATCGCCAGTTCTTCGAGGGCTACACCGGCAAGCTGTGGGGTATCAACCCGGACAAGCTCTCCGCCGACTGGGCCGGTCAGCGCATCAGCCTCATCGATTTGAAAGACGTGGCGCGCCGCCTGCTGCCAAGACGCAACGGCAGTATCTCGGTGCGCACCTATGCCCGCAAATACCGCTACCCCAAATATGGCTTCGGCCAGATCTTCACCACTCTGGGGGAGCGGCTGGTGGCAGAGGGCGTTGAGCTCAAAACCGGCGCCACCATCACCCGCCTTGAGCAGGCTGATGACCGCATCGAGCGGGTGTATTGGAAACAAGATGACATTGAGCAGAGCGAGCGCTTTGATCAGGTGATCTCCACCCTGCCGCTGCCGCTCACCTGCCAGCATCTGGGCTTACCGTGCGATCTGCACTACCGGTCGCTTCGCTTCGTCAATATGCCGTTGAAACAGGAGAACCTGTCGGACAACACCTGGCAGTACCTCTCCGACCCCCATATTCTGGCCACCCGCCTGCAGGAGCCGCGCCGCCGCAGCCCCTTTATGGCGCCCCAGGGCCAGACCTCGGTGATGCTGGAGATCCCCTGCAATCCGGGGGATGCCACCTGGCAGGCGCCGCTCTCTGATCTGCGCGGTCGGGTTACCGCTGATCTCGCGAGCCTCGGCGTCGATACCGCCAAGCTTGGCGATGAAACTTTTGAAGCGCGTAGCGAATACGCCTATCCGCTGATGGATCTCGGCTATCAGGCGCGCCGCAACGAAGCCATCAAGGCGCTGATGCCCATCACAAACCTCATCATGACCGGCCGTCAGGGGACATTCCGCTACATCTTCACCGACACCGCCATGGAGATGGGTATGATGGCCGCCGACATGGTGATCGACGGGGTGGACAGACGTCACGCCATCTTTAACCATCGCAACGAAAATACCGTGATCGAAACCCAGAGCGTGGCCTGAGTGCCGCGCCATTGGCATAAGTAAGGAGAACAGGATGACCATCCGCCCGGGTTTACTCGCCCTCACCCTGCTGCTGACACTCAGCGGGCAGGCGCAGGCTTACTCCTACGCCGCCGCCGGCAAGGAGCCACTGATCGACGCCCGCGAAGCGCTGCTGGGCGCCGCCACTGACGGCAAGGATGCCAGCGCTACCTTGAGCGAGATTGCCGACGAGCTGACCTATCTGGAACAGCACCACAAGGTGGCGCTGCAAGGGCCGCTGGCCGCCGCCATCAAGGCCAAAGACGCTGCCGCCACCGCCGCCCTGCTCAATCGCGCCTACAAGGCGGAGATCGAGCGCCGCCTCGAAGGGGCCAGCCAGAATCTTGGCGACTACCAGACCGCCAAGGTGCTGGTGGTCAAGAGCAAGCGCTTCCTCGATCTGATCCTCCCCTCCCTTAGCGAGGGGGATCGCAAGGCGGCCGAACAGGCGTTGGCCAAGGTGCTGGATGCCATCGGCAACCCGGGGGTATTCGGGGTGGGCGCCAAGCCCGCCGACGCCGCCGCCTTTGCCGCAGCGGAAAAAGCGCTGATGGCCGTGCTGGCGCCGCTTTGATGGCCTCTCATCGATGATGACAGCCCCCCTCATCCCCAACCCTTCTCCCGCAAGGGGAGAAGGGGGGCGTCACCACGGCCGATTACGCTTCGCTAATCGACCCTACTTGCTGATCCTGCTGCAACTGGCCTGGCTCGGCTGGCTGCTAGCCTTCCCTGTGGCGCTCGATTCCGACGATGCCCTCAATTTCGCCCACGGGGTGACGCACTTTAGCGTGCTGGAGTTCTCCCCCCACTTTCCGGGCTACCCCGCCTTTATCTGGCTGGCGCGGCTGATCAATCTGCTGGTAGACGATCCGGCACGTGCGGTGCAGTGGGCAAGCCTGCTCGGGAGCAGTTTGCTGGCACCGCTCGCCGCCTTGCTGGCGGTAAGGCTGTGGCAACAGCCCAGCCTTTTGGCCCCAGTCTGGCTGCTGGTACTGGCACTGCCGCTCACCCCGACGCTGGCGCTCTCCAGCCTTTCGGACGGACCCGCGCTCGCCGTCTGGCTCGGGACGCTGCTGGCCTTGCAGCAGCGCAGAATTGCGCTGGCGGGTCTGCTGCTGGGCCTTATGCTGGCGCTGCGCCCCTCCTATTTTGTGCTGGCCCTGCTGCCCCTTTGGCTCGGGCTGGCGCAGCAGGGCACGCAAGTCAGGTTTGTGCTCCCCATCGCACTGGTTGGACTTATCAGCCTGCTGTTTGTCTGGCAGGCCGATGGCTGGGCCTACTTCAGCGAAGGGCGGCGCTTTACCGATGGCCACTTTACCCTGTGGGGCAACACGGCGGCGGCCCATGGCGATCGGCTGCTGAGCTGGGCGCGCACCTTCAACGATCAGCTCACCCCGCTTTGGCCCTTGGCTGTTGGGGCGCTGCTGGTACTGCCGCTTTGGCAAAGATCAAAAAACCACACTGCCGCCCTCTCGCCGCTCTGGACGATCTACTGGCTCGCCCTGCTGCTCTGGACCCTGTTTGGCCAGAACCCTGACAATCCCCGCCATCTGGCCCCCGTCACCCTGCTCGGTATCGTGCTGCTGGCAGGTTGGCTGCCGCGCCGTGGCGAGGGGGTGGTCGCGGTGGCCGGATTGCTGCTGCTCGGCGTAACCTTTACCCTGCCCCGTCCACCCGCCATGGTGCAGGCAGCAAGGCTCGCAGAAAAAGCGTGTCCGGCATTGGTGACCCAGTGGGGAGTGCGGCTGCTGCGGGAGACCACAGCCTTGGCCGTCACCGATGGCTGGTACAAGGGGGATGCGGCGCTGGCACTCTCTCAGGGAGCCTGCCGCCTCAGTCGCAGCCCCATCGCCGCGAACGAAATGCCCAGCGCGGTGCGCCAGCACTGGTTTGCCCCACGCTTTGCCGCCGAGCCCGGACTCTGGCTCGCCATTCCCTCGCTGCAGACACCCCATAGGAAAAGTGACAAGAGACATATAAAGAGCACAAAAATCCACCAAGGCAACTAAAAAAGAGGGGAACAACTCGGGTACACTCACAGCGAATCCATAACAGACGAGTCTCCTTATGCGTGTAACCAGAGAGTGGCTGTGGGTTTTGTCGGTGCTGACCGGGGCCTGTGCCCTCCTGTTGCTACCATTCTGGCTGCGCGGCGGCAGTCAGGGCCATGATCTGTTTCACCACCTGCTCTCCGGTCACTTCTTTGCCGTGCAACTGTGGCAAGGTGAACTCTATCCGCGCTGGTTGATGGAGATGAACGGCGCCTTCGGCAGCCCGGTCTTTTTCTTCTATCCCCCCCTGCCCTACTATGTGAGCGCACTGTTCGCCGGCCCCACCCCACTGGCCCACGAGGCGATGACGCCGCTGCTCTGGAGCAGCAGCGTGGCACTCTGGCTCTCCGGCCTGTTTGCCTATCTCTGGTTGCGCCCCTTTGCCGGCCACGGACGGGCGCTGGCCGCCAGTCTGCTCTATATGGCGCTGCCCTATCATCTGGCCATCGATATCTACGCTCGCTTTGCCCTGGCGGAGAGCTGGGCCTTTGTCTGGGCACCGCTGGCACTGCTGGCGCAGGATCGCCTCTGCCGCGGCGCCCCCTCTGCGCTACTGCTGCTCGCACTGGCCGTCTCCATGCTGACGCTTTCCCATCTACCAAGCACCCTGCTCATTCTGGGCTTGCTCACCCTGCGCAGCCTGCTGCTGGTCTGGCGCTACAAGGGGAGCACAGCGCTTGTCAGTGTCCCTGTCACCGCCTCCCCGCTCATTGGCACCCTGCTGGGCCAGCTCTGGGGGTTGGCGATGGCCAGCCTGTTGCTGCTGCCCGCTCTGCTCGATCAGGGGGGGATCTCCATGGAGCAGATGCGCACCGGCATGTTCGAATTTCAGCGCAACTTTCTCGATCGTTTGCCCCAAAGCCGTGATGACTGGCGCTTTCGCGGCCATCTCGCCTGGCTGACGCTGCTCACCCTGGCTCTGCTGCTGGTAGCTTGGGCTGCCGCCCGCGAGCCGCGCCATCCCGAGTTGCTGCTCTGGGGGGTCATTGGCACCCTGAGCTTTCTGATGATGCTGCCACCAAGCGAGCCCCTGTGGCGCCTGCTCACTCCGTTGCAACTGGTGCAATTTCCCTGGCGCCTAAATCTGCTGCTGGTCATCGCTACCGTCGCCGTGGTGGCGCTGGGTACCCCCACCTATCGCCCGTGGCAGTGGGTCTGGTGGCTACTGCTTGCCCTCACCCTGCTCTCGCAGGGACTCTATGTACGCGAGGCGCCGCTCACCCAGGCTCCCGTAAAGAGTCAGCTCGACGGGGAGTTCGACAGCAAGCGCAGCGCCCGCGAATACCGGCCAAAGCAGGTGCCACGCGGCATGTTTGCCCCCACCCTGCTGGCCTGGAAAGAGGAATTCCAGCCCGCCATCACCAGCGACCATCAGGGGGTGAACTGGCAGATCCTGCGCTGGCAGCCTCGTCATATTGAATTGACGGTGGATGCCCCGGCGCCCGCCAAACTGATCCTGCACCAATTTGACTACCCGGGCTGGCAGGCAAGGCTCGACCAGCATCTGCCCCTTAGCGTCAGCAGCACCGGCAACGGCCTGGTGCAAGTCTGGGTGCCCGCCGGACAACATAATCTCACCTTTACCCTCACCGCCCGCTGGCCGGAGCGGCTCGGTTACGCCATCTCGTTGCTGGCCTGGCTGCTCTGGCTGGGGGGAGTGATCCGCGCAGTGCGCCGACATGACCGCAAGCGTGCCCCCCAAGGAGCCTGAGCGGCCAGGCACCTCCCCCTTTTGAGGGGGCAGGAACGTCATGCCGAGCGGGGGCAAACCTGATAGACTCGCCCTTCTCCCTTTTTCAACCAAGGTTCACCAGCGGATACCCTATGCCCCAATCGCCAACAGCTCAGGCTGCCGCCCTCTCCCCCCGTTTCCTGTTTATCCTGCTGGGTGCCCTGGCGGGTCTGACCCCGCTGGCGGTGGATATGTATCTGCCCGCCATTCCGGCCATCGCACGGGATCTGGCCACCAGCATCGACGGCGCCCAGCTCACCATCAGCGCCTTTCTGGGCGGCTTTGCCATCGGCCAACTCTTCTACGGCCCGCTGGCCGACAGCTATGGCCGCAAGCCGGTGATCCTGGCGGGGCTGGTGATGTTTGCCATCGCCTCGGTGGGCTGCGCCATGGCGGACTCCCTGCCTGAGTTGCTGGCCTATCGGATGTTGCAAGCGGCGGGCGGCGCGGCGGGTTCTGTGGTGGTCAATGCCCTGCTGCGCGATCTGTTCGAGAAGGATGCATTTTCTCGCGCCATGTCGTTCGTCATTCTGGTGATGACGCTCGCGCCGCTGGTAGCGCCGGTGGTGGGCGGCTATATCAGTGCCCACGCCGACTGGCGGGTCATCTTCTGGCTGCTGGTGGGGATCAGCCTGCTGATCTGTGTGGTGATGCAGTGGAAAATTCAGGAGACCCTGAAACCGGAGCACCGTCAGCCCCTTAATCTGGGCCAGATCCTCAAGAACTACTGGGGGGTGCTCTCCCATCGCGGCGCCATGGGTTATGTGCTGTGCGGCTCCCTCTCCAGCTCCGGCATGTTCGCTTTCTTAAGCGGCTCCCCTTACGTCTATATCGAGTATTTCAAGGTGCCGACCGAGCACTACGGCTGGCTGTTTGGCCTCAATATTCTGCTGATGATGGTGGTCACCTTCGTCAACAGCCGACTGGTCAAAGGAGTGGGTGCCGAGCGGATGCTGCAATACGGTCTGCTGGTGCTGCCCTGCGCGGGCGCCCTGCTGGTCTACAACGCCTGGAGCCAGACCGGCGGCCTGTGGGGCATCGTCATTCCGGTGGTGCTGTTTGTCGGCCATATCAGTCTGGTGGGCGCCAACGCCATGACCGGCCTGATGGGCCACTTCCCCCAATCTGCGGGCACCGCATCGGCACTGGCGGGCACCCTGCGCTTTGGCATCGGCGCCCTGGTCGGCATTCTGGTCAACCTCAATCCGCCCCACTCGCCGCTGCCCATGGCCATCGCCATCGCCTGCTGCGGCGTGGGTTCCACTCTGAGTTACTGGCTGCTGACCGGCAAGCGAGGCGATTGATCCCCCTCCCTCCTGTCAGGAAAACGAAAGAGGCTTCCGTCAACGGAAGCCTCTTTTCGTACTGGTAGCCAGACGTTCAGAACTGGGCGCTGTTGAGCCAGAGGTGCGCCCCTATGCTCACCAGATAACCGAGCAAGATAGCCGGCAGCCACTTCAGGTGGCCAAAGAAGGTATACATGCCGTGGGCCTGTCCCATCAGGGCCACCCCGGCCGCAGAGCCGATGGAGAGCAGGCTGCCGCCCACCCCGGCGGTCAGGGTCACCAGCAGCCACTGCCCCAGCGCCATATCCGGGTTCATCGACAGCACGGCAAACATCACGGGAATGTTGTCGATGACGGAGGACAAGACCCCGATGAAGATGTTGGCCATGGTGGGGTCCCCAGCGTCATACAGCCAGTGTGACACCAGCTCCAGATACCCCATAAAGCCCAGCCCACCGACACACATCACCACCCCGTAGAAGAACAGCAGGGTATCCCACTCCGCCTTGGCCACCTTGTTGAACACGTCAAATGGCACCACAGAACCCAGACTGCGCAATCGCACCTCATCGCCATTGCGTTCATAGAGCGCACGCTTGCGGGCAAGGGAGCGCGGCAGCGACTTTCGCAGATAAAACCCGAAAAACTGCAGATAACCGAGCCCCAGCATCATGCCTAGCACGGGTGGCAGATGGAGGAAACTGTGGCATAGCACCGCCGTGATGATGGTCAGCAAGAACAGCGCGACGATGCGACGGGCACCCCGCTTGAGATCGACCACCTCGTTATCAGCCTCCGGCACATGACGCGGCACCATCAGGCTCATCAGGATGGCCGGGACCAGAAAATTGAGCAGAGAGGGAATAAGCAGGGTGAAGAACTGGCCAAATTGCACCTTGCCCGCCTGCCACACCATCAGGGTGGTGATATCGCCAAAGGGACTGAACGCCCCTCCGGCGTTGGCGGCGATCACTATGTTGATGCAGGCAAGATTGACAAAACGCCGATCACCGTTGGCCACCTTCAACACCACGGCGCACATCAAGAGCGCAGTGGTCAGGTTGTCTGCCACCGGCGAAATACAAAAAGCAAGCCCACCGGTCAACCAGAACAGGGTGCGCAAGTGAAAGCCGGATCGCACCAGCCAGGCGCGCAGGGTATCGAATAACCTGCGATCCTCCATGGCGTTGATATAGGTCATCGCCACCAGCAGGAACAGCATCAACTCGGCATATTCCAGCAAGGTATGGCGGAAGGCCTGCTCGGCGACAGGGCTCATCCCTTGCTGTGCATAGGCGATACCAATCAGGATCCAGATCACCCCGGCGGCCACCAGCACGGGTTTGGACTTGCGCAGTTGCAGATACTCTTCAGCCATCACCAGGGCGTAGGCCAACACAAACAATCCGACACAAAAAAGACCGATTGAGGAGGATGTCAACAGAACAGGGCCACTACTGGCATGGGCGGGAAGGATAAACAGGGACAGCAGCAAAATAACTGGGGTAAGCGCAGACATGGTCTCTTCCTTTTAGAACCATCTGGCAATGATGCTAACACCTGGATGAAAAGAAAAATTCATCCAGGTCAATTAACGCTTAATTGGTTTGCTGTCGAAACGCGGGATTATTTCTTGCCGAAACCCGACTGCTTGAGGGTATAGCCTGCGCTGTTCTGCCAGGCATCCAGACCGCTGCGGTTATTGCCCGCCACCAGACTGGCGGCCAGACTCGGGCTGTTGAACAGCTGATCGGCGGTAAAGACAAAGCCGCCCTGACTGCGGGGCACTATGACCCCCTTTTCCAGAAGCTCGTGACGCAGCTCGATCACCGCTTCACGCAAAGAGGCGGCATCCTCGCCATTGGCGGTGGAACCGGCCAGCACCATAAAGCCCGGATTTTGCCGCTTGCCCACCGGATAACCGTGGGCCTCGGCCCCCTTGCCGTTGAAGTGGTAGAGCTCGCGCTCCCCCGGCCGGTTGTCGGAGAGTGCCTTTTGCAGGGTCATCAGCTCGTTGTAGATCTCGATGGGGACGACGGCAGCCTGCTTGTTGCCCTTGCTATCGATGATAAAACTGACTTGCTTGTGTAACATCCTTGCTCATCCTGTGACCCATGGAAGCCCCTATTCTAACCACCTCGGGCAAGCGGGATCCAGCGAGGATCCACTGCTCTTTTGCCGCCTTGATCACTAACTGGCACTCTTGATCAACCGTAAGGGGTGTTGATCAATGCTGGCCGTGCTAGCGTACCAAGCATGATGAAAGCCATTGACCATCAAACGGTTATCCCATGCTGACCCTGCGCAACCTCTGCAAGAGCTTCGATAACGGCAGTGAACGACTGCCGCTGTTCCACCATCTCGATCTCGCCCTCCCCGCTGGCGAGATCACCCTGCTGCTGGGCCAAAGCGGCTGCGGCAAGTCCACCCTGCTCAATCTGATCGCCGGCCTGATTGCACCGGACGAAGGGGAAATCTGGCTGGGGGAGACCCGGATCGACACCCGCTCCCCCGACGAGCGGGCGCGCCTGCGGGGCCGCCATTTTGGCATCGTCTATCAGGATTTCAACCTGCTGCCGACCCTCAACGTGGCCGAGAATCTGGCCCTGCCGCTGGCCATCAACGCTCTGCCACCGGATGAGGTCAGGATTGACCAGTTGCTGCAACGGCTCGATATGAGCCACAAGCGCCATGCCTGGCCGGAGCAACTCTCCGGCGGTCAGCGACAGCGGGTGGCGCTGGCCCGCGCCCTTATCCATCAGCCCGGTTGGCTGCTCGCCGACGAGCCCACCGGCAGCCTCGATGAGCACAATGCCGAACAGGTGATGGCGTTGATGGTGGCGGCGGTACGCGATACCGGTGCTGGCTTGCTGCTGGTGAGCCACAACCCCGCCTATGCCGCCTTGGCCGACAGGGTGCTGCGCCTCGAAGGGGGGCAACTTATCGAGCTCAAGGGACCCCGCCATGACTAAACAGCGACTGCGTCTGTCGGGGGCACGCTGATGCTGCCACTCAAAGCGCTGCTGCGCCTCTATCGCAGTCACCCCTGGTTACTGCTGATGAGTCTGGCCGGGCTGGTATTGGGGGTCTCGCTGGTGGTGGCCATCGAGCTGCTCAATCACAGCGCCCGCACCAACTTTGTCGCCGCCCGCAGCCAGCTGGCAGGGGAAGCCAACTACCGGCTGGCCCCCGCTGGCGGGCTGGATGAACAGCTTTACGTGCAGTTGGTGACCAGCCAGCCCGCCCTTGATGCCATGCCCCAGCTCCATGGCTGGCTCAAGGATGAAGAGGGGCGCAGCTTTCAACTGCTGGGAATGGATCTCTTTAACCCCGGCCCCCTGCGCCAGCTGTTTGGCGCCCAACCCGCAAGCGAACCCGCCTTTTCCCTCAACCGAGCCGACAGCATCTGGCTGGCGGCCCCCGAGGCAGAGCGCCTTGGCTGGCAAGCGGGCCAGAGCCGCCGTTTTGTATTGGGCGGCAGCGATGGCGCCCGAACCCTGACCCTGACGCTGGCGGGCGCGTTTGAACCGGGCGCCGTACCCATGGAGCGGCTGCTGATAACCGATATCGGCCTCGCCCAACCGCTGCTGGATAAAGCGGGTCGGCTCGATCGCATCGTCTTCAAGCTAAGCGACGCCGAAGCTCGCACCCTGCAGGCCACCCTGCAAACCGATTACCCGAACCAGCCCTTGTGGCTTGAGCCCATCAGCCCGACGCTCGATGCCAGCCAGCTTGGCGATGCGCTGGCCCTTAACCTGACGGCGCTCTCATTGCTCGCCATGGCGGTGGGACTGTTTCTGGTGTTCAACGCCCAGCGATTTGTCCAGAGCGTGCGTCGCCCCCAGCTGGCCCAGTTGATCATTCTGGGGATGGGGCCGAGCCGGGTGCTGCGTTGGCTCATTCTGGAGCTACTTATTCTCGCCACGGTGGGCACCCTGCTAGGGGTGCTGCTCGGCAGCCTGTTGGCGCTGGCACTGATGGGACAGCTCACCCAGGCGCTGGCCGATCTCTATGGGCCCAACCCCATCGACCTGTTGCGCCTCTCCCCCGTGAGCCTGCTCAAGGCACTGTTGATCGGGCTGCTCGGCACGCTGGCCGCCAACCTGCCCAGCTGGTGGCAACTGCTGCGCCAATCCCCCCTCGAACTGCGCGCGGGAAGCAGCCGCCCCCCCGCTCATCCGTGGCGACGGCGCGTGCTGGCCATCGCCATCTTGCTGCTGTGCGCTCTGTGCCTGTGGCTGCCGCAAACGGGTCTGACCGGCGCCCTCTTTATCGCCGGAGGCTGGCTGCTGGCCATGGCGCTCTGGCTGCCCGATGCCCTGCGCGGCCTGCTTGGCTGGCTGAGAAGACGTGCGGGCGGCCCCCTTACCGCCCGGCTCGGGGTGGCCGAGACCCTTTATCACCTCGATCGCACCGCCATCGCGGTGATGGCGTTGCAGCTGGCCATAGCGGCAGCCATCGGCATCGGAGTCATGGTGTCGAGCTTTCGCTCAAGCGTGGAGATCTGGCTCGGCCAGCGTCTGGCCGCCGATCTCTATGTCACCGCCCCCAAGGGGGTGGCGGGCAACAAGGGCACTTTAAGCGACACAACCCTTAAGACCCTGCTCGCCAATCCGCTGGTGAGCGCCGCCTCGCGCCGCTCGGTGCATCCAGCCCGCTGGCAGGGGCAGCCCATCGAGTGGGCGCAGATGGATTTTATCCCCCAGCTTAAAGCGGCCTATCCGCTGCTGGCCGGACGCTGGCCCACCCGTCCCGACGAGGTGCTGGCAAGCGAACCGCTGACGGTACGCCTCGGGGTCAAGGTGGGACAGACCCTTGAGGTGAGCGGCGAGCAGGGGCCAAGGCAGTTCACCGTCACCGGTGTCTATCAGGACTACGGCAGCGACAAGGGGCAGACCCTGCATGCCTTCGAGGCGGGAGCAGTGCAATCCCTCGCACTCTTTAGCAACGACCCCGAGCAGCTGGCCGACCGCCTGCGCGAGCGCTTTGGTGAGCAGCTCAATCTGCTCTCCGCCCCCGCCATTCACAGCGCGGCGCTCAAGGTGTTTGACCAGACCTTTGTAGTAACCGAGCTATTGAAACTGCTGATCCTCGGCATCGCCTTTGTCGGCATCGGTTCGGCCTTTATGGTGCTGGGGCTGGCACGCCGTGGCGAGCTACAGACCTTGCAGAGTCTGGGCTTGAGCCCCCGCCACTGCCGCCAGCTGCTGGTGTGGCAAGGGGCGGGATTGGGGCTGCTCACCGCCCTGCTGGCCCTGCCGGTGGGGTATGGCCTCGCCTGGGTGCTGATCGAGGTGGTCAATCCCCGCGCCTTTGGCTGGCGCCTCGCCTTCGAGGCCGCCCCCCTTCATGCAGTCACCGCCCTGTTGCTGGCACCGGTATGTGGGGCATTGGCATCCTGGTATGCGGCAAGGAGAGTGGTATGACATATCGGTTAGCGCACTGGCTCAGCCATAGCTTGAAGCTCCCATTAACCACGTCCCTCTCTCCGCCCTTTCTTCAGCGCAGAGAAGATCACAGTGCGGCATTGAACCATCCCCTCTCCCTTTGGGAGAGGGCAAAGGTGAGGGGAAGCTTGTCCTCCTTACGGCCCCGCTGGCTCACCGCCCTCTTGCTCCCTCTGATTGCCATAAGCGGCAGCGCGCAGGCCAGCGATCTGGGCGCCCTGCTCGGCGGCGGCAACGACAACTTTAAAAAGGTGCTGCCGGGGCAAACTATCCAATTGCCGGAGGATCACGCCGCCCACCCCGATTACCGCTCCGAGTGGTGGTATCTCACCGGCAACCTCAAGGATGATCAGGGGCGCGAATATGGCATGCAGTGGACCCTGTTTCGCCAAGGGATCGAACAAGCACTCCGCACCAGCAACCCTTGGCTAACCCCCCAGCTCTGGCTGGCCCAATTTGCCATCACGGACCTCGATCGTGGTAGCCACCAGCAAGATGAACGGGCCAGTCGGCAGGGGCCGAGGCTGGCGGGGGCCAGCGGCGGTCAATATTGGCTCAGGGAGTGGCGGCTTGCCTCGCAAGGGGCCGCGCTGTTCCCCGCCACCCTCAAGGTGCAGAGCAAGATTGGCGAACTGAACCTCACCGTCACTGCCGCCAAGCCGCTGGTGCTGCAAGGCAAGGCCGGTTACAGCGAGAAGAGCCCGGGCAACGCCTCCTTTTACTACTCCTACCCGCGCCTCACTCTTCGCGGCACCCTGACTCGCGATGGCGAGACCCGCACCGTCACCGGACAAGGGTGGTTTGATCACGAGTGGAGCAGCTCGGTATTGGCCGAGTGGCAATCGGGCTGGGACTGGTTTTCCCTGCAACTGGCCGATGGCCGCGAGCTGATGCTGTTTCGCCTGCGCACCAAATCGGGCCGCGCTAATCCCGAAAACCAGCCTGAGAACCGCTACGGCATTTTGATTGAGCGGGACGGCAGCAGCCGGGTGCTCGCCCCCGACGCGATTCGCCTTACGCCGGGCAACACCTGGCGCGGCCCCAAGGGGCAGGATTACCCCGTCGAGTGGCAATTAAGCGCCGCCGGAATGAGCCTCACCATCAAAGCCCGTCAGCCCAATCAGGCCATGACAGGTCGCTTTGACTACTGGGAGGGCGCGGTCTCTGTCTCGGGGGATGCCAAGGGGGTCGGCTATCTGGAGATGACCGGCTACTGAACCCCCTCGACAAACGTGGCCGGTCTGATCGATGACCTAAAAACAAATCGCCCTGATAACAGGGCATCACAGTGATTTTGCCCAGCCCCCCCTGTCACTTGGCATCAGTCGTCAAGAATGCCTTATCTGTTTATTTATCAAACACCCTCACCCACTCAACCCGCAGCCAACTTGGCTCAAGGCTGATCCTAGTCAAAAAACCTTTCAAAATCCGAGCGATAACTAACTTTTCACTCACTTAAATTGGTCGGCGTTTGATATCTTGCCCATGCGGCACCCGCAGCCCCAAAAGCAGCCGAGGTAAGCCGATGTTTGATCAACATCCAATCTGTTTAAAAGCGGCACTCGGGGAGCTGTAACCCCGTGCGGTAGCTATCTCGCTTATCACTATCACTTATGTCTAAGTAGCAAATTCAAGCTACACCACCGCTGAGCCTTGCCATATAAGGAGCTCCAGTCATATAGAAGTTCGGTTGAAAACAATAATAACCAGACCATGACTGACTTTTTACTGACTGTGCAAGATCGGCTTTCCACAATTAAGCTCAGCTATTCACATACTAATTATTAATATTCATTTTTCAACTCAAACATTTTAATCGCCGTTATAAGTAAACGCCAACCAAGCATTGAATACAATTTACTTTTCATCACATTTATCTGGTTGCAAATTGAGGTGTAAAATTGCTAATTAATAAAAATTGGAGCCTTCAAACCACATTTGAGATAGTAAATGAAAAATATTATCCAGGTGGTATGCAAAGCGGCCCTCAACGAAATAGATTGATAGAAACTTGGGGACAACTGGTTGGTAAATCAAGGGCATTGAGTGAGCTTGATTATTTAATCACTGAATATGGCTCAATCAATAAAATGTCCAAGTCCGTACGGATGTCCTCAAGGACTATAAAAAATTTGAGATCCTTATTTGAGTTACTACCTGATGAGTTTGAAAGTTCAACCCAATCTAAAATTCATAGATTTCGTGAAGGTAAGCATTGCGGATTAGAAGAAGACTTACGCAATGAATTTAAAGAGATAAAGGGCCAAAACCCAACCAAGTCAATTCAGAACATCGTCGATGAGTATATACTGGCATTTCTCAATAGTTCGGGTGGTAGTATTTTTTGGGGAATCAAAGATGATGGCGTCGTAAAATGTATAAAGTTAGATAATCGACTAAAAGATGAAATAAACAAAGCCATTAACCTTAAAATAAACACCATTGAACCATCAATTGACCCCACTAGAATAAATATAATTTTTCATGATGTTACCGGCGTAGATTGTGGTTATGTTCTTGAAGTGCGCATACCTAAATCAAACTTATCTGGCTTACATTTCAACTCATCTGGTAATACTTGGGTAAGGGTTAATGGATGTAAGCAAAAACTACAAGGTGTTGCATTACAAGATTATATTATTCAAAGATTACAGAATGACATTAAATAGACATATCAATGTTTTGAAAAATTTCTAATACCGGAGTATGTAAATGACTAGAGAAGATAAACGGATATTATTATTGGAATTTTTCAGAGAAAGAGAAGAAAATCATGAGTCTTTTTCAGTTACACAAGCGGCAGCTGCAACAGGTTACAATGCTAAAAGCATAATCAAATATATAAATGAAAAATTGAAGGGCCAGTTTATTTTCAAGTTTGACAGTAATAATTTCATTTCTAAAGGCCTGACCAAGATATCAAACAATGACTTTATTAGACTTATGTCCCAAAGTACCTCTTCAAAAGAGATAACGCCCCAGGAAAGAATGTACCAGCAACTAATCAAGAGGAGTTTAGATGCATTCATTCTTGCTTTAGAAGTTTATAATAGGCCTAGTCTGTGCAATCGAGTTGAAGCATTCACTATTTTAATGGTCAATGCATGGGAGCTTTTTTTAAAGGCTGAAATATTAGATGTATTAGGTGAAGATAAAGTTTTTTACAAAAATGGAAAAAGCATATCAATATCCGACGCACTTCCTCTGAGAATTCAAAATAGTGACCCTGTAAAGAAAAACATCGAGACATTAATTTTATTACGAGACCAAGCAACTCACTTACTCATTCCAGAATTGCAACCTCAACTTTCAAGGTTATTTCAATCTAATGTATTAAATTATCAAGAAAGATATAAAAATCAAATGGGAAATTCCCCTCTTGCAGGGCAAAGTGTTGGAATGCTTAGTTTGGTTTTAGATGGCCCTATACCTGAAATAGGTATTATTAAAGAGAACTATGGGACATTAACAGCAACAGAGGTTGAAAAATTCATCAATGCCTTTGAAAGTACGAATAGAGAACTCAATTCAGACAAATTCTCTATCAACATAGAATACAAACTTGCCCTCGTCAAAAACCCAAATAAATCCGACCTAACATTAAGCTGTGGAGATCAAGGACAGAAAGCAATAATAATAACCCAAGCAAAAGATCTAAACGATACACACCCATACTTCACCGATGATGCAATATTGGCTATAAACACTAAACAGAAAACTAACAAAATAAATAGGCATTCCTTTCAAGCAATTGTTTTTAAACATAAGATAAAACAAAACACGAACTCTGAAATGTACAACTTTACTGATCGAGCAAGATATTCAGAGAAATTCATAACATGGGTAGTAAAAAACATCACGGAGCATAAAAACTGGTTGCAGATAGCATTGGATGAATATAATAAAAATAGGAAAGGTAAAAATAAATAAGCGTATAAATTGAACTATGCTCTCCACTGCCAGTGATTAACTGGCAGTAGTTTTTTTACTATTATACAGACGTCAAAAAAACTGAATGGATAACTGATTACTTCCTCCCGCCCCCCAGCGATTGAATAAATGCCAGGGTACGGCGATTAAACTGCTCCGGCTGCTCCACATTGCAGACATGGCCGCACTGTTCGATCACCGCTAATGAGGAGCTGGCATCGCGGGCTACCTGTTCGCGCACCGGTGCCAGAAACATATGATCCTCCTCCCCCATCACATAGAGGGTGGGAATGGGCAGGGAGCGTTCACGAAAGTAGCGCATCAGCGGGTTGACCTCGGTGGCGAGGCGGAACCAGCGTTTGAACTCTTTCTGGCAGAGCTTGCGGGCCTCGCGCACAAAGAGGTTGCGCGACTCCTGATGGTGCTGGCGCGGCATAATGATGAAGGCAAACAGCCGGTAGAGCCACATATAGGGCAGGAAGTGCTGGCCGAGTCGGCCCAGTTGCACCAGCACCCGCGAGCGGATATCGAGCCGCAAAATGGCGCCCCCCAGTACCATGCTTTTCACCCGCTCCGGGCAGAGCTCGGCCAGATGGCGAATCAGGATGGTGCCAAGGGAGATGCCGACAAAGTGGGCGCGGCGGATATCGAGATGATCGAGCAGCCGAACGATATCTTCGGTCACTTCCCGAAAGCTGTAGTGGCCCTTGACCACCTGTTGCAGCTGGTGAGACTGGCCGTGGCCGCGCAAGTCCAGCAGCAGCACATTGAAGTGCTCGCGATAGGCGCGCAGCTGCTTGAACCAGATGGAGGAGCTGCCACCGGCGCCATGGACAAACACCACCCAATCCCGCTCGGGACCCAGTTCGAAAGTCTTGTGATACAACATCCAATAGGCTCCCTTGGTGATGGGGGGTATACTCGGCTGCGCGCATATTAACAGAACAGCCCCGCCGATAGATATGCGCCTGACATGACCCGGATCACCCCTTGCGCGAGAACCCACCATGGATTTGACCCGTTTGCGCCACTTTCTGCTGACCCTGCCGGGCGCCACCGAAGATACCCCGTTTGGCCCGGAGATCCTGGTCTACCGCATCGCGGGCAAGATGTTTGCGCTGGTGGATTGGCAGGCCGAGCCGCTCACCATCAACCTCAAGTGCGAGCCCGAGCTGGCGTTGCTGCTGCGCGAGATCCACCCCGAGGTCAAACCAGGCTGGCATATGAACAAGCAACACTGGAACACAGTGACCCTGAACAGCACCTTGCCAGATGATCTGTGGCAGGGCTGGGTGCACCACTCCTATGAGCGTGTTGTCGCGGGTCTGCCCAAAGCCAAACGGCCACAGGCGCCGCGCACCCTCCCCCCTACTGACGGCCAGACCTTATGACGCCAGCACTTAGTCCAGCACTTTGCATTGTCCCCCTTGGCGAGACACATATCCCCGCCCTCGTGAGCCTGTTTGAGCAG
Source organism: Aeromonas sp. Y293-4 (assembly GCF_027705905.1). Lineage (NCBI taxonomy): Bacteria > Pseudomonadati > Pseudomonadota > Gammaproteobacteria > Aeromonadales > Aeromonadaceae > Aeromonas > Aeromonas sp. Y293-4. The sequence continues at coordinate 230,833 of NZ_JAPDCI010000005.1, read as the reverse complement.
GCGGTGCGACGCAGCGGCCCCGAGCACTACAGCGCCGAGCAGGTGGAGCAGTGGGCCCTCGGTTCACAACATCCGGGCTTTGTCAGCCAGCTGCGCGAGCACCACGGCTGGGTGGCGGAGCAGGCAAATGTGCCCCTCGGGTTTGTCACTCTGAGCCCCGATGGCCACCTCAGTCTGCTCTATGTCAGCGCCGACCATCAGCGCCAGGGACTGGGCAATCTGCTGCTCACCACGGCGCTCGCGGGGGCCAGAGGGCTCGGTATTACACTCATCACCACCGAGGCCAGCGCCTTCAGTTATGAGCTATTTTTACGACATGGCTTTACGTTGACCGGGCTGGAGTGCGTGGAGCGGGGCGGAGTCAGTTTTACTCGCCATCGCCTGCACTGCTGCTTGCCAAGCTAGGGCAAGCCACTAAAATACGCTTAATTTTCGTATTGTTACTGTATTGAGGCAGCAACCATGGTGGTAGAAAGTGAAGGCTATATCTCGCTGATCGAGTATCTGGTGGAGAGTTTGGGATTGTTTGAATCCCAGCAGCAGAATGATGGTGAAGAGACCATCGAAGATCTGGTCAGTGGCCGTGTTGCCAGCAACCTGATGGCCATTTGCGAGCAGAACCCCCAGCTCGATCCCAAGGTACGTTTCGCCATCATGCAGGAGGCCGACGCCGTGGTCGCCGATCTGGAAGAGGTACTCTCCGCCGTCTGGCTGCGCGCCCCGACCCCGGAACAGAAAACCTTCCTCATCGAGTTTATCGATCTCATCAAGAACCTGTTCGACAGCGCCATCGGCTGATCTGCCGTCCGGTTTTCCCGCCCAACGCAAGATTTCAGAACAGCAGATAAGGAAAAGGGCCGCCTTGGTGGGCAGCCCTGCTTGCTATCATTTTCAACCCGCCAGTGCGTTCATTCATCAGGCGGTTATCAAGGCAAGAAATGTGTCTGGACTTTGCATCCGATCCCTGGACGCTACCTAGTTAGTCCCGACTGGTCGCAATAAGTTCCCTCCTCCGACCATTTATTTTCACTTTTATTAAAAAATCGACTACAAACCTGTTCAGCGGTTCAGGCTGGGCGGCAAACAGACTCCAATGCCACCCAATCCGCAGTAACCATCCGGATTTTTCTCCAGATATTGCTGATGGTAATCCTCGGCGTAATAGAAGGGTGCCAGCGGCAGAATGCGGGTGGTGATGGCACGACTGTCGCCGCTTGCCGCCATCGCCTGCTGATAGGCCGCCATGCTCTGCTGGGCAATGATCTGCTGGCTCTCGTCGCCATAGAAGATCACCGAGCGATACTGGGTGCCAATGTCCCCGCCCTGACGCATCCCCTGCGCCGGATCGTGCTGCTCCCAGAACAATCTGAGCAGATCGCCGTAGCTGATCACCGCCGGATCAAACACCACCTGCACCGTCTCGGCATGTCCGGTCAGGCCGCTGCACACCTCTTTGTAGGTGGGATTCTGGGTCACACCGCCCTGATAACCTGCCGCGGTGGAGTAGACGCCCGGCTGCTGCCAGAACAGGCGCTCAACGCCCCAGAAACAGCCCATGCCAAACCACGCGATCTCCATGTTCTCGGGCCAGGGACCCTGGGTCGGGTTGCCATTCACCGCATGCTGCTGACCAATCACCATCGCTTCGCGTCGTCCCGGCAGGGCATCTGCCGGTGAAATAATCTGTTCCATGAATTCTGTCCTTGTATAAAACCCTGTGAAATCACATAGCTGACGAAAAGGAGCATCGAAGATAGCAGTTTATCGCGCCGGATCAACCGGCGGGCCCCTCCCCGCTCGCTCCGGCGGCCGTCTGCACCGTCTGTCCCTCTTTCCCGATCCGCACGGCCAACCCGCCCCTCGTAGACCAGAAACGGCAAAAATCAATATTTAGTCTTGATTTGTGAATTAATTTTCATATATTGAGCCAATCGCTGTTTTTTTATGGAAGAAATATCAAGTGCGTGAACGCGAACCCAGTCTGGTCAATGCCTTCCGGCAATCCACCCCCTATGTCAATGTGCATCGGGGGGCCACCTTTGTGCTGATGATGGGGGGAGAAGCCATCTGCCACCCCAACTTCGCCAATATCGTCAGCGATATCGCCCTGCTGCAGACACTGGGCATACGCCTGGTGCTGGTGTTTGGTTCACGTCCGCAAAACGATGAAGCGCTGGCCCGCGCCGGTATCGAGGCCCAGTATCACAAGCGGATCCGGGTCACCGATGACGAGAGTTTTACCATCATCAAACAGGTGTGTGGCGGCCTGCAATACGACATCACCGCCCAGCTCTCCATGGGGCTCGCGAACACACCAATGCAGGGAGCGCGGATCAGCGTGGTGAGCGGTAACTTCGTCACCGCCCAGCCGCTGGGGGTGGATGATGGCATCGACTTTTGCCACAGCGGCCGGGTGCGCCGCATCGACGTGGAGGGGATCACCCGCCAGCTCGACCAGAAAAGTCTGGTGCTCATCTCCCCCATCGGCTGCTCGGTCACCGGCGAGAGCTTTAACCTGAGCTCGGAAGAGGTGGCCCGCCGGGTGGCGGTCGAGCTCAAGGCGGACAAGCTCATCTGCTTTAGCAGCACCCAGGGGGTGATGGACAGGCGCGGCGAAGCCATCTCCGAACTCTTCCCCGAGCAGGCCGAAGAGCTGCTGGTGGAGCTGGAGCAGGCGGGCGAAGAGATGTCTGGCACCGCCCGCTATCTGCGTGCGGCCATTGCCTCCTGCCGTGGCGGGGTGCCCCGCTCCCATCTGGTGAGCTATCAGGATGATGGCGCCATGCTGCAGGAGCTGTTCAGCCGTGACGGCCTCGGCACCCAGATCGTGCGGGAAAGTGCCGAGCAGGCCCGCGCCGCCACCATCGAGGATATCGGTGGCATTCTGGATCTTATTCGCCCGCTGGAGGAGGAAGGCATTCTGGTGCGTCGCTCCCGCGAGCAGCTGGAGATGGAGATCGACAAGTTCACCATCATCGAGCGCGATGGCCTGATCATCGGCTGCGCGGCCCTCTACTGCTTTATGGAAGAGGCGATGGCGGAGATGGCCTGCGTTGCCATCCACCCCGACTATCGCAACTCCAACCGGGGGGATCAGCTGGTGGCCAAGGTGGCCGAGCGGGCCAAGCGGCTTGGCATTCGCCGCCTGTTCGTGCTCACCACCCGCTCCATCCACTGGTTCCGGGAGCGGGGCTTCGATCCGCTGGAAGTGGAAGATCTGCCGGTGGCACGCCAGCGTCTCTACAACTGGCAGCGCCGTTCCAAGGTTTTGTCAAAGACCATTGCCTAAGCCATTGATTCTGTGTTGAGTTAGCCGACAATTTGAACTTTTTCACAAACTCGATTGACAGTGCAATCCAACGCAGGGTATTTCTAAATGCACTCCACCGCCCTGGTGGAGCCAGAAGAGGAGCGCTGCCCAGGCAGCCCAGGGGAGGACGCCAGCGTCCGGTGAACTTGGGTCAGGGGGAGCAGCGCCGAGACGAGTGAGGAGACTGGTAACCTCAACGTCGGCTGCGGGGGCTGAATCCCCCGGGTTGTCATCGGTAGTGATCATCCCCCACCGCGCCCTGTCAGGGGCGGTACGGGATGGGCTCTGCAGGTGGAGTGCTTCTGGCCGGGATAGCTTCGTTCATTCCTGCCATTTTCAGCCTCCTCCTCTCTTTTTTGCCCGATGGAACCGGAATCTTAAAATAAGACAGGAGTAAGCAATGAGCCCGATCAATGTCGCCAAGTTTGGCGGAACCAGTGTCGCCAACTTCCCGGCCATGAATAACTGCGCCGACATCGTGCTGGCCAATCCCGCCACCCGGGTGGTGGTACTGAGCGCCAGTGCCGGTGTCACCAACCTGCTGGTCGCTCTGGCACAAGGGGAGCTGGACGAAGCGGGCCGCGACGAGCAGCTGGCCAAACTGGCCGGGATCCAGCAGGCCATTCTGGCCGATCTCGGCAGCCCCGTTGATGTGAGCGCCCTCATTCATGGCCAGCTGGACGAAATTCGCCTCATGGCCCAGCAAGCCCACCAGCATACCGATGCGGAGCTGGCCGACCGCCTCATCGCCTGCGGCGAGCTGATGTCTACCCGCCTCTTTACCGAGCTGCTGCGCCAGCGCGGCGTCAAGGCCCACTGGCAGGATGTGCGCCAGCTGATGCGCACCGACAGCCGCTTTGGCAAGGCCACCGTCGATCTGGCCACTACCCGTACCCTCTGCCAGCAGACGCTGGGCCCGCAGCTTGGCGACAGCCTCATCATCACCCAAGGCTTTATCGGTGCCGATGGCGATGGCCGCACCACCACGCTGGGGCGCGGCGGCTCTGACTACAGCGCAGCCCTCTTGGCCGAAGCGCTCGATGCCGCCAGTATCGAGATTTGGACCGATGTGCCCGGCATCTACACCACGGATCCGCGCCTCGTCACCCGCGCCCGTCCCATTCCCGAAATCAGCTTTGTCGAGGCGGCAGAGATGGCCACCTTCGGCGCCAAGGTGCTGCACCCCGCTACCCTGCAACCGGCGGTGCGCCAGAATATTCCGGTGTTTGTCGGCTCCGCCAAGGAGCCCGCCGCCGGTGGTACCTGGATCCGCGCCAGCACAGATTCAAACCCGCTGTTTCGCGCCGTCGCCCTGCGCCGCCAGCAGGTGCTGGTGACTCTGCACAGCCTCAACATGTTCCACGCCTACGGCTTTCTGGCCGAAGTGTTCGGCATTCTGGCCCGTCACCGCATCTCGGTCGACCTCATCACCACGTCGGAGGTGAGCGTATCGCTGACGCTGGATCACACCGGCAGCCAGAGCAACGGCGAACCGATCCTGAGCGACAAGGTACTGGCCGAGCTGGGGCAGCTCTGCAAGGTGGAGGTGGAAACCGGTCTGGCACTGGTGGCGCTCATCGGCAACCGGATGAGCGAAGTGAACGGGGTGGGCAGTCAGGTCTTTGACGCCCTGCGCGAGCACAACATCCGGATGATCTGCTACGGCGCCAGCGCCCACAACCTCTGCTTCCTGGTCAAGGAGAGCGAGGCGGGCAATATCGTCAACCGCCTCCATCAGGAGTTGCTGGACTGACCCTCACCGCGAGGCAATTCCGGCCATGCAACAGGGCGCCAACACGGCGCCCTGTTCATTTGTACTCCGCAAAGGTATTGGCTCAGGCAAGGCTGGTGGCTGGCAACTGACAGGCGACGGCTTCCCGGCGCAGCTGCTGCAAGCGGGCCAGCAGCCCGGTCTGGCCGAGCTCCGTCTCCTGAGGCGAGAGATTGTCCACCAGCAGCGAATAGTGATCCGTCACCGCCTGCATCAGCCAGTCGAGGCGACGCAGGGTGAGCGGGCCGCAGCTCTGGCCGCTCAGATCATCGGCCACATCGAGCCGGTGGCTGCGATACATGTCCCGCCACCAGTTGGCGACCAGCGCCTCGTCGCTCGCCAGCGCGGCGCTCCACTCCCCTTGCAGGGCATGCAGGCGGGCCAGCACGGGCGCGCTGGCCCCTTCACGGATCAGGTGGTGGATCTCCCGTTTGACCCATTTCAGACAAAGCTCGCGCCAGTAGCGAAATTGCGGCAGAGGATCGGCCTCATCGAGCCAAAGCCCCGAGAGGGTGCGGGTCTCCAACCGCTCCGGCACATGGAACTGCGGGTCGACCAGACCGTTGGAGTTGTATTCAAAGCGGGGATCGAAGGTCCACATATAGCCAAAGTCGAACACGCAGATCTGCTCGCCGTCATCGAGCAGGTTGCCCGGGCTCGGGTCCCAGTCAAACCAGCCCCAGCGGGCCAGCTCCCCCTGCACCTCCAGCATCTGGGCCAGATTGCGCTCGTTGAGCTGATGGACCGGCACACCCCGCAACCAAGGGGAAACCAGCACACCGGCCCGCGCCGAGCCGAAGCTGGTGCAGACCACGTGGGAGAGGACGGTAGGGTGCAGCTCGCGCAGCGCCTCGATTTCGCGCCGCCGCTCCAGCTCGGTCAGAAAGGCGGTCTTGCCATCGAGGTTGGCCACCAGTGAATCCTGACGGCGCCGCTTGAGGCACCAGTGATGCCCCTCCACCTTGAGGTGAAACACCTCGGCGGTGAGACCGTGGCGATAGACCTTGACCACAGCCGGATGGCTATCCTTCAGCTTGACCAGTTGGGCCAGCGGCAGCGGGCAGTCGCGCTCGCGTCCGATCCGGATCTCTTCCTTGCTCTCCAGCATGCGCAGCAATCTGGCCTGACGTGCCATCACTTTGGGATTCATACATGTACCTCCAGTCGCTATCGAGAGACTAAACAGCAGATCCCTCCCAAGCCAGTGGCAAAACCCCATGATGACGCTTTCATCACATATTCCGAACAACCCCTCGATCGGGATCACAATTTGCAAGGTTGAGCTGTAACCAAATATTCATTAAGTGGTCATTAAATTGACAAGCTGAAACAAGGCCCGCACCATCGGGTCAAACTCTATGCGGATGAACGATCTCTCCCTCACTCGCTCAAAGGATGAGCTTATATGAATCGCCCCTCCTCAGGCCGCCCCCGCGTCCTGAGTCTTCCCTCTCTGCTGCTTGCCCTGCTGGGCGGATTGCTGCTGCTGACCCTGTTATTGCCGCTGCTCAATCCCGGCAACTGGCTGGGCCGCGCCCAACCGCTGGTGTTGGGGCCCGCCGACAACCCGCTGGCCACCCTCACCCGCCACGCCCTGCTCTATAAAAGCGACAGCCGCGGCCTCTATCTGGTGGTACGGAGCCAGTGGCAGTTGCGAGGGCCGCTGCAAGCGGGGGATAAGGTGCGAGTGGAGCTGCTCAACGACAAGGGAGAGCGGATCGACCAGCTCAGTCAAGCGGTGGATAAGCGTCAGGTGTGCCGCAATAACCGCTGCTCGCTGGATCTCAACAGCACCTTGCGCGCACCGGACGATGCGCTGGCCAGCCGTTATCAGCTGCGCATCGGTCTGCTGCTCAAAGATCGCCCCGAGAGCGGCGACTTCAGCCAGATCCTGCAAACCCTGCCGGAGCAGGGCTTCAACCTCACCTATCTGGTGGTGAGCCTGACCCTGGTACTGCCCCTGAGCGCCGCCGTGCTCAAGACGGTGCTGCCAAAGCTGCGCCGCAACCTGCGCTGGCGGATCATCGGCAGCCTGCTGCTCGGCAACCTCACCTTCGTGCTGCTGCACGGCTTCGTGGTGTTCAAGCTGGGGGAGTTTCTGCTCTGGTCAGGCTTTCGGCCGGAGCACTACTATCTGGCCTGGGGCAGCATGGTGCTGGGCTGGAGCCTCTGCGCGCTGGCGGGCTTCAACCTCTATATGGGGCTGGTCTTTACCGCGCTTTCGGGCATCGGCCTGCTCGCCAACTTTATGAAGATCGCCATCTACGGCGTGCCGCTCGGCGGGGACGATTTTGGCAACCTGCTGGCGCTGCTGCGGATCCTGCTCGACCAGCACCCCATCCTGCCCATCTTCACCGTGTTGCTGGCACTGTTTCTCTGCTGGCGCTTTGCCCTGTCACGCTGGGTGCTGCGCACAGCCGCTGCCACCGTCGCCTTCTTTGCCCTGTGCGTCTTTGCCACCCAGACTGGCAACAAGCTGCTGGGAGCCAACATTCGCTACGTGGATCGCGCGGTCAACTACCACAGGGACATCATCCGCTCCGGCCCCGGCCTCTATCTGTTCAATCTGGTGGACGAGATGCTGCAAAGCGGCAGCGTGTTTCGCTACCCCTTGCAGATCAACGAGCTGACCCCGCAGCTGAGCTATCCGCCTCAAGGCATAGCGCCGCGCTGGGATCTGGTGATCGTGCTGCAATATGAGTCGCTCTGGCTCGACTGGAAGGGGCGGATCTGCGCCCTGGCTCCCACCCTCTCCCTGCCCGCCAGCGTGCAGCAGTGGCAAAAAACCATCCACTCCCCCACCACCGGCGGCATGACGGTACTGGCGGAGTTCGAGATGAACACCGGCCTGCCGGTGGGCTTGCTCAAGCAGGGTGTGGTGCCCTACTACTACCTTTCGCAGCAGGTGCCGGGGCTGGCCCAGAGCGCCAGACAGAGCGGCTACCAGACCCTGTTCGCCCACCCCTATGTGGAAAAATTCTGGGGCCGCGCCAAGGCGATCCCGGCGCTCGGCTATGAGGAGCGCTGGTTCGACACCCGCTTCACCACCCTTGAGCACAAGGGACTCTATATCTCCGATGATGCGCTCATCGACCACCTGCTCAAGCGCAGCGAACAGGATGACAAACCGCTGTTTGCCTATGCGGTCACCATGCAGGGGCACGGCCCCTTCGATGGCCCCCGCTATCAGGGGCAGGAGCGCAGCGGCGCCTGCCCGAACCAGAGCGAGAGCGACACCCAGCTGCTCAACACCTATTACACCGGGGTGGTGGATGCCATGGCCTCGCTGGAGCGGCTGCTCAAGACCCTCGACCAGTCGGGCAAGCGCTATCTGGTGGTGGCCTTTGGCGATCACCAGCCGTTTTTGATGTCCGCCGGCAAGGGGATTCACGGTGACAAACCGGCGCGCGATGCCACCTATCAGATCCCCATGATGGCCTTCACCCGCGCAGATGATCCCCTCAATCTGGCGACCCAGTTTGCGCCGGTGCGCCAGCTCTACCAGATGGGTCAGGCCACCCGCCAGCTGCTGGCGGGGGATATCACCCCCATCGAAGAGAAACCCCTGCTCCATCCGGTGCTGGGAGAAGAGAAAGGATTCGACCCATCAAGCCTGGTGCCGCAGATCCGCGCCAGCTTCCGGCCCGATGCCCTGCCCTGATCACGCCCCACAAAAACAGACAAGGCCGCATCCGCGGCCTTGTTGTTGGACATTCATTTAGCACTCATTCTGCTCGCCACCAGGGCTCAAGTAGCGTGAGCTGCTGGCGGTCGAGATCGAGCGCCACCTCGATACCCAGCGGCAACGTCAGCATGGGGTGGGTATGGGCGCAGTCAAACTCCGCCAGAATGGGGAAAGTTGGCTCCCCCACCACCTCCAGCAGGATATCGAGGGGGCGCTTGCCGCTACCCTGATCGTTGAACAACTCGTGCTTGCCGAGGATAAGCGCGCCGATCCTATCAAAGACCCCGCACAGCTTGAGATGGGCAAAGGATCGCTCCACCGTCTCGGCAGATTTCAGGCTGTCCTCCAGCAGCAAAATGTCGCCGTGCTCGATGACGGGCATATAGGGGGAGCCCCAGCTCCCCGCCATGGTGTTGAGGTTGCCGCCGATCAGTCGCCCCACTACCCGGCCAGAGCCCACCGAGATCAGCCGATTGGGCTGGCACTGCTTGGCCCGGGTCTGGTTCTCCCAGTCCAGCCGTTCATCGCTCCACTTTACCGGGGTGGGCAACGTGCAGGGGACGCCAGCTTCATCGGCCAATGCAATCTGTAAAAAACTGGCCAGTGTCTCATCCACCAGCGGCGGCAACTCGCCAAAGGAGCCCACCAGCGCCGGGCCATAAAAGGTAACCAGGCCAGTTTGGGCATGGATGCCGAGCAGCAGCGCCGTCACATCGGAGTAGCCGACGATGATCTTGGGATCGCGCCTCAGCGCCTCAAAATCGAGGTAGGGCAGCAGGGAGTTGGAGTTGCTGCCGCCAATCACCGACATGATGCAGCGTACTTCGGGGTCGCGAATAAGGGCATTGAGCTCTTCAGCCCGCGCGGCGATGGAGCCGGAGCGCCAGTGATCCTGCTGGCCGGTGAGGCTGCCCGCCTTGAGCCTAAAGCCCTGCCCCTCAAGAAAGGCTTTTGCGCGGGCAAAACGGTTGGGTGCCCAGGCGGTCGCCGCGCTGGAGGAGGAGAAAAAAGCGATGGTATCGCCACGTCGGAGCAGCGGGGGAACCAATAACGTCATGACACACTCATCCTTGCCAATATCCAGCCATCACAGAGTCGTTGAGACTCCTACACAACCCCTTTGATCACAACGGGTTTATCACTGTTGTTTAGAAATACAAAACACTTGATTCATTATTAACAGATATTCTAAACACCATCCCCTTCCTAGAATGACCTCATTGCGATGGCCAACCCCGGTTGGTTGTCAGAATGGTCGGCCTGACAGCCCGGACGTTCTCTTTCCCACTTTTTCTCTCTGACTTATCAATGAGGTGCCTGTCATGAACAAAAACGCATCCCCCAGCGCATTGGTTGTAGAAGGCGGTGCCATGCGCGGCATATTTGCCAGCGGCGTGCTGGATGCGTTTATCGAGCATGACTATCGCCCCTTTGACTTCGCCATCGGTGTCTCGGCGGGGGCCACCAACTTGCTGGCTTATCTCGCCAGCCAGCATGGTCGCAGCCACGAGATCCTGACCAAACTGGCGTGCAGCCAGCAGTTTATGGATCCCCTGCGTTTTGCCAAGGGGGGCAATCTGGTGGATATCCACTGGCTGTGGAACACCAGCTGTCGCAAGTATCCCCTCGACATTCACGCCTACCGGGAGACCGGCATCCCCTTCTATGCGGTGGTGACCAATACCCTGACCGGCAAGGCGGAGTACATCCGGGTCAAGCCGGAAAACATGAACGAGGTGCTGCCCGCCAGCTGCGCCATTCCCCTCGCCTCCCACGAATACCCGGAGGTGCACGGGGTGCCGATGACAGATGGCGGGGTGGCCGACTCCATCCCGGTGATCGAGGCCTACCGCCGCGGTGCCCGTCACCTGACGGTGATCCTCTCCGAGCCCCTTGGCTATCGGCTCAAGCCGATGCCCTTCCCCTGGATGATCCGCACCCTGCTCAAGACCCGCCCCGCGCTGGCACAGGCGCTGGAGCAGCGGGATCGCAGCTACAACGAGGCGCTCGATTTTATCGCCAATCCGCCGGATGACTGCCAGATCGAGGTGATCGCTCCGGCCGACTACTTCCCCGTCTCCCGTTTCACCCGCGATATCAACAAGCTGGAGATGGGATACATGATGGGCAAGTGCGCAGGCTATCAGGCCGCCCTGCTCAATTGATAAGGGTTTTACAGGCATGACCCGACCTGCCGCGACGCACGCGCCGCCAACACAATAACAATCGGGTCAGTTGAGCAACATGAGTCATAAAAACAGACCGTGGCGAGGCAAGCGCGGCCAGAACCGGTGCCAGACACCCTGACTAGCCCGCTCCTCATCCCTATGCCAGGGCATCTCACCCTCATACAAGGTGTTTATTTATGTCGTTTCTTCTCACCCATCCCGCGCTGGGGCAGCTGTTCGAGCGGCTGCTGCCCGATTACCGGATCATGGCGCCCGCGGCCGAATATCGGGGCGGCCGCTTCTCCGACACCGACAACGTCACCTACCACAGCATCCGCCATCCGGCCGAGCTGGTGTGGCAGGAGAAGTCCCACTTCTCCCCGAAAGAGGTGGTGCTCCCCATCACCCAGACCCTGTTCCACTTCGACAATCTGGAGCTGCGCGAATCAAAGGTGGAGGCCAAGCCCACCCTGCTGTTCTTGCGCAGCTGTGATATCCACGCTCTGCGCAGGCTGGATCAGGTCTACCTGAAAAACGGCCAGAACAGCGACGTCTACTACGCCAGACTGCGCAGCAAGCTCAAGCTGGTACTGCTGGAGTGCCGCGAGAGCTTCGAGAACTGCTTCTGCGTCTCCATGGGCAGCAACGAGACCCGGGACTACGCCGCCGCCATTCGTCTGAGCGATGAGGGTGCCCGTATTGAGGTGAAGGATCCCGAGCTGCTCGGCTACTTTGCCGAACTGGGTGAATCCGACGACTTCACCCCGGAATTTGTCCAGAGCAACCCGGTCAAAGTACGCACTCCAGACAGCGTCTGTGACGACCCCCAGCGGATCCGCCAGATCCTCACGGCCCATCCGGTCTGGGCCGAGTACGACAGCCGCTGCATCGGTTGCGGCCGCTGTACCACCTCCTGCCCGACCTGCAGCTGCTACAGCGTGCATGACCTCACCTATGCGGAGAACCCCAAGCAGGGCGAGCGCCGTCGCCAATGGGCCAGCTGCATGGTGGATGGCTTCAGCGACATGGCAGGTGGCCACGGTTTTCGCGCCAAACATGGCGAGCGCCTGCGTTATCGCGCCCTGCACAAGGTCAACGATTACAAGGCCCGTCAGGGAGAGGAGCACATGTGCGTCGGCTGTGGCCGCTGCGACGATCGTTGCCCTCACTACATCTCCTTTAGCAACATCATCAACAAAATGACCGATGTGGTCGAACAGACCATCGCAGCCGACAACGCGCAGGGGGCGAACTGATATGTGCCAGTGCCAGCAAACCGCAACAGCAGAACCGCAGCAGGACGTGGTCGAAAACCGCCTGCTGCCCAAGGCCTACACCATTCTGGCCATCGAGCGCCACACCGAGCTGGAGTGGAACTTTCGGGTCTCCCGCGACTTTGATGTCCACTACGGCCAGTTTGTGGAGATCTCCCTGCCCACCGTGGGCGAAGCGCCCATCTCGGTCTCCGACTATGGCGATGGTTATGTGGATCTGTTGATCCGCAAAGTCGGCAAGGTAACCGATGCGCTGTTTGCCCTCGATGTGGGCGACAAGGTGTGGATGCGCGGCGTCCACGGCAACGGCTATCCGCTGGAGACCTACCGCAACCAGCACCTCATCGTGGTGGCGGGCGGCACCGGCGTCGCCCCGGTCAAGGGGTTGCTGCGTCGCTTCAGCAAGCATCCGGAAGAGGTGAAGTCCCTCGACATGATCCTCGGCTTCAAGAACGAGCAGGCGGTGCTCTATCGCCACGAGATGCCGCTCTGGGCCGAGCAGCAGAACCTCATCGTCACCCTGGATGAGGGCAAGGAGAGCGAGCAGTTTCGCATCGGCCGGGTCACCGACTACATCGACCAGCTGGATCTCGCTGACAAGGAGGATATCCAGGTGATAGTGGTTGGCCCCCCCATCATGATCCGCTTCGTAGTGCTCGCCCTGCTTGAGCGCGGCATCCCCAAGGATCGCATCTGGGTCGACTACGAACGCCGCATGGCCTGCGCCGTGGGCAAATGCGGCCACTGCCGGATGGGCGACACCTATATCTGCGTGGATGGACCGGTCTTTCGTTTTGACCAGGCCCAGCATCTGATCGACTGAGGAAGAACACCATGAGTCTCGATATCGACATCATCAAGGCCCGCGCCAAGAACGAATACCGCCTCTCCAAGGTGCGCGGCGAAGCGATGATCAGCGTACGCATTCCCGGCGGGATCATGCCCGCCCACCTGCTGGCGGTGGCCCAGCAGATCGCTGAACAGTATGGCAACGGCCTGATCCACCTCACCACCCGCCAGAAGCTGGCGATGCCCGGCATCAAGTATCAGGACATGGACAAGGTCAACGCCGCCCTCGAACCCTTTATCAAGGAGATCGAGGTGGAGACCTGCGGCATCGAGGTAGAAGACACCCAAGCCGGTTACCAGACCATCGGCGGGCGCAATATCGTCGCCTGTCAAGGCAACACCATCTGCCAGAAGGGCAATATCGACTGCACCGGGCTGGCTCAGCGGATGGAGAAACACCTCTACCCCAACCCCTATCACCTCAAGATGGTGATCGCCGGCTGCCCCAACGACTGCGCCAAGGCCAACATGGCCGACTTCGGCATCCTCGGCATCGCCAAGATCCACTTCAATGCCGAGCGCTGCATCGGCTGCGGCGCCTGCGTCAAAGCATGCAGCCACCACGCAGTGGATTGCCTCGCCATCAAGCATGGCAAGGCGGTCAAGGAGGAGAGCAAGTGCATCGGCTGTGGCGAGTGCGTGTTGGCCTGCCCGACCTTGGCCTGGCAGCGGGCTCCCAAACAGCTCTACATGGTCAAGCTGGGGGGACGCACCAGCAAGAAGACCCCCCGTACTGGCAAGCTGTTCCTCAACTGGGTCACCGAAGAGGTGCTGCACGCAGTGATCAAGAACCTGTTCGAGTTCGAGGCCGAGATGCTGGATGGCAAGCCCATCTACCTGCACATGGGTCACCTTATCGACCGGGCCGGTTATCACAAGTTCAAGGAGCGGGTGCTGCGCGGCGTAACCCTCAACCCGGAAGCCATGGTCGCTGACCGCATCTTCTGGGCCGAAGATCAGTACGTCGCCAACATGCACGTCAAAGCGGTGCAATAGGAAAAACCTCGTTTGGGGAAGCGTGATCAAGTGGCCGACACCGGTGGGGATCTGTCGTTGGCCCGGGCGTAGATCACCCTTCCCCTTTTTTATTCCCGTCGGGGGATCTTTCCCCCGACCATCCGGGGTACGTCACGGCGTGCCCTGCTATCTCGCCCGGCGCGGCATTGCGAGCGGGCAAGCATCCGGAGCCTGTTATGGACTTTCTCCCTCTCTTCTGTCAGTTGCAAAACAAGCCGGTCCTGATCGTCGGCGGCGGTGAGGTGGCGGTGCGCAAGGCGCGCCTGCTGCTCGATGCCAAGGCGAAGATCACCATCAATGCCCCGCACCTGGAACCCCAATTGATGAGCTGGGCCGAGCAGGGTCGCCTGACCGTTTGCGCCGCCGGCTTTCATCCCGAACTGCTCGATGGCAAGTGGCTGGTGATCGCCGCCACCAACCAGCAAGAGGTCAACCAGCAGGTCTTTCACGAGGCGAACCTGCGCCAGATCTTCTGCAATGTGGTGGACTATCCTGCCCACTGCAGCGCCATCATGCCCGCGATCATCGACCGCTCGCCGCTGATGGTGGCGATCTCCAGCGCAGGCACGGCGCCGGTACTGAGCCGCCAGCTGCGGGAAAAACTTGAAGCGTTGCTGCCGCAACACCTCGGCCAGCTCGCGGCGCTGGCGGGCAAGCTGCGCGAGCGGGTCAAACTCATTCCGGACAAGCTAGCCCGCCGCCGCTTCTGGGAGCGGCTCTTTAGCCACGATCGCCTCGCCCGCCAACTGGCCCGCGGCCAGCAGCAAGCTGCCGAACAGAGCGTCGCCGAGCTACTCGATGAGCAACAGCAGAGCAAGGGAAGCGTAACCCTGGTGGGCGCAGGCCCCGGCGATGCGGGACTGCTTACCCTAAGCGGTCTGCAACAGCTGCAACAGGCGGATGTGGTGGTCTATGACCGGCTGGTCTCGCAGGAGGTGCTGGCGCTTGTTCGCCGGGATGCCGAGCGGATTTTTGTTGGCAAGGAGGCGGGCCGCCACTGTGTGCCCCAGCAGGCGATCAACCAGCTGTTGCTGGAGCAGGCGCAGCTGGGCAAACAGGTGGTGCGGCTCAAGGGGGGCGATCCCTTTATCTTTGGCCGGGGTGGCGAGGAGCTGGAAACCCTAGCCGAGGCGGGCATCCCCTTCTCGGTGGTACCGGGCATTACGGCAGCCTCAGGCTGCGCTGCCTACAGCGGCATTCCCCTCACCCACCGCGATCATGCCCAGCGAGTACAGTTCATCACCGGTCACGACAAGGAGGGTAATATCGCCCAGGAGTGGTCGGCGCTGGCGGCCCCACGCCAGACTCTGGTCTTCTACATGGGGCTGGCCCACGCCGCCCGCATTCAGGATGCGCTGCAAACCCACGGCATGTCCGGTCACACCCCGGTGGCGCTGGTGGAGCAAGGCACCCAGCTCAGCCAGCGGGTGGTGCGCGGCGAGCTGCAGCAGTTGGCCGAACTGGCCCGTCAGGTGAAGAGCCCGAGTCTCATCATCATCGGCTCGGTGGTCACTCTGGCCGACAAGCTGGACTGGTATGGGGAAGCCAACGCCATCCACGGCATCTAACCCCGCACGGCTATCACCCAATAGAGACAACAAAACAGAGAGCGGCCATGCCGCTCTCTGTTTTTTGCATCAATGACCAAGCCGTGGCACGGCGTGTCTGTTACTCGAGCCGGATGGGGCCGGTATTCTGAACATCGCTGTCATTCCAGTCGCTCTCATCGCGAATACGCGGATCCCCCTGCAAGGTGTAGAGGATGGTGCCCTGACGAAACTGCAGCGCGCCATCGGCCCGCTTGGCCTTCACCTTGACTCCGTTGACCCACACCTGCTCCTTGCCATCCACCTGAATATTGGCCACCGTGGCACCTGTCTCGCGGTTCTTGGCTACCCACTTGCCCTGATAGGGCGAGTCTCCCTTGGCCATCGGCAGTGCGGCTGCCTTGCCCGCCGACCAGGCGTGCACGGTGCAAAAGCCGTGGGCTCGCCGATCATGCTTGATGACGTAATCCAGGATGGGTTCGCTGGCGGGCAGATCGAAGGTGATCCCGATGACCACCTTGCCGTTTGTGGCCGAATAGGCGGCGGGCGCCAGCGTTTTCAGGGTCGCCTTCTTGCCATTGATAAAGACGTTGCCCCCTTGCGACTTGACCCGGATATCGGTGGGGCAAGTGGCGCTGAAGTTGGGCAGCGCCGCGAGGGCACTGCCGGCATGGGCGGTCATGGCCAACATGACAAGGGTCAGCAGAGCGGGTGTTTGATTCATAGTGATACGCCTTCAAGAGAAGAGAACCTCGTCCGTGAGCGGTGTCGTTCCTGATGGCGGCACTCTAGCTTGACCCTCTCGGGCCACCCAGTGAAAAAAAATAAAACCGGTCCGTGGAATTATCAATAAATATAAATATTTAAAATCAATGACTTAAATGATAACCCTGCCAGCCACCACGTATCAGACAGGCAATAAAAAAGCCGATAACCCAGTTATCGGCTCATTGCCCATGCAGAGGCGGAGGCCCGATCAGACCACCACAGCGGTGCCACTGATGCTGACCATCAGCATGCTGCCGTTTTGCCCCACCACTTCGTAGTCGATATCGATGCCGACTACCGCATTGGCGCCAAGGGCGGCGGCACGCTCTTTGAGCTCATCGAAAGCGATCTCGCGGGCACGGGCCAGCTCTTTTTCATAGGCACCGGAGCGGCCGCCGATGATGTCGCGGATCCCGGCAAAGAGATCCTTGAAAATGTTGGCGCCGAGAATGGCTTCGCCAACCACGATGCCGCGGTATTCACGAATGGTTTTGCCTTCCAGCGTGGGGGTCGTCGAGAGGATCATCTTGAACTCCTGTGAGTAGCAGAAGGGCTCAGACTACCCCAACTGCCCGAAAATCCCAACCGGGGGGTGACCTGTACGACGCCGTCCTTAAAAATCACGACGGCCAGATAAAAAACACCGCGCACGGGGCGCGGTGTTTGTTTCAGAGGGCCATTGCCAACGGCAAGCCGTCACGGATTGTAAGAGACCACCGAGCCACTGAGGCCGGTCATCTGGGAGATCCGACCCTGCATCCCTTGCAGTTTGGCCTTGGAGACATCCGGCCCGATAAAGACCCGGTTGAGCTGACCCTGCACCGGTGTGCGCGGCGAGGTGTGGGCAGAGTAGCCCGCCGCCCGCAGCTTGCTCACCAGCGCGTTGACGCTGTCGACGTTCTTGAAGGCGCCAAGCTGGAGGATCCAGCTACCCTGTGCCGGTGCCGCAGCAGGCGCGGGTGTGGTCGGCTGGGTCATCTTGCTTTCAATCAGATCGTCGAGGGACTTGATCTGACCCGCCTGCGGCTTGGCCGGTGCGGGGGCCTTGGCCACTTCAACCGGTTTGGCTGGCGTCGGCTTGGGTGCTGGCTTGGGCGGTTCGACCGGTTTTTTGGCCACCACTTCCGGCTTGGGCTGTGGCTTGGGTTGGGCATTCTGTTGCGGCTGGACCGGTGCCGGTGCGGCAGGGGTTGTCGCCGGCTGCGCACCGTTGCCCTGACCGGCGAGGGTCATGGGGTCAGCCACCTCTTCCACTTGCCACTGCTGGGCCGCAGAGGCCTGTTGCTGGCTGGCCAGATGATCGGCTGGCAGGCTGCTGGCAGCCGAGACCTGCAGCGCAGGCTTGGCAGGCTCCAGCTCGGGGCGCAGCGGGATCTTGGCAAAGGCCTCCTCCTTTTGTGCCAGCTTGTGACCATCCAGCAAGTCCGGCAGGAAAATAACAACCAGGGCCACCAGGATGACGGTGCCCACCAGACGGTTTTGAAACTTCGAGGCCAAGTTGAATCCTACCTTTACGTAACTCAATATGCGATTTGGCTCCCCGCCCGAAGACCGGGGAGCCGGGGTGTGGCCTAGACGGCGACACCCGCCAGAATGTCGGCGACAGTGTAAAACGAACCAAACACAATGACCATATCGTCCGGACTCGATGCGGCCAACGCTGCCTGATAAGCGGCGCTGACATCATCAAACTCCCTGGCAGGGCCCTTTCCCTCCCCCAACGCCGCAACCAGTTGCGCAGCGGTGGCGGCGCGCGGGCCGGTGAGGCTGGCCAGATACCACTCGCCAATCAGACCATCGAGTTCGGCAAGGGAACCCGCCATGTCCTTGTCTTTGAGCATGCCGACCACGGCGCGGCGCACACCCGAGCAGGGCATCTTGCGCAATTGCGCGGCCAGATAGGCCGCCGAATGGGGGTTATGGGCCACATCGACGATCACCAGCGGCGCACTTTGCAACTGCTGCATCCGGCCAGCCAGCCGGGCATTGGCAAGCCCGTCACGAATGGCGGACTCCGGCAGCGGCAAGCCGAGGGATTCCAGCGCCGCCAGCACGGTCACCGCGTTCATCAGTGGCAGCGCCGGTTTTGGCAGATCCCGCCACTGGTTAAGGCCATGATAATCCCAACCGCTCTCGTGCTCATCGCCACGAAAATCGATACCGACCTGACGCAGGTTGGCGCCAAGACGCTGTGCTTCGCTCGCAATAGTCGCAGGCGGATTGGGCTCACCGCTGATGGCGGGTTTACCGGCGCGATAGACGCCCGCCTTCTCCACCGCCACGGCTTCGCGGGTATCACCCAGCCAGTCGCAGTGATCGAGGGCAATGGAGGTGATCATCGCCACATCGGACTCCACCACATTGGTGGCGTCGAGCCGACCGCCCAGCCCCACTTCCAGCAGCAGCACATCGGGCGCGGCGCGGCAGAAGAGCCACAAACCGGCCAGGGTGGCGAACTCGAAGAAGGTAAGGGCAATCTCGCCACGAGCAGCTTCCACCTCGGCAAAGGCGGCGCAGTGATCGCTGTCGGCCAGCTCTTGCCCGTTGACCCGCACCCGTTCGGTAAAGCGCAGCAGATGGGGCGAGGAGTAGACGCCGACCTTATAGCCTGCGGCCATCAGAATGCTGGCCGCCATGGCACAGCTGGAGCCCTTGCCGTTGGTGCCCGCCACCGTGATCACCTTGAACGGCAGCTGGGTAAGCCCCATACGCCGGGCGACAGCACCGACCCGATCCAGCCCCATGTCGATATTGACCGGATGGATCTGCTCCAAATAAGAAAGCCAGTCGACAAGCGACCGGCTTTGGGATTGTTGCATGTTTGAACTCATCTTCACTCTTCGATGACGTGAGTATTCAGCATTTTGGCGAGCAGGCTGGCCAGACGGTTACGCATTTCGCGGCGATCGATGATGATATCGATGGCACCCTTTTCCAGCAGGAACTCGGAGCGCTGGAAGCCTTCCGGCAGCTTCTCGCGCACGGTCTGCTCGATAACGCGCGGGCCGGCAAAGCCGATCAGCGCCTTGGGCTCGCCCACGTTGATGTCACCCAGCATCGCCAGACTGGCAGAGACGCCACCCATGGTGGGATCAGTCAGCACGGAGATATAGGGCAGTCCCGCCTTGGTGAGTCTGTCCAGCGCAGCACTGGTCTTGGCCATCTGCATCAAGGAGAAGAGGGCTTCCTGCATGCGAGCACCACCAGAGGCGGAGAAGCAGACCAGGCCACGGCCTTCCTTGATGCACTCCTCGACGGCGCGCACGAAGCGGGCACCGACCACGGAGGCCATGGAGCCCCCCATGAAGGAGAACTCGAACGAACAGGCGACAACCGGTACCCCTTTGAGGGTCCCTTTCATCACCACCAGCGCATCTTTCTCCGCCGTCTCTTTCTGAGCGGCAGACAAACGATCCTTGTAGCGCTTGGAATCCTTGAATTTCAGTACATCCTGCGGCTCCAGCTCGGCACCGATCTCGGTACGACCCTGCTCATCGAGGAAGCTCTCGAGACGGGCGCGGGCGCTGATGCGCATATGATGATCACACTTGGGGCACACTTCGAGGTTGCGCTCCAACTCTGCCCGGTAGAGCACCTGTTCACAAGCACTGCACTTGGTCCACACCCCTTCCGGAATGTTGTGACGACGGGGCGCAGTGATCTTGCTCTTGGGAAGAATCTTCTCAAGCCAGCTCATGGAATTCCTTAATGCTTTTGTGCCTGACAAAACGCATCGAGCCTAGATTGTTCAATGACTTAATAGCTCGATGGCAACAAATGACGGGTCATTAAACCACAATTTTTCGGGCGCAGTTACTAAAAACTGGTCGTACCCGGTGCCGAGTCGGGCAGCCACAGCGGGCCGAGCGGCAACTGCGGCAGAGCAAACTCGGCCGGGTAATCCACGTCGACCAGATAGAGTCCACCAGCCTTGGCGGTCGGCCCGGCCAGATTGCGATCCTTGGCAGCCAGCACCTCGGCAATCCACTCCACCGGTTTGAGCCCCTGCCCCACCAGCAGCAGGGAGCCGGTGATGTTGCGCACCATGTGGTGCAGGAAGGCGTTGGCGCGAATATCCAGCACGATATAGGGCCCCTGACGGCTGACACACAGATGGGTCACATTGCGCCACGGGGTGTTGGATTGGCAGGCGACGGCGCGGAAGGTGCTGAAGTCATGCTCCCCCAGCAGGCTCTGGCCCGCCTGGTGCATCAGTTCGGCATCGATGGTCTCGTGATAGTGACTGACGCCACTGCCGAGGATCGCCGGCCGGTAGTTGTGGTTGTAGATGACATAGCGGTAGCGACGGGCGGTGGCGCTGAAGCGGGCGTGGAAGCTCTCGTCCACCTGCTTGACCCAGCGCACGGCGATATCCGGCGGCAGGTTGGAATTGAGCCCCAGGGTCCAGGCCCCTTCGGCGCGGTTCGCCTCGGTATCGAAGTGGATCACCTGACCGGTCGCATGGACACCAGCATCGGTGCGTCCGGCACATTGGATGGAGACTGGGTGGTTGGCGATCCGGCTCAGCGCCGTCTCCAGTTCAGCCTGCACGCTGATCACTTCACGCTGACGCTGCCAGCCGAAATACCGGCTGCCGTCATATTCAATACCTAGGGCAATTCGCATGGATAAACTTGTCTTGTTGTGAAAACGCAGTGAAAGAAACGGGGCGGATTATACGCGCTCAGCCCGAAAAGTCCCACCACACGCCGCAATTGGCCTGGATGGTCAGCCTGCGCGGCCATGACCCCCCATCGCAAATCGCCAAAAGAAGAGGGCAGCCTTCTGGCTGCCCCCGTTTTGCTGATCCCGTGATGGGAGATGCTTTAGCCCAACCGCTTGAGCAACTTCTCGGCTTCGGCGCGCTGGTGATCACTACCCTGCTCCGCCGCCTCTTGCAGCAGCTCGCGGGCGCTATCCTTGTCGTCAATCTCGAGGTAGGCACGGGCCAGATCCAGCTTGGCACCCACACCGCCGTCGTCGGCATCCACGTCAAATCCGGTGGATTCCGGCAGCACCTCGGGGAAGCCATCGAGCCCCACATCCAGCGAGAAGCCCTGATACGGCTCCTGCTCCGGCGCGGTGGCATCCGCTTCGGCCAGCAGCTTGTCGATCTCGACGTAGCCGCTCTCCTGTGCCTGCTCACGGGGCTGGAGATCTGCCGGATGAGATTCCACCTCGGCGAACGCATCTTCGAAATCGGAGAGCGCCAGCTCGTTGGGATCCCACTCCAGATCCAGCTCAGCTTCCTTCGCCTTGACAGGCTCAAGACCGAGCTCGGCCAGCATGGCATCCGCACTCTCGTCAGCGTCCTCTGCGGCACTGAGATCAATGGCGTTATCATCTTTGCCAGCAGCAGGCTCGTCGAGGGCACTGTCGAAATCGCCGAGATCGAAGCTGGCCAGATCGTCGTCAGCGGCGCCGACTTCGTCGATGGAGCTCAAATCGGGCTCGAGGTCGGCTGAGAGATCCGCATCCAGCTCGGCAAACAGGGCTGCCTGCAGCTCCTCTTCGCTCATGATCTCGTCAGCGGCCTTGGGCTTGGGGTTGAACTCGCTGGCCAGATCCATGGCGGGCTCGTTGGCAAGCGCGATGGGCTCATCCAGCGAGAGATCGAGATCCGGCACAAGATCCGGGTCACGACTGGCTGGCTGGGCCGCCATCCGCTCGGGCTCGAAGCCCTGCAGCTCCATCTCGCCCTCGTCGCTGAACACCAGATCGACATCCGGCTTGGCGGCCGGCTCGTCGGGCTCCATCGGCATAAAGCCATCGGGGGTGTTGAGATCCGGTACCGGGCGCACCGGCTCGTTGTCGGTCACATCGACGCTCAGCAGATCATCAAACTCGCTCTGCTCCTGATCCATCATCATGGCGGTGGATTCGGAGAGGCTCTTCTCCTGCTCTTCCAGTTCGCGGCGGGCACGGGCACGCAGCCACAGAGTCACCAGTGCCAATACCAGCAGCACAGGCAGCAGGATGATCATGGCGAGGTTGAGCGGTGAGGAAAGCAGATCCATCAACCAGTTTTTCTCAGGCTCAGGCTCGGCTGCCACCGGCGGGACCGGTTGGGCCTTGAGCTCGGCAATCTCTTTTTGCAGCGCCGTCTGATCCTGCAACTGGGCCTTGAGGGTCTCCACCTCTTCGGTCAGGGATTGCAGACGCAGCTTGAGCCTGTGGTTCATCTCGGTCACCTGGCCGAGCTGGGCATTGGCATCTTCCAGTGCCAGCGCCATCTCGGTAGCCGGTTTGCCCACCGGTTTATCCAGATCGGAAGGCAGAGGCGCCGGTGTGGTGCCTTCTGCAGAGCTAGGAGCAGGTGCTACCGCCTCTTTCGGCGCAGGCTCGCTCACCTTGGCCACTTCTTTGGTTTCAGCCGCCGGTTGCGGTGCCACCACCGGGGCTGGAATGGGGGCGGCTTTCGCCACTGGCAGCGGCGCAGGCGCAGCCTTCACCGGCTCGGTCTTGGCGGGTTTGGCGGCAGCCGGCTTGGCGGTATGGGTCTGCTTGTCAGCCAGATATTTGGGGCTTAACCCCTTCCAGCTGGCGTTGTCGCTGCGGAACTTGGCGCGGGCCTCGGCATCAGTGATGACGCTCGCCTCCGCCGCGGTCGGCAGCAGAATGCGGGAGCCCACCAGAATGTGGTTGATATTGCCATCGGCAAAACTGCGGGGATTTTTCTCGTAAATCGCCACCATGGTCTGGTAGACGCTGACCCGATTGGAGGGGCGATATTTGCTCGCCAGGCTCCAGAGGGTATCGGTCGGACGAACAGGGCCATAGCTACCGGCATTGGCAGTGACCTGACGCACCACCGGCTGGGCGGTTGCACGCACCGGTTGCGCGACGGGTCTGGCGATCGGCTGCGCCAGCGGCTGGGAATTGACGGCGGGAGGTGCGGGTTCGTCTGGGCCTTTTAGCTCGACAAAAAAAGGCTCCCGCGCCGAGTCTTCAGCCTGGACGGTGCCCAGCAGACCCAATGCGAGTAGCGTTGCCAATGTTATGCGGGAATGTCCCATATTCGTTCCTTCGTATGACGGCCCTATCACATTGAAAAATCTGGATAGTTACCCCAAAACAGTCGGTTCAATATAAATCAGGCTCGCCTGGCAAGCCAGCAGTCCGACACATTTAGCACCCAACTTGACCCTGAGTGTAGGAAAAAACTTAATCAGTTGATATCGCAACAGAATCTTGAAGTGACGGAGTGCGGCATGGGTCACACCCCGGTTTGATCACAGGCCGGATGCGCAGCACTCCCTGCTGCGCATCTGTGGCATCTGACCAGCCTTACAGATAGTCGCGAACCAGCAGCTCGGCAATCTGTACACTGTTGGTTGCCGCGCCCTTACGAACGTTATCGGCCACGATCCACATATTGATACCACTCGGGTGAGAAATATCCTGGCGCACCCGACCCACCAGCACCTCATCCTTGCCGGTTGCGTCACGCACCGGGGTCGGATAATCCCCTTCGTCATCAAACAGGGTCACGCCCGGCGCATTGCGCAGCAGGTCCTTGACCTGTTCGGCATCGAGCGGCTGGTGCAGCTCGACGTGTACCGCCTCGGCATGGCCGTAGAAGACCGGCACCCGCACGCAGGTGGGGTTCACGGCAATGCTGGCATCGCCGAGGATCTTCTGGGTTTCCCATACCATCTTCATCTCTTCACGGGTGTAGCCGTTGTCAGTGAAGCTGTCGATCTGCGGGATCAGGTTAAAGGCGATCTGTTGCGGATAGAGGGTCGGTTCCACCGGACGACCGTTGAGCAGATGAGCGGTCTGACCCGCCAACTCGCTGACCCCCTCTTTGCCGGAGCCTGACACGGATTGATAGGTGGCCACGTTGATGCGGGCAATGCCTACTTCGTCGTGCAGCGGCTTCAGGGCCACCAGCATCTGGATGGTGGAGCAGTTGGGATTGGCGATGATGTTGCGATTGCGAAAATCGGCCAGCGCATCCGGGTTCACTTCCGGGATCACCAGCGGGATATCTTCGTCGTAACGGAAGCAGGAGGTGTTGTCGATGACGATGCAGCCGTGTTCGGCAGCAATCGGCGCCCACTTGGCAGAGACCTCGGCACCGGCGGAGAAGAGTGCGATCTGCACCTGGCTCCAGTCAAACTCCTCCACATCGAGGATCTCGAGGTTCTTGCCGCCAAAGCGCACGGTATCACCGGCGCTACGGCTGGAAGCCAGCGGATAGAGGGTCGCTACCGGAAATTCGCGCTCTTCCAGGATCTCGATCATCGCCTGACCCACGGCGCCGCTGGCACCCAATACCGCTACGTTAAACTGCTGGCTCATTCTGTTCTCCTCTGATAATGCTGCAATGGCGCCGGGTGGCGCCATGGTCGGCAGGCGCTCGCACGGCGAGATGACGCTGCCTGATATGGCTGAGCCAGCGCAGTAGTATCTGCGCCAGCTCAGTAAAAAAATGGGGGCGAGGTAGCCAGTACGGCTCACCCCTTCCGGTTATCTTCCAACTCCTAGGCCCCGATTCAGGGGCGTGACAGCGCAAATCCCAGCTCGCCCAGCGCCTGGTCGGCAAACGCACCCTCAACCTGCAGGGAGGATAGTTCACGGCGCTCGGGATAGTGTTTGCGCTGCTCGTCAAAGCTGCCGGGCAGGCCGAGTCGGGCCCGGAAACGGGCATCATCGCGACGCACATCATAGACCAGATGCACCAGCTGCTTGATCAACGCCTGATCCGGTGCGCGGCCCGGCACCACCGCCTGCACATCGGGGGCAGGCAGGAGCTTACTCAAATCCTGACGAGGCTGGCGTCCCAGCTGCTGGCAGAGCGCCTGATAGAGCATCCAGGTACCGCGGGCCTTCCCCTCCAGGCTGTAACCGGCGATATGGGGAGTGGCAATCTCGGTATGGGGCACCAGCACAGCCAGTGGCTCGGGCTCGTTCTCCCACACATCCATCACCAGTCGTAAAGGCTTATCGCTCAGCTGGCGTGCCAGCAGGGCCCGGTTATCCCACACCTCGCCACGGGATGCGTTGATCAGGATCTGCCCTGCCGGGCGCGCGGCAATCTGTTCGGCATCGAGCAGATGGTAGGTGGCATCCAGCCCTTCACGGGTGATCGGCACGTGGAAGCTGACAATATCGGCGCCAAGAGCGGTCTGATAATCGACAAAGCCCGCTGCGGGATTTTCCCGCGCCTTGGGCGGATCGCAGCGCAGCACCCGAATGCCGAGCGCTTGGGCCTTGTCAGCCACACACTCGCCAGTATTGCCCGCGCCAATCACCGCCAACGTCATGGCCGAGAGGTCGAGTTCGTAACGCTCCGCCAGCACCAGCAGGGCGGAGAGCACATAATCCCCCACCGAATACTTGTTGCAACCGGGGGCGCTGAAGAAAGGAATATTGCGGCTTGCCAGCAACGCCTTGTCCACATGGTCGGTGCCTATGGTGGCGGTGCCAACAAACCCGAGTTTGGGGCTGGTCGCCAGCAAATCGCCGTTGACGCGGGTGACCGAACGCACCAGCAGCACATCGGCATCCAGCAGATCGCGGGCCTGCATCTGCCGTCCGGGCAAGGCGACCACCTCGCCAAATTCGGCAAACAGCTCCACGGCATGGGGCATATTCTCATCAACGACTATCTTCATCGGGCTCTCTTTGGTCACAACCGCCACGGGGGCGCCATTCTAGCGCAAAGCCGCCCGAGATTTCAGCCTGTGATGCAATCCGGCGCGAAACGGGACCACATTGCGCGGCAGCCGCTCCATGCGCCCGCTCAAACAGAGGATGTCGCCACAAATGTGTAAGCAGAGGTAACAAACCGACTGCTCGGCTTTGTCCGAGCATATCTCGGTGGCACAATGCCCCTCTTTTTCGCGATCGCCCATACCCACCATGCCGCCACACGCTCCGCCGCTCCCAGCGTCAACCGCCTCACTCACCCGCAGTCAGGTGCTTGGCTTCACAGCCCTGTTAATCCTGCCCCTGTTACTACTCGCCACCCTGCCCTGGCAGCCTTTTCTGACCGGCTCCCTGCAATCAGGCTGGCTATGGTGGTCATACGCCCTCACCCGCATGGTCGATCTTCCCGGGATCGGGGTCAGTGGCGCCCTCTTGCTGTTGCTGACCCGCTACAAACTCAAACTGGAGCTGGCTCCCTTCATTACGCTGGGGTGTACGCTGGCAGCCCTGCTCGCCAACGACTGGGTGCTCAAGAGCCTGATCAAACACCTGACCGAAGAGCCCAGACCCTATCTGCTCTGGCTGGAGAGTCAGTCGCTGATCCCGGCCATCAAGCACTTCTACGCCAGTAGCGTCGATGTGCGCAGTGAACAGGTTCACGCCGCCAGCCAGTTGCTGGCCCTGCCAGAATGGCTCGGCCACCACTGGCAGGCCGAGGTGAACTACGCCTTCCCCTCTGGCCACAGCATCGCCGCCATCAGCCTGGCCCAGTTCTTTGGCCTTATCTGGCTTGCCCGAGCCCCCACGGGCGTCTGGCTGCTGCCGTTGTGGGCGCTAGGGGTTGGTCTGTCGCGCATGGTTATGGGGATGCACTGGCCGGTGGATGTACTGGCCAGCGCCTTGCTGGGGTCGCTCACGGCGCTAATTGCCGCCCGCTGGTGGCTGCACAGATATTGAATCCGGCGCCATCTTGGCGCGGCCGACTGCGTGGGATGGGAGGACAAGCCTGTGCTTTTTTGCCATAATGCCGCCTCATTTTATCCCGACCGAGATCCCATGACCGACGCAGTTCATACCCTCAAGGGCCGTTTCCGTGGTTTTTACCCCGTCGTCATCGATGTTGAAACAGCCGGGTTCAACGCCAAGACCGATGCCCTGCTCGAAATCGCGGCTTACACCCTGAAAATGGATGAGCAGGGCTGGCTCGTTCCCGATCAGGTATTCCACTTTCATGTCGAGCCCTTCGAAGGGGCCAACCTGGAAAAGGCCGCGCTGGAGTTCACCGGCATCGACCCCTACAACCCGTTGCGTGGCGCTGTCTCGGAAAAAGAGGCACTGACCGAGATCTTCAAGGGGATCCGCAAGGGGATGAAGGAGCAGGATTGCGGCCGCGCCATCATAGTGGCCCACAACGCCACCTTCGATCACGGCTTCGTGATGGCTGCCGCCGAGCGCGCTGGCCTCAAGCGCAATCCGTTCCACCCGTTTGCCACCTTCGACACCGCTGCTCTCTCCGGGCTGGCGCTGGGCCAGACCGTGCTGGCCAAAGCGTGCCAGAGCGCCCGCATCCCGTTTGACAATAAAGAGGCGCACTCTGCCCTCTATGACACCGAACGCACCACAGAGCTGTTCTGTCATATCGTTAACCGCTGGAAGAGCATGGGGGGATGGCCGCCAGCGCATCCGGATGATGACACAACCGATGCTCCTGCCGATGATGAGGGGCAAGAATAAACGGATGAAGGCTGCCACTGGCAGCCTTCGCTTTTTGGGGAAATGATTGATTGCACGGCGCACCGGAAATCGCCATCAACGTCACTATCCACCGCTGCGCACGGGATGCACGGAGACAAACAGGTCACAAACCCTCATGTTGAGCAACCTTGTGCCACATGCTGCTGCGATATGAGGGGTTTGACTGATTTTTTTCTCGACATTTGTCACATTTTTCGCAAACTAACTCCCCTTCACATGACAGACAGCAATAACAAACTATAAGGAAATCAAATGAATCCAGTTGTTATCGCAGTCGGGCTGATGCTGGTGCTCAGTCTGCTGCGGATCAATGTGGTGGTCTCGCTGGCGCTGGGTGCCATTGCTGGCGGCCTGGTCGGTGGGCTGTCGTTGACCGATACCCTCACCACCTTCAGCGGTGGCCTGGGCGGTGGCGCCGAGATTGCTCTCTCCTACGCCATGCTGGGCGCCTTTGCGGTTGCCATCTCCCGCTCCGGGATCACCGACCTGCTGGCCCGCAAGGTGATCAGCCAGTTGGGCAAGGATGCCAGCTCGACCCGAATCATGTGGGTCAAAACCCTGCTGCTCTCTTCCGTGCTGGCCGTGGCGATCTCCTCCCAGAACCTTATCCCGGTTCACATCGCCTTTATTCCCATCTTGATCCCGCCGCTGCTGAATGTGATGGCACAGATGCAGATCGACCGTCGTCAGGTGGCCTGTGTCATCACCTTTGGCCTGACAGCTACCTATATGGTGCTGCCGGTCGGCTTTGGTGGCATCTTCCTGAATAACATTCTGGCCAAGAACCTGATCGATAACGGCGTGCCCATCACCACCAGCCAGATCCCGCTGGCTATGGCCATTCCGGTTGCAGGTATGGTACTGGGCCTGCTGATCGCGGTATTCATCAGCTATCGCAAACCGCGCCAGTACGATCTGGCCAAGATCCTGGATGCCGAGCCCGAAGCGGTCGAGCTCAACCTCACCCACATCTGGGTGGCCCTGCTGGCCATTGGCGTGGCGCTGGGGCTGCAACTGATGACCAACAGCATCGTACTGGGTGCGCTGGCCGGTTTTGTCATCTTCACCTGCGGCGGCGTCATCAAGTTTCGCGAAAGCCAGGATGCCTTCACTCAGGGGGTGCGGATGATGTCGCTGATCGGCTTCATCATGATCTCCGCAGCCGGTTTTGCCGCGGTGATGAAGGCAACCCACGGGGTCGACTCTCTGGTTCAGGTGGTCGCCTCCGGCATCGGTCAGCACAAGGGGATCGCCGCCTTCCTGATGCTGCTGGTGGGTCTGCTCATCACCATGGGGATCGGCTCTTCCTTCTCCACCGTGCCCATCATCGCCACCATCTATGTGCCGCTCTGTCTGCAGCTTGGCTTCTCACCGATGGCGATCATCGCACTGGTCGGTACCGCTGGCGCGCTGGGGGATGCGGGTTCACCGGCATCCGACTCGACGCTGGGCCCCACCTCCGGCCTCAACGCCGATGGCCAGCATGACCATATCTGGGACAGCGTGGTGCCCACCTTTATTCACTACAACATCCCGCTGGTGATCTTCGGCTGGATTGCCGCCATGGTGCTCTGATAGCCCCTCGGGCTGCGAACTCTGCACGTCACAATGCACAACAAGAAGGCGACCAGATGGTCGCCTTCTTCATTGATGCCAACCAATTACCCCACTCGATATGAATAATGGCTGCCAGCCAGACAAAGCCTCTGAGCGGCCAACTAGTCGCCACCCCTTGCGACCGCCGGAGTCAGCGGGCGCAATGCTGTCACTCCCCATCCAACTATCCGCCCAAGTGCACACGTCCCAACGCTTGCCAATACAAAGAAACGGCTGCCAGCCCAGACCTATGGCAGAACGGCGGATGATACCCAACCACGTCACAACCGCCTGTCGAGTAGAAAAGGTATTCTCTCTTTCCCCGACATCCAGTCATCAAATAGTGGCCATCATGCGCTCCCCCATTTAACGGCTTATGCCGATCTGGCGTTCAGTAAGAACACAGGGTAAACCGCAGGCAGAAAAAAAGGCCGCTCAATGAGCGGCCTTCTTCATAACGGGATCAGCAATCAGCTTTCGCGACGCTTGCCACCGAATTTGCGATCTTTGTTGAAGCCACCTTCACGGCGCTCCCCGCTCTTGTTGAACGGACGGTCACCCTGGGGACGGCGATCCTTGTTGAAAGGACGGTCGCCACGGAACGGACGATCACCACGGGGCGGACGGCTGCTGGTGTTGCCACCGGCCGGCACTTCGGTGTAGCGAGTGATCTGCAGCGGACGCTGGCAAACACGGGCCTTCTTGATCACTTCCAGCACATCGGCGCTCATACCCTTGGGCAGGTCGACGGTAGAGAAGTCGTCAGCGATGTCGATGTTGCCGATGAAGCGGCTCTCGATGTTCGCTTCGTTGGCGATGGCGCCCACGATCTGGCCCGGCTTGACGCCGTGATGGGCACCCACGTCTACGCGGTAGCGCTCCATCTCCACGTCCGGGTTGTCTTTCAGCGGACGCGGCTCCAGGGAAGGCATGCGACGGGCAGGACGATCGCCACGGTCACCGAAGTCACGACCGCCACGATCGTTGAAGTCACGGCGCTCGAAGCCACCACGATCGTTGCTGTTGTTGAACAGCGGATCCGGAATGGAATCATCCAGCAGCAGCGGTTGGTCACCCTGTACCAGCTTGGCCAGTGCAGCAGCCAGCTCCAGCGGATCGGCAGAATCTTCTTCGATCAGCTCGTTGACCAGGTTGTGGTAGATCTCGAGCTCTTCACCCATCATGGTTTCGCGGATGCGCTCTTTGAACTTGGCCAGACGATGCTGGTTGATGTCCTCGGTGCTCGGCATCTTCATCGGCTCGATGGCCTGACGAGTTGCGTGCTCGATAGCGCGCAGCATGCGGCGCTCGCGGGGAGCCACGAACAGGATGGCTTCGCCCTTGCGACCGGCACGGCCGGTACGACCGATACGGTGAACGTAAGATTCGGTGTCGTACGGAATGTCGTAGTTCACTACGTGAGTGATGCGCTCAACGTCCAGACCACGGGCGACAACGTCGGTGGCGATCAGGATATCCAGCTGGCCTTGACGCAGTTTGTCGACGGTACGCTCACGCAGTTTCTGCGGGATGTCGCCGTGCAGCGCTTCACAAGCGTGGCCACGGGCGGCCAGCTTGCCAGCCAGCTCTTCAGCGGCGTTCTTGGTACGCACGAACACCAGCAGGGCTTCGTAGGATTCCACTTCCAGCAGACGGGTCATGGCGTCCAGCTTGTGCAGACCGGTTACCTGCCAGTAGCGCTGGCGAATAGTGGTAGCGGTAGCAGTCTTGGAGGCAATCTTGATCTCTTTGGGCTGCTTCAGGTGCTTCTGGGCCACGCGACGGATCTGCTCCGGCATGGTGGCAGAGAACAGGGCAACCTGACGAGTGCTCGGGCACTGCTCCATGATCCAGTCAACGTCGTCGATGAAGCCCATACGCAGCATTTCATCAGCTTCGTCCAGTACCAGAGCTTTCAGGCCGGAGAGGTCCAGGTTCTTGCGACGGATCAGGTCCATCACGCGGCCCGGAGTACCGACGACAACCTGGGCACCGCGACGCAGGGCGCGGGTCTGGGTTTCGTAGGAGGCACCGCCGTAGATGGGCAGTACGTGGAAATCAGGCATGTGGTGGGCGTAGCGTTGGCACGCTTCAGCCACTTGCAGCGCCAGTTCGCGGGTAGGCGCCAGCACCAGGATCTGTGTGTTGCGGTTACCAGCTTCCAGACGAGACAACAGAGGCAAGGCAAAAGCAGCGGTCTTCCCTGTACCGGTTTGCGCCTGCCCCAGCAGATCGTGTCCCGCCATCAGGTGGGGAATTGCTGCGGCCTGGATCGGTGACGGGCGCTCATAGCCCACGTCCTGCAGCGCTTTCAATACAGGCGCGGCCAGTCCAAGCTCACTAAAAAGGGGCAGTTGTTCGGTATCAGACATAGATTCTTCCAGATTAAGGCAGGCGGCTAACACCGCGGAATAGCAAAAAGGCGGCGATTATAGCGCCACTTTGTTCTGCTGTCTTGAAAAATGTGATAAGCCTCTCAAGACGTTGGCAATTATAGAGGGATCTGACGAGTATGGCTTGCTTATTTTGCACTCATAGTGCGTTATTGCAGATCACTCCTCGCTGGAGTCCTTGCCCCGCTTGTGTTTGAGCACCGCCATGGTCAGTCGGCTGGTGCACAATAAACGCTCACGTTCGTCCCGAATTTCAATCTGCCACACCTGGGTTGTTGCTCCCAGATGGAGCGGCGTGCAACGCCCGGTCACCACCCCTTCCCGCTTGGCTCGCAGATGGTTGGCATTCACCTCCAGCCCCACACAGTAGCTATCTGGCCCGACCGCCATATTGGCGGCAATCGATCCCAAGGTTTCCGCCAGCACCACAGATGCGCCGCCATGCAGCATGCCAAGGGGCTGGTGAGTGCGATGATCCACCGGCATGGTCGCTTCAAGCCAATCGGTGCCAAAAGCCGTGTAGACGATATCGAGATGGGCCATCAGGGTGTTGCGAGAGGTGGCGTTGAGCCCCTCCAGACTCATGGGTTTACGCCAGATGGGCGCAATATCGAGACTCATTGCGAGCAGACTCCTTATGTAAGCGATGAATGCGTACCGATATGAGTGAAACGCACTCCATCGGCAACATGGTTCTGTTATATGAGTTGTTGGTTACCAGGTGACGTGTTAACAACGCAGCCTCGACCCGGAGCTGCGTGTTACACAATCATGCCCTTAAGCGGGATGTCACCAGGGGTAGGTAACGCCGGGCCACTCGGACCAAGGCACATCTCGCCCCGGCAAGCGGGGGGCTGGCCACTGCCACACCCTGGCGAGCCACTCGCGCAGCTGAATCTCCAGCTCCTCATCCGTGATAGGCGCCTCGGCCACCTTCCAGAAGAAGAGCTCCACCGCTACCTCTGGCAGCACCGAGGGGTAAAGATAAACCCCGCCCCAAAATTGAGGCTCCCGATCCGGGCTCCAGAGGCCATAGGCGAACGAGCGCTTGGCCAGAAACTCCGACTGCTGCCACTCCAGATCCCCTTCGTGCTGGCTCAGGCTGAAGTTGGCGGAGGGCCAGAGATCGTGCGGGCGAAACAGCTGATGGAGCTGCTCGCGCTCGCGCAACATGGCAACAAACTCCACCACCGCCTGAGCAGGAGTGGCGGGTAACAGCAAGAAACGCGGGTGCCGATAGGCCTTCGGCACCCGAAACCGCTTGGGAAACGTCAGCATCAGAGCAGCTCCAGCAGGGCTTGCAATGGATGTTTGAGCTTTTCCCCCTCCATCCGCTTGACCTGACTGCGACAGGAATAACCGGTCGCCAGACAGCGCTCCTGTGGCAAACGGGCCAGCGGTTCGGCCCAGCTCAGTCCATAGATCCCCTTGGAGTTCTCCACCTGTTTGACGTCGTGACCATAGGTGCCCGCCATACCGCAGCAACCCACAGAGACCGGCTGCAAGCTGGCCCCGAAGCGGCCAAACAGGGTGCTCCAGTCACCGTGAGTGGAGGGCTTGGCGGTCTTCTCGGTGCAGTGGGCAAACAGATACCAGGGCTCACTCCCCTCCTCAATCTTGGTCTTGTTGGCGCTAGCAGGCAGTTGATCTGCCGGCAGCGAGAGCAGCCACTCCTGCGGCAACAACACCTGAAAATCACCGCGGGCCGACCCCAGCGCCTTGGCGTACTCGTCGCGATAGCAAAGCACCATGGCCGGATCCAGCCCCACCATGGGAATGCCAAGCGCCGCTACCTTATTGAGGAACTGGGCGCTGCTCGCCGCTGTGCGGGCAAAGGCGCGCAGGAACCCCTTGATATGCTGGGGTTTACCGTTGGGTTTAAAGGGCAGCAGGTAGGGCTGGAAGCCGAGCTTGCTGGCGAGTTTCACCAGGTCGCGCACCACGGGGGCGTCGTAATAACTGGTGAAGGGATCCTGCACGATGAGCACCACCTGCTTGCGCTGCTCGACGCTCATCCGCTCCAGTCCCGGCAGATCAAAATAGCGGGCACGGTTATCGTGCAGGCTCTCGGCAAGGGTCGGCACCGAGAGCAGCGGCACATCGACCATGCCGATGCTCTTCTCGGTCGCCTTCTGGGCCCACTCTTTTTCGAGGAAAAAGTTGACCAGCTTCGGCGCCTTGGCAAGCAACGGCGCATAGCTCTCCACCGTGCCGACGAAGTAATCCTTGGGGGCGCGCAGGTAGCGGCCATGATAAAGCTGCATAAAGCGGGCGCGAAAATCGGGCACATCCACCTTGATCGGGCACTGGCTGGTGCACGCCTTGCAGGCCAGACAGCCAGCCATCGCCTCCATCACCTCGTGGGAGAAATCATACTCGCCGCGCTGTTTGGCCCAGCTGTTGCGCACCTTGTCCACCAGCTGTTTGAAGCGCACACCACCTGATTGCAGCGCCACCTCTTCCGCCAGCGGGTCGAAGCCCTGCTCTGCCAGCTGACGCAACCATTCACGCATCAGGCCCGCCCGTCCCTTGGGGGAGTGGCGACGATCGCGGCTGATCTTGACCGAGGGGCACATGGGGGAGTCGGTCTCGAAGGTGAAACAGAGGCCGTTGCCGTTGCAATCCATGGCGCGGGTGTAGCTGGTGCGCACCGCGAGCGGGATCTGGCGGTCATACTTGCCGCGCTTGGGCCCATCCACCGACACCAGCTCGGCGCCGCTGCCATACGGAATACAAATTTTGCCCGGGTTGATGCGGTTGCCCGGGTCGAACGTCCCCTTGACCCGCTGCAGCTCTTCCCACAGCTCGCCAAAGAAGGCGGGGCTGTATTCGGAGCGAAAGCCCTTGCCATGTTCCCCCCACATCAGGCCGCCATATTTGGCAGTGAGCGCTACCACCTGATCGGAGATGCGGCGCAGTAGCACCTCCTGCTCGGGATCGCACAAATCCAGCGCCGGGCGCACGTGCAGCACACCGGCATCGACGTGGCCGAACATGCCGTAGTCGAGGCCGTGGGCATCCAGCAGGGCGCGAAACTCCATGATGAAATCAGCCAGTGACTCGGGCGGCACGGCGGTGTCTTCAGTGAAGGCCACCGGCTTCTTGCGCCCTTCGGCGTTGCCCAGCAGCCCCACCGACTTCTTGCGCATGGTGTAGATGGTCTCGATGCTCGGCAGGTGGTCACACACCTGATAGCCGATGATCCCCGCCTCGCCCTTGGCCAGCAGCGCGTCGATACGGCGGCAGAGCTCCGCCACCTTGGCCTTGTGTTCTACCTCGTCGGTATCGGCAAACTCGACAATGTTGAGTCCCTGCAGATCCTTGCCGGGCACATCCTGAATAAGTTCTTTCACCGAATGCCAGATGATGTCGGCGCGGGCCAGCCCGAGCACCCGGGAGTCCACCGTCTCCACCGAGAGAGCCTGCGCCTGCACCATAAAGGGGGCATTGCGCAGGGCGGAGGGGAAGCTGTCGTACTTGACGTTGACCAGGGTACGGTAGCGCGGGATGGGGGTGATGTTGAGTTTGGCTTCGGTGATAAAGCCGAGAGACCCTTCAGATCCGCACAGCACCCGGCTCACATCCAGCGTGTCGGTATCGGGTTGATAGAGGTGCTTGAGATCGTAGCCGGTCAGAAAGCGGTTGAGCTTGGGAAAGGTCGCCTCGATGTCGGCTCGGCGCTCCTTGCCGATGCGATAGAGGGTGCGATAGATCTCCCCTTCCCGACTCTCCAGCGCCAGCTTGTCGGCCAGTCGCTCACCGGTCAGCGGTTCGGTGGCCATGATGTCGCCATTCTCCAGCACCGCTTTGAGCCCCAGCACGTGATCCGAGGTTTTGCCGTAGACCAGCGACCCCTGCCCCGAGGCATCTGTGTTGATCATGCCCCCTAAGGTGGCGCGGTTGGAGGTGGAGAGATCCGGCGAGAAGAAGTAGCCATGGGGCTTGAGATAGGCGTTGAGCTGGTCTTTCACCACCCCGGCCTGGGCGCGCACCCACCCCTCTTCCAGATTAATTTCCATGATCTGGTTCATATAACGGGAGAGATCGACGATAATGCCGCCGCCCAATGACTGACCATTGGTGCCGGTACCGCCACCGCGAGGGAAAAAACTCAGAGTGTGGTACGCCGGCTCCGCTGCCAGCTTGAGCATCACTGCTATGTCATCCGCACTGCGCGGATAGAGAACCGCCTGAGGTACTACCTGATAGACGCTGTTATCCGTCGCCATCGCCAACCGGCTTGCATAAGACTTTTCGATATCACCACGAAATGCGCTGCGCTCTAGCAACTCAAGAAACTGCAGGGTTGCGGGTGACAAACTGTCCTGGTAATCGAGTCTCGGGATCATGAATCCTTGTTCCCATCCTTTGCTTGATGCCGGCACGCCGGCGACAACGACTGGCCAGCCGCCTGTCAATGGCAGTCAGGCCAGTCCGCTCACATGTGAGCGGGCAGTATATCAGCTAGAAAACCGCTTGCGCTTGGCAATATTCACCATTTGAAAGGAGGACTTTTATGGCTCACCACAGCCATGTTATCAGTACGCTGGTCACCACCGAAAAACAGGCGCTTACCCTGTCGCTGTTCGGTTGTATCACCTTTGCCATCTTCGGCATCGGCTACGGCCTCTTTGTCGGTTCCAACGCCATCATGCTCGATGGTATCTTCACCCTGTTCAGCATGGGTATGACGGGCCTCGGTCTTGTTACCGCCTATCTCGTTACCCGCCCTTCCGATGCGCGCTTCCAGTATGGCTATGCCCACTTCGAGCCCATCACCAACGTTATCAATGGCACCATTATTCTGCTGCTCTGCCTTGGCGCTCTCTATAGCGGCATCACCACCCTGCTGGATGGCGGACGGGAGATCGATCTCGGCCACGCCCTTATATATGCCGCCGTCTCCACCTTCTTCTGCGCCATCATCTATCGCATCGAAGCCCAGGTTGCCGAACAGGTAGACTCCGAGCTGGTGCGGGTCGACTCCAAGGAGTGGCTGGTGGATACCCTGCTCAGCGCCACCCTGCTTATCGGTTTCGTGGTCGCCATTGGCCTCGATGCCATCGGCTACGGCCAATACAACCGCTACATAGATCCGGTGCTGGTCTCGCTGCTGGCCCTCTGCGCCACTCTCATTCCCATCAAGGTGCTCGGTCGCAACCTGCGGGAAGTGTTGAAGATCGCCCCCAAGGGGGATGTGCCACGGCAAGTAGAGCAGGAGATCGAGGCGTTGCGCCAGCGCCACGGCATAGAGTGCTACAGCCATCTGGCCAAAAGCGGTCGCCGCTTCGATCTGGAATTGAACATTCTGGTGGCACCGGGTCAGGAGTGGCCCGTCGAACGTCAGGATGCCCTGCGTCAGGAGCTCTGGTCTCGCCTTGGCGACACCCTGGGGGATGCATGGCTGTCGGTCTGTTTCACCCGCGAAAAGCGCTGGTTGTAACGACCGCACGGGGGAGCGCGGCACCGCCGCCTCCCCCTGTCGCATCACAACCCCCGATTACGCCCACTGACGCGGCTCTTGCCAAATTGGCGCCAGCCGTTATCATCAGGGCTCATTTTTCACCCGAGGTTTTATTGCCCATCATGGACAATCCCCGAAGTTGCCCTTCGTCTCTCTCTGTCAAAGCCTATCTTTTTCTGCTTAATCAGCGCCTCTGAATAACACCTTTGCCTTGCTGTTACTGCGGCCATCGCGCGCCGTGATCACTCTCTGCTCTGTCTGTTTTTATTGAGGTCGTCACAATGGAATTGCTGCTGGATCCCCATATCTGGATCGGTCTGTTTACCCTGATCATTCTGGAAATCGTGCTGGGGATCGACAACCTGGTCTTTATCGCCATTCTGGTGAAAAAACTGCCCCCCGCCCAACGGGACAAGGCGCGCATTATCGGCCTGTCGCTGGCCCTGCTGATGCGACTTGGGCTTCTGAGCGTCATGTCATGGCTGGTCACCCTGACCACCCCGATTTTGCACCTGTGGGATCACCCCTTCTCCGGTCGGGATCTGATCCTGATGGGTGGCGGCCTGTTCCTGCTGTTCAAGGCCACCTCCGAGCTGCATGAGCGGCTGGAAGCCAAACCCCAGGATGACGGCCCGGTCGGCGCCTACGCCAGCTTCGGCGTGGTGATCGCCCAAATTTTGGTGCTCGATGCGGTCTTCTCGCTCGACTCCATCATCACTGCCGTCGGCATGGTGGAGCACCTTGGCGTGATGATGGCCGCCGTGACCATCGCCATGGTGGTGATGGTGCTCGCCTCCAAGCCGCTGACCCGCTTCGTCAACGCCCACCCCACCGTGGTGGTGCTCTGTCTGAGCTTCCTGCTGATGATCGGCTTCAGCCTGGTGGCGGAAGGATTTGGCTTCCATATTCCGAAGGGCTACCTCTACGCGGCCATCGGCTTCTCGGTGCTGATCGAGTTTTTCAACCAGCTGGCCCAGCGCAGCGCCATGCGTCACGAATCCAAACAGCCGCTGCGCGAGCGCACCACCGCCGCCATCTTCAAGCTGATGGGCAGCAAGGCCTATCAGGATCAGCCGGATGACGATCTGGATGCCCCTGCCGTAGCGCCGGTGAGCTTTGGCGAGGAGGAGCGCTATATGGTGACCGGCGTACTGTCGCTGGCCGAGCGCTCCATTCGCACCATCATGACCCCGCGCTCGGAGATGGCCTGGATCGATATCAACGACTCCAGCGACGAGATCCGCGCCCTGCTGCAGCGCGAGCCCCACAGCCTGTTCCCTATCTGTGACGGGGATCTGGACGAGGTGATCGGAGTGGTCAAGGCGCGGGACTTGCTGTTTGCTTTGAACGAAGGGCAATCTTTGAGCGAACTGGCCAAGCAGAACGATCCCATAATCGTGCCGCAGACCATCAACGTGATCCGCCTGCTGGCGGAGCTGCGCAAAGCCAAGGGGAGCCTTATTCTGGTCTCCGACGAGTTTGGCGTGATCCAGGGGCTGGTCACCACCCACGATCTGCTGGAGGCCATCGTCGGCGAGCTGCCGGACGAGGACGAAACCCCGGATATCGTGCGCGATGGCGAAGGGTGGCTGATCAACGGCAGCACCAACATCCATCATGTGGAGCAGGTGCTGGAGCACGAGGGGCTGGTGAGCGAGAGCGATGAATACGTGACCTTGGCGGGCATGCTGCTCTCCCACTTCGGCACTCTGCCCACCCCGGGTCAGCAGTTGCAACTGCAGCAGCTCAACTTCGAGGTGATCGAGGTGAGCGAGCGGCGCATCGAGCGGGTGAAAGTGATGCCCGCCACGGCTTGAGCCTGCCACCAGCAGAACACCAAAGAGGGCCATATGGCCCTCTTTTTTATGCTTCAACTTTATGCCTCAACGCCTCCTTTCCCGGCGGTTTGTGCCGATTGCTGCATCAAGCACAATTCTCTTGTGCAATTACCCCTCTTTTTCACAACAAGATGGCGGCATAAAGTGGCCTCACTTCCACCATGAGGAACTCAAGATGAGCCACGATCACCTGTTCTGCCCGCTGCGCCTCGGCCAGCTGCACCTTGCCAACCGCATCGTCATGCCCCCCATGACCCGCTCCCGTGCCAGTCAGCCGGGTGATGTGGCCAACGCCATGATGGCCAGCTACTACGCCCAGCGCGCCGAGGCGGGCCTGATCATCAGCGAAGGCACCCAAATCGACCCCATGGGCAAGGGCTATGCCTGGACGCCGGGGATCTACAGCGCCGAGCAGGTCGCTGGCTGGAAACTGGTGACCGATGCCGTGCATGCCAAGGGGGGCACCATCTTCGCCCAGCTCTGGCACGTGGGCCGGGTCACCCATCCCGACAACATCGGCGGCGCCCAGCCCATCTCCGCTTCAGCCCTGCCCGCAGTGGGCGTCAAGGTGTTTGTCGATAACGGCAGCGATGCGCCGGGCTTTGTCGAGACCGTCACTCCGCGCGCCATGACCCAGGCCGATATCGATGCGGTGGTGGGCCAGTTCCGTCAGGCGGCCCGCAACGCCATCAGCGCCGGTTTTGACGGCATCGAGCTGCACGCCGCCAACGGTTATCTGATCAACCAGTTCCTCGACTCCGAATCCAACGCCCGCACCGACAGTTATGGCGGATCGCTGGAGAACCGGCTGCGTTTCCTCAAAGAGGTGACCGAGGCGGTCAGTAGCGAAATCGGGGCTGACCGGGTCGGGGTGCGTCTTGCGCCACTCACCACCCTCAACGGCACAGTCGATGCCAATCCGCAGGAGACCTATCTGGCGGCCGCTCGTCTGCTGGGCCAGCTCAACGTGGTCTACCTGCACATTGCCGAGGCGGACTGGGACGATGCCCCCCTGATGCCGGAGCACTTCAAGCAGGGTCTGCGGGATGCCTTCCCCAACACCCTGATCTATGCCGGCAAATATGATGGCGAGCGGGCTCGCGCCGCCCTCGAAGCCGGCTGGGCCGACATGATTGGCTTTGGCCGCCCCTTCGTCGCCAACCCGGATCTGCCGAACCGTCTGCGTCACGGCTATCCGCTGGCCCCCCACGATCCGGCCACCCTGTTTGGCGGCGGCGAAAAAGGGCTGACAGACTACCCCGTCTATCAGGCCGAGGACGCAACCACCAGCCGCTGATTGCCGATGGCCAACCGGCTATGTAACGCAGGCTCCACGGGTTGGGGCCTGCCGTATTGTTGCCCATTAGCAACAGTGATATGACTGACCGAATCACTGTTGCAATGATCTCGTTGTTCTCTCCCCTCGCTTTCACAAGGAGTCATCATGAATCACACCCAAGCCTGGTGCTGGCATGCCCCCGGTGAACCGACCCAGCTTACCCTCGCCGATCTGCCCCTGGCACCGCTCGCCCCTGACGAGGTGCTGGTGGCAAACCGGGTCATCGCCTTCAATCCGGTGGACTGGAAGCTGATCGAATATGGCCACTCCAACTGGCAGGAGGGTCAGGTGCCCGGCGTTGATGGCATGGGCACTATCGTGGCCCTCGGCGCCAACGTCAGCCATCTGCGTCTCGGTGCCCGGGTCGCCTACCACACCGATCTGCGCCACCACGGCAGCTTTGCCCGCCACACCTGGGTACCAGCCCGCGCCCTGCTGCCAGTGCCCGATGCCCTGAGTGACGAGGCGGCAGCCGCCCTGCCCTGTCCCGGCCTCACCGCCTGGCAGGCGCTGGCCAAGCTGCCGCGCCTGCACGGGGAAGCGCTGCTCATAACCGGCGCTGGCAGCAGCGTCGGCCGCTTTGCGGTGCAGCTCGCCCTCCAGCAAGGAGCGCGGGTCTTTGCCAGCGCCAGCTCACGCCACCATCACTGGCTCAAGCAGATAGGTGTGCAGGGGGTGGCCGATTATCGGGATCCCGACTGGCTGGCCACCTTGCAGACTGCCAACGGCAACGAGCCGTTCGAGGGGATCATCGATCTGGTCTCCAGCCAACAGGCAGAGAGCTTGCTGCCCGCGCTGGGCTACTACGGTCACATGGTGACTGTGCTCGGGCGCATCCCGCACAATCCGTTGCCCGCCTTTAGCCATTGCCACTCATTGCACGAGATTGCGCTGGGCGCCCAGCACGCCTTTGGCAGCGACAAACAGTGGAGCCGACTGGTGGCCGCCGGTGTCGCCATGATGGCGCAGATGGCGAGCGGTGAGCTGACCCTGCCGCCGCTGGTGGTGGGCGACTTTGAGGCACTGCCTAACCTGCTCGAGCGCTTCAAGCGCGAAGGACAGGGCGAGAAGTTTCTGGTGCGAGTGGCATAACGCTGACCTTCCCTGATAACCACACCGACCATTGAAACGAAAGAGGCCCGCCAGTGATGGCGGGCCTCTCTTTATATAGTGCATGTCATCTCGACTTCATTGGCGCCTGACTCAGTGCAAGACCACCCCGTGGGTCTCGGCATAACTGCGGATCTCCCGGGTCAGCCGCGCCTTGTCGGCCAGAGAGAGCCAGCTCGCCTCCACCGCATTGAGCGACAAGCGGCAGAGCTGGCTCATGGTCGCGCCGAGGCCATCGGCCAGCGCCACAAAGTTGGCATTCATATAGCCGCCAAAGTAGGCAGGGTCGTCCGAGTTTATGGTGACGCAAAGCCCCTGCTCCAGCAGCCGCAACACATTGTGCTGGGCCATATTGCCGAACACCTTGAGCCGGGTGTTGGAGAGGGGGCATACGGTGAGCGGCAGCCGGGTATCCGCCAGATAGCGCAGCAGCTCGGGATCGTCTGCCGAACGCACTCCGTGATCGATGCGGCATACCTGCAGCTCGTTGATCGCCTGCCAGATGTAGTCGGCAGGCCCCTCTTCACCGGCGTGAGCCACTACCGGCAGCCCCAGCTCGCGGCATTTGGCAAAAATCCGGGCAAACTTGGTCGGCGGATTGCCCTTCTCCCCCGAGTCGAGGCCGATGCCATGAATGCGCGACAGGAAGGGCATAGCCTCTTCCAACGTCGCAAAGGCATCCTCTTCGCTCAGGTGGCGCAAGAAGCTCATGATAAGGCGCCAGCTGATGCCAAACTCCTTCTCCCCGCTCTGCAGCGCCCGCTCGATACCGCCCAGCACAGTAGCAAAGGGGATACCGCGGGCGGTGTGGGTCTGCGGGTCGAAGAAGATCTCCACATGCACCACCTTGTCAGCGGCGCAGCGCGCCAAATAGGCCCAAGTGAGGTCGAAGAAGTCCTGCTCGGTCACCAGCACGCTAGCACCGCGATAGTAGAGGTCGAGAAAGGATTGCAGG
Source organism: Aeromonas sp. Y293-4 (assembly GCF_027705905.1). Taxonomy (NCBI): domain Bacteria; kingdom Pseudomonadati; phylum Pseudomonadota; class Gammaproteobacteria; order Aeromonadales; family Aeromonadaceae; genus Aeromonas; species Aeromonas sp. Y293-4. Next base: position 188,340 of record NZ_JAPDCI010000005.1, on the reverse strand, counting down.
CAGTCAAAGTCATAGGCGGCGCGCACGCTGGCGACATCGGGCCAGGGCAGCGGCACACCGTTGCGGTGGCCCAGCTCAAACATCAGCTCGGGTTCGAGGCTGCCCTCGATATGCAGGTGCAGCTCCAGTTTCGGCAGTCCGGCGATAAATTGCGCGGCGGTGAGGTGTTCGGTTGTGACTGGCTTGGGAATCGGGGTGTCCATAGCGACGGCTCCATCAGCAAAGTGATCCGGCGTCAGCCCCTCCACCAGACTGACCCGACGGCAGCTTTATTGTGCACCGAAGTGGCGAGACAGGGGAGACTTGTCATCAAACAGACTTATAATGGCGTCACAAAAATCATAAATGATTGAACATCTTAACGATTGGCGGCTCGCCTGCGCCCTGACAAGGAGTTTTCATGAAGAAGAACGTCATCTGCGATATCGACGGTGTCATCCTGCACAACAACGATCTCATCCCCGGTGCCGACCGTTTCGTCCATCGCCTGCTGGAGCAGGGCAGCAAGCTCTTGTTCCTCACCAACTACCCGGCCCAGACCCAGAAAGATCTGCAAAACCGCTTCCGTTCCGCAGGTATCGAAGTGCCGGAGGAGTGCTTCTATACCTCCGCCATGGGCACCGCCGACTTCCTCAAGCGTCAGGATGGCAAGAAGGCCTATGTGATCGGTGAAGGGGCGCTGACCCACGAGCTCTACAAGGCCGGTTTCACCATCACTGACATCGACCCGGACTTCGTGGTGGTGGGCGAGACCCGCAACTACAACTGGACCATGATGCAACAGGGGGCCAAGTTCGTCGATCAGGGGGCCCGCTTTATCGCCACCAACCCCGATACACACGGCCCCATGATGCACCCGGCCTGCGGCGCCCTGTGCGCCCCCATCGAGCGGATGACCGGCAAGAAGCCGTTCTATGTCGGCAAGCCAAGCGCCTGGATCATCCGTGCGGCACTCAACCGGATGGAGGCCCATTCCGACGACACCATCATCATCGGCGACAACCTGCGCACCGACATTCTGGCGGGCTTTCAGGCCGGTCTCGAGACGGTGCTGGTGCTCTCCGGGGTGAGCAAGGTCGCCGATATCGACCGCATGCCGTTTCGCCCGAACCATATTTTCGACTCCGTGGTCGACATCGATATCGTCTAATCACCACCCAAGCGTTAAACAGGGCAGGTCTCTCCTGCCCTTGCAGGATCTGTTATGGAACCCATTCTGATCGCCGTGGCTTTTGGTTGCGGCATGGTAGTCAATCTGATTGGCCTGCCTCCCCTGCTCGGCTTTCTGGCCGCCGGTTTTATCCTCAACGGCATGGGATATCAAAATACCCCCGCCCTGAGCGAGGTGGCCGATCTCGGCGTCACCCTGCTGCTGTTCACCATCGGCCTCAAGCTCAATATCAAGACCCTGATGCGGCGCGATGTGTGGGGCACCACCAGCCTGCACCTGCTGCTCTCCACCCTGCTCTTTACCGTGGTACTGCTGGTCTGCAAGGGACTGGGGCTTGAACTTGCCCTCTCGCTGGACTGGAAACTGGCGCTGCTGCTGGGCTTTGCCCTCTCCTTCTCCAGCACTGTCTTTGCGGTCAAGGTGCTGGAAGATCGCAGCGACATGAATGCCCTCTACGCCCGCATCGCCATCGGGGTGCTGGTGATGCAGGATGTGTTCGCCGTGGCGTTTCTGGCCTTCTCCAGCGGCAAGTGGCCCAGTATCTGGGCGCTCTGGGTACTGGGATTGCCGCTGCTGCGCCCGCTGCTGTTCAAGCTGCTGGAGCGTGCCGGGCACGGCGAGCTGCAGGTGCTGTTCGGGGTGTTTCTGGCGCTGGTGGTCGGGGCAGCCGGTTTTGAAGTGGTCGGCCTCAAGCCGGATCTGGGGGCGCTGATCATCGGCATGCTGCTCGCCTCCCATCCGGCGGCGGCAGGGCTTGCAAAGGCGCTCTTCAATCTCAAGGACCTCTTTCTGGTCTGCTTCTTTCTCACCATCGGCCTCAACGGCCTGCCGACCCACGACACCATGTTGCTGGCACTGGCGCTGGTGCTGGCCCTGCCGCTCAAAAGTGTCCTCTACTATCTGGTCTACAGCGGCGCTCACCTGCGGGTGCGCACCGCGCTGCTCTCTACCCTGGCGCTCACCAACTTCTCGGAGTTTGGCCTGATCGTCGCCGCCATCGCCGCCAAGGCGGGCTGGCTCTCCCACGAGTGGCTGGTGGCGGTCTCGCTGGCGCTGGCGGCGAGCTTTATGATCTCTGCCCCGCTCAATGCCCAGAGCGAACGTATTTATCACCGCATCGGCCACTGGCTGCGAGGATTGCAGGCGAGCAACCTCCATCCGGAAGACAGACCCATCGAATTGGGCGATGCCGAGGTGATCATCCTCGGCATGGGACGGATCGGTCAGGGGGCCTACTTCGAGCTGGAGAACAAGTACGGCAACGTCATCCTCGGGGTGGAGAACGACAGCGAGAAGCTGCCTACACTGCGCGCCCAGGGGATGAACGTCATCGAGGGGGATGCCACCGATACCGACTTCTGGGACAAGGTGCTGCTCTCCAATCAAGTCAATCTGGTGCTGCTGGCGATGCCCCACCACTCGGGTAATCTCTACGCCATCGAGAAGCTGCGCAGCCACGGATTCAACGGCAAGATCGCTGCCATCGTCCGCTTTGAGGATGATATCGCCTCTTTGCAGGAGCAGGGGGTGGATGCGGTGTTCAACGTCTACAACGAAGCAGGCAGCGGCTTTGCCCGTCATGTGATTCGCCGCTTGCAGCCGCTTTGAGTCGTCGGCCAGCAGCCCTTGGCAAGGGAATGCACATCGTTTAAGTTATGCATAAGCTCGTTTAATAAAACGAACAAACGTGGGGCCGGGATAGCCCCGCGTTCCTATCTGCCGAAGCCAAGGAGGCACCATGAAGACCCTTAACGACTGGATTTTGCTCGATCGCCACGAGGCGGCCCCTACCCCGCTGATGCCTGCCCCCGAGCGCATTAAAGCGGGCAACCCGAGTCAGATGGTGTGGAACCACTACTCCGACCCCAGCCAGCAGTTTCACGTGGGCTTCTGGAGCTGCGAGCCCGGCCGCTGGGCCATCCACTACACCGAGCACGAGTATTGCCAGCTGCTGGAGGGGGATGTGGTGATCCACGACAGTCAGGGCGGCCAGCTGGCCCTCAAACCCGGCGATCAATTCGTCATTCCCGCCGGTTTTGTCGGAGAGTGGGAAACCCTTACCCCCTGTCGCAAGGTCTACGTCATCTTCGAACCCGCCTCGGCTTGACGTTCACGTCAGCCTGCCCCGTTTTAGCAATCCTTATCTTGTTGATCCGCTTGACGCTTACGGCATGATTTTCTGCGGTTTTCCCGCTTGCAAAAGGTTTTTCCGCTAGGCATTGTGTCTGACGAGGAATGTAAATGGAATTTCGAGCCCAAACGTGGGGGGCTCATATAAAAATCAAGAGGATTACCGCCAATGTGTTCAATTTTCGGCATTCTGGATATCAAGTCCGATGCAGTAGCCCTGCGCAAATCGGCGCTGGAGATGTCCAAGCGACTGCGTCACCGCGGGCCTGACTGGTCCGGCGTCTATAGCTCAGACAAAGCCATTCTGGTGCACGAGCGTCTGGCCATCGTCGACCCGGGCAATGGCGCCCAGCCGCTCTACAACCCCGAGCGCACCCATGTGCTGGCGGTCAACGGCGAGATTTACAACCACAAAGAGCTGGAGAAGAGCCTCAAGGTCGACTTCCAGTTCCAGACCAAATCTGACTGTGAAGTGCTGCTTGCCCTCTACAAGGAGAAAGGCCCGGCGTTTCTCGACGATCTCAACGGCATCTTTGCCTTCATTCTTTATGACGCCGAACAGGATGCCTACCTGATTGGTCGCGACCACATGGGGATCATCCCCCTCTATACCGGCCGCGACGAGCACGGCAATTTCTATGTCGCCTCCGAGATGAAGGCGCTGGTACCGGTCTGCAAGAGCGTCGAGACCTTCCCGCCGGGACACTATCTGTGGAGCAAGGATGGCGAGCTCAAACAGTGGTACAAGCGCGACTGGATGGAGTACGCCGCGGTCGAGCACAACGTCAGCGACAAGGCCGAGCTGAAAGCCGCGCTGGAAGCCGCGGTCAAGCGCCAGCTGATGTGTGACGTGCCCTATGGCGTGCTGCTCTCCGGCGGGCTGGACTCCTCCGTTATCTCCGCCATTACCAAACTCTATGCGGCGCGCCGCATCGAGGACGATGGCAAGAGCGAAGCCTGGTGGCCGCAACTGCACTCCTTCGCCGTCGGGCTGGAAGGGTCGCCGGATCTCGCCGCCGCCCGCAAGGTGGCTGACCATCTGGGCACCATCCACCACCAGATCCACTTCACCGTGCAGGAGGGTCTGGATGCCCTGCGCGACGTCATCTATCACCTCGAGACCTATGACGTCACCACCATCCGAGCCTCCACGCCCATGTACCTGATGGCTCGTTACATCAAGGCGATGGGGATCAAGATGGTGCTCTCCGGCGAAGGCTCCGACGAGCTGTTTGGTGGCTACCTCTACTTCCACAAGGCGCCCAACGCTCGCGAGTTCCACGAAGAGAACGTGCGCAAGCTCGCCTCTTTACATCTCTATGACTGCCTGCGTGCCAACAAGTCGATGGCCGCCTGGGGGGTGGAGGGTCGCGTGCCCTTCCTCGACAAGGAGTTCATGGACGTGGCGATGCGCCTGCAGCCCGCCGACAAGATGTGCGGCCATGGCAAGATCGAGAAGCATATCCTGCGCGAAGCGTTCGAAGATCTGCTGCCCCACGAAGTGGCATGGCGCCAGAAGGAGCAGTTCTCCGACGGCGTAGGTTATTCGTGGATCGACAGCCTGAAAGCCATGGTGGAACAGGAAGTGACGGATCAGATGTTCGAGGCGGCCGCATTCCGCTTCCCCATCAACACCCCGCTCACCAAGGAGGCCTACTTCTACCGCGCCATCTTCGACGAGCACTTCCCGCTGGAAGCCGCCGCCCGCACCGTGCCCTACGGCAAGTCGGTCGCCTGCTCCACTCCTACCGCGCTGGAGTGGGATGCCAAGTTCAAGGAGATGGCCGACCCCTCCGGTCGCGCCGTGATGGACGTGCACCAGCAGGGCTACTAAGCCTGCACGCCAACCCGAGCGGGTAACGTCAGATAGCAAAAAGCCCTTCACCATGGTGAAGGGCTTTTTCATCTCCCCATTGCCACGCCCGCCAAATCACATCAGGCCATGCAGATAGTTGATTTTTCATAAATATTTAATTTTTTTACCGAGTGACCATGCATTGACAGGGAGCGCGTCGATTGACTATGCCTGAAGGGTGATCAACAGGATCACCACGATGACAACAAGGATCGGGAGGGGGCATGGACGCTAACACTCTATCAAGGATCGGCCTGCTGACAGCACTGCTCGCCAGTCCGTCTGCAATGGCGAATGACAATATCGTGGTACTGCAGCTTGGCAAGGCCTTCAGCAATGAAAAGCTCGACATCAACATCGCCGACGCCAAGTTCCACCACATGTTCTGGCGCTGGGAAGACTCAAGCTGTCAATTTGGGGTGGGGGTACGTGCCGGAACGCTCAAGGTAGAAGATGAAGAGACCGCCAGACTGGGGGGCGGCGCCCGTATCGAATGCCAATGGGGTAACTGGGTGACCTGGCTCCCCGGCGAAATGGTCTGGCTCGATCAGTACCAATTTGGGACTCGCGGCCACGGCTACAAGGATTACGGCGGCCCCTTCCAGTTCGCTCTGGGTATCGGCCTCGGCTACGCCATCACCAAGAATTGGCTGATCGGCTATCAGTATGAGCACATGTCCAACGCCTATATGTATGACAAGAACCCGGGGCTGGACAGCCATACCCTCCATATCGAGTACCGGTTCTGATTACAGGCTTATGCCTTGGTCTGTAGACTACGCTGCGGAATACAGGTGTGCATGGTCCAAAACGACCAGACGATAACATCGTTCACCAACGGCGATGCAACCCAGAAGAAGAATATCGACGTGCAGCTAGAAGAAACGCAGGAGTGATAACTGGATCCGAGAATGGCCCCACAATGTGAGGCCATTCTCATTTCTGTCTGACAGCACACCGAAACATGGCCAGGGAAAGTCGCCGCATGAAGTGCGCCGTCAGGCAGAGCGGCATCATACAAGAAGATCCTGTTGCTCAACATTACAGGAAGGGTGAACCGCTTAAAAAAGCGCTGTCGCCACTTTGTCGCCATTTAGGCAAAATAAAAAGGCCACTATTTCTAGTGGCCTTTCGTAACTCTTTGATTTTAATGGTGCCGAGCCGCAGCCCAGACAGGGCACGGGTTAGGCACAATTGGGGGTACTTTTTACCCCTATCAGAACCAATACCCCCAGATGTACCCCCAAAGCTGGGGGTATGTTGTGACTAGACATGATACGACAAGATATAACAAAAAACCCGCAAAGCCTTGGGCCATGCGGGTTTCAGATATGTGGTGATACTATGTGATATTAACTAATGGTGCCCGAGGCCGGAATCGAACCGGCACGCCTCGAAAAGCGAGGGATTTTAAATCCCTTGTGTCTACCGATTTCACCACTCGGGCACCGCAATCGGTATCAAGCTCGCGTGGCGGGCTTGTCAATATGGAGGCACGTTCCGGAGTCGAACCGGACTAAACGGATTTGCAATCCGCTGCATAACCGCTTTGCTAACGCGCCATGCAAAAGAGAGTTTGCTCTCTATTGTCTGAATTTGGAGCGGGAAACGAGACTCGAACTCGCGACCCCGACCTTGGCAAGGTCGTGCTCTACCAACTGAGCTATTCCCGCATTGGTCTGGCTGACTGCCTGACTACGAGGACGCATTCTAGCGATGTTCCTCGCCCAGTCAACCAGAAATATTTAATTACCTGATCGTTCGGGCATTTTTTGCCCTTTTTGAACAGTTTTAGCGCCTTTGGCCGTTTCCTGCCTCAAATCAGCGGAAACCTCACCTTGCGGCGCAAGTGACTCACAGGTTGGCGTGGTGGGTCAAATCGCCCCAGGCCGCCTTCATGTACTGGAACATCGACCAGAAGGTGAGCACGGTGGCGACATAGAGCATCACATAGGCGAGCCACACCATCCAGACGTTGTATTGCCAGATAAGACCGGTGAGCGACACCATCTGGATCATGGTCTTCCACTTGCCAATCCAGCTGACCGCCACCGAGGAGCGTTTGCCGAGCTCGGCCATCCATTCGCGCAGGGCGGAGATGATGATCTCGCGGCCAATCATGGTCATGGCGGGGATGGTCACCCAGATGGTGTTGTAGTGTTCGACAATGACCACCAGTGCAGCGGCAACCATGATCTTGTCGGCAACGGGGTCAAGGAAGGCGCCAAAGGCGGTGGACTGATTGAGCTTGCGAGCCAGATAGCCATCAAACCAGTCGGTGGCAGCGGCCAGAATAAAGATGATGGCGGCAGCCAGATAGGACCATTGATAAGGCAGATAGAACAGGATGACGAAGACGGGAATGAGCAAAATCCGGAAAAACGTCAACAGGTTAGGTATGTTTGTCATTATTTTCAGCCACTTCTTGTACGTCGCTACATAGTGCGCCAAAGCCGAATTGCTATGCAACCGCACTGGCGCCCGTCTTGGTCTTTTTAATCCATCAATCTTCTCAAAATGCGAGAGCCATTATGGCATTTACGGCCCCCCCGCGTCACGGCTCTTGTGCATCAAGGAGTTAGCGATTTTACCATGCTGCTAACCCTGCTCAGGCGCTGTGCAAGCCATCGTGGATGGTCTGGGCCAGCTCCTGACTGATGCCGGGTACCTTGGCCAGTTCATCCACGCTCGCCTTTTTGACCTCCTGCAGGCCGCCCAGATATTTGAGCAGCACCTGCCGCCGCTTTGGCCCCACCCCCGGAATATCCTCCAGACTGCTGCTGGTGCGGGCCTTGGCCCGTCTGGCACGGTGGCCAGTAATGGCAAAACGGTGGGATTCATCGCGAATATGCTGAATAAGGTGCAAAGCGGGCATATCTGCCGGCAAATGCAGCTCTTCGTGGCTCTCCCCCATGATGAGAGTTTCCAACCCCGCCTTGCGGGTGACCCCCTTGGCAATCCCCACCAGCAGCGGATATTTGCCCCCGAGAAACTCCAGCTGACGGGCCAGGATCTCTTCGGCGCGGCGCAACTGGCCGAGGCCACCATCAATAAACAGCACATCAGGCACCTTGTCCGGCTCCTGCTGCTTGCCAAAGCGGCGCTCCAGCGCCTGCTCCATCGCCGCGTAGTCATCACCACCAGTGATACCGTCGATGTTGAAACGACGATATTCCGATGAGAGCGGCCCCTCCCGGTTGAACACCACACAAGAGGCCACGGTGCGCTCCCCCATGGTGTGGGAGATATCGAAACACTCCATGCGGGCAATGGGGCGCTCCAGCTCCAGCAGCTCTTCCAGCTGGTCGTAGCGGGCGGTGATGGTGCTCTTGTGAGCCAGCCGCGAGCGCAGCGCCGTCTCGGCGTTGATGGAGGCGAGCTTGATAAAGCGGGCCCGCTCGGCGCGGGTACGGCTCACCACCCGCACCTTGTAGCCGGCGGTCTGGCTCAGGGTCTCGGCGATGACGCTTTCGTCCTCGAGGGCCACATCGAGCAGCACCTCGCTCGGGATCTGCCGCCCCCCCTGCCCCGACAGATAGAACTGCAGCAGGAAGGATTGCACCACCTCGTCAAGCGGGGTATCGGCCGGCACTTTCGGGAAGTAGCTGCGCGAACCGAGCACCTTGCCCTGACGGATAAATAACACGTGAATACAGGCAGCACCTTGCTGGAAGGCCACCCCCACCACATCCAGCTCGTCCAGCACGTTGCCGCTCACCGACTGCTGTTCGGTGACCCGGCGCAGCGCCAGGATCTGATCCCGATAGCGGGCTGCCTCTTCAAAGCGCAGATCGCCGCTAGCGGACTCCATCTTGCCCACCAGCTCGCCAATCACCTGCTGGTTCTTGCCCGCCAGAAACAGCTTGGACAGCTCCACCTGCTGGGCATATTCGGCCTCGCTCACCAATCCGGCCACGCAAGGGCCAGCGCAACGCTTGAGCTGATAGAGCAGACAGGGACGGGTGCGGTTGGCATAGACCGCATCCTCGCACTGGCGTACCGGAAATATTTTCTGCATCAGGTGCAAGCTCTCGCGCACCGCGCCGCCAGAGGGGTACGGGCCGAAGTACTCCCCCTTCACCTTGCGGGCGCCGCGATGGACGCCGATACGCGGATGCTGGTGCGCGGTGATGATGATCCAGGGGTAGGATTTGTCGTCCCGCAGCAGCACGTTATAACGGGGCTGGTACTGCTTGATGAGATTGTGCTCGAGGATCAGCGCCTCGGTCTCGGTGTGGGTGACGGTGACCTGGATATCGGCGATCTGTCGCACCAGGGTGCGGGTCTTGATGCTGTCGACGTTGGTGCGAAAGTAGGAGGCGAGCCGCTTTTTCAGATCCTTGGCCTTGCCCACATAGATCACGGTGCCACCGCTGTCATACATGCGGTAGACGCCGCTCTGATGGGTGACGGCGCTCAGAAACGCCTTGCTGTCGAAGAGAGGTTCGGGAGAGAGGGTCATCAGCTACTCGGCTCACACAAAGGCAAAAATTGACGGGCAGAGCATACTGCCCCCGCCGCCTGAAAAGCAAAAGGGCAGAAAAGCAAAAAGGCGGCACGCGCCGCCTTTGTGACCACACGCTACCCGATTAGAGGGTATCGGCATCCAGCATGCCATAGCGAATGGCCAGATGGGTCAGTTCCACGTCACCGTTGATCCCCAGCTTGCTGAACAGACGATAGCGGTAGCTGTTGACCGTCTTCGGGCTCAGGTTGAGCTGCTCGGAGATATCGGTCACCTTCTGCCCCTTGGTGATCATCATCATGATCTGCAGCTCGCGCTCGGAGAGGGACTTGAAGGGATTCTCGTCAGCGGAGGCAAATTGGCTGAGGGCCATCTGCTGGGCAATCTCCGGGGAGATGTAGCGCTGACCGGAGTGCACCAACCGGATCGCCTGGATCATCTCGTCAGGGGCAGCCCCCTTGGTCAGGTAACCGGCGGCGCCGGCCTGCATCACCTTGGTGGGGAACGGATTTTCTGAATGAATGGTCAGCACTATGATGCGCACATCGGGGCGGATCCGCAGAATTTTGCGGGTCGCTTCCAGACCACCAATACCCGGCATGTTCATGTCCATCAGGATCACGTCCGGATGGTGTTGGCGACAGAACGTAACTGCTGTCTCGCCGCTCTGTGCCTCACCCACCACCTTGATCCCGCGCACATCTTCAAGAATGCGTCTTATCCCTGTACGCACCAGCTCATGATCATCGACCAGGAATACATTTATCACCCAAACACCCCGTTTTATCTCGTTTTAGCCGCCCGGTTAGGGTTAACAGGGCGTCTTGCATCATAACCAAACTCGTCGCTTTGGCAAACCATGCACGCCAAAAGTTTGAGAAAACCCATGTTTAGCGTTTAAAATCAAATAATTATATAAATTTTCAAAACAAAAAACGGTGCCTTGCGACACCGTTTTTCATGACGTTAGTGCTGTGGCCATCACTTGGCCAAAAAGGCGCGCACCTTCTCCAGATCGGCCTGGGTATCCACCCCGACCGGCGGCGCTTCAAGGGCCTGGGCGACGTGGATCTTCTCCCCGTACCAGAGCACCCGCAGCTGCTCCAGCGCCTCGACCTGCTCCAGCACGCTCGGTGCCCAGTCTACGTAACGCTGGATAAAGCCGGCGCGATAAGCGTAGATGCCGATATGGCGCTGGTAGTGGTCACCAATCTGCTCGTGGCTCCCAGCAATGCGGTCACTGGCAGCAAAGCGATCCCTATCCCAGGGAATGCTGGCGCGGCTGAAGTAGAGGGCGTAGCCATCCTTGTCAGTCACCACTTTCACTGCGTTCGGGTTGAACGCCTCCTCGGCATCCTTGATCGGCACCGACAAGGTCGCCATCGGCGCCGTGGCGGCGGCCAGATTATCCGCTACCTGACGAATGATGGCGGGCGGAATGAGCGGCTCATCCCCCTGCACATTGACGATGATGGTATCGGCGGCAAAGCCGTAGTGACGGCACACCTCGGCCAGACGCTCGGTGCCGGACTGGTGATCCGGTGAGGTCATGCACACCTCGACGCCGGTGCTCTGCAGTGCCTGCTGCACCCGCTCGTCATCGGTGGCAACGATCACCCGATCGGCACCGGATTGCAGAGCTTTCTCCACCACGTGCTGCACCATGGGTTTACCATGGATATCCGCCAGCGGCTTGCCCGGCAGACGAGTTGACGCATAGCGGGCAGGAATGACGACGACGAAACTCATGACGGCAGCTCATCGCTGTTGAGCGGACGGGCACGGTTCTCCAGCAGTACCGGGATCCCCTCCTCCAGCGGATAGGCCAGCTTGTCAAAGCGGCAGACCAGCTCATGAACTGCTTTGTTGTAATGCAGCTTACCCTTGCAGACCGGGCAGGCGATGATGTCGAGCAACTTGATGTCCAAAGCCAAAACGATACTCCTTCAACGATGTCGCGCTGGCGGCTTCATCACGCCAGCGATGGATGTCGAGCAACCAGATATTCCATGCGGGGCATATTCCCCCCCTGCTCCCCCGCCGAGGCGAGAGAGATTAATCTTGCGCCCTGGTCGCGCCCTTTGCCTTCGCCCCCAGCTTGTGCAGCAGGGTGTCGAGCAGAGAAGCAGGCAACTCGGCACTGACCGGCAGATACCACCAGTTATCGAGGGCAAACGCGCGGCACTTGACCGCATCCTTCTCGGTCATCAGCAGCGGCTTGCTGGCAAAGCGGCCCACCAGCTCATCCCGATCGAAGGGGTGATGATCGCCGTAGGCGGCCTGCTGATCCAGCTGATAGCCGAGCCCTTCCAGGGTGGCAAAGAAGCGGGGTGGATGGCCAATCCCCGCCAGCGCATCAACCGGCCCCGACAAGGGGGCGGCAAGTGGTGCATCGTCGCGCACCCGGCGCGGGGTGTCGGCGACCAGTTGCATGGGGTACTCCCCCTTGCCCGGCTCGCCGCCGTTGCAGATGATGGCGTCCACCCGTTTGAGACGAGTGATCGGCTCGCGCAGCGGCCCCATCGGCAGCAAGCAGGCGTTGCCGAAACGGCGCGCGCCGTCCACCACCACCAGCTCGATGTCGCGGGCCAGCGCATAGTGCTGCAGGCCGTCGTCGGTGATGATGATATCCACCTCACCGCTCTGCTCCAGCAGTCGTACCGCGTCGGCCCGTTTCGGGGCAACCACCACCGGACAGCCGCAGCGCCGGGCAATCAGCACCGGCTCATCTCCGGCTTGCGCCGTGGTGCTGGTCTCATCCAGACGATAGGGATAATGGGGCGCCTTGCCACCATAACCACGGCTCACCACCCCGGGTCGATAGCCACGGGCTTGCAACTGCTCCACCAGCCAGACCACCACCGGCGTCTTGCCGTTGCCCCCGACCGAAATATTGCCCACCACGATCACCGGCAAGGAGGCGCGATACCCCTTGCGCCAACCGTGACGATAGGCATAGCGGCGGCTGCCGCTGATGATGGCAAACAGCAGGGCAAAGGGGGCCAGCAACCAGCGCCAGCCACTCTTTGCATACCAGAGCCGTTCCAGCATCAGGCCTTGCTTCCCGCGTTGCCAAACTGAATGGCGCGCAGCTGGGCATAGGTACCGCGCTGCTCCATCAATGCTTCGTGGTTCCCGCGCTCGACGATATGACCTTCGTCGATCACCAGGATCTCGTCTGCCTTCTCGATGGTAGAGAGACGGTGGGCGATCACCAGCGAGGTACGGGCCTTGCAAAGCTCGTCGATAGCCGCCTGAATGTGGCGCTCGGACTCGGTATCGAGGGCCGAGGTGGCCTCATCCAGCAGCAGAACCGGCGCATCGCGCAGCAGAGCGCGGGCGATGGCCACACGCTGGCGCTGACCACCGGAGAGGGATGCACCGTTTTCGCCAACCACAGTGTCATACCCGTTGCTCATCTTGCTGACAAACTCGTCGGCGTGAGCGATACGGGCGGCCTGCACGATCTGGTCGCGGCTGTATTTGTCTTCAGCGGCGTAGGCGATGTTGTTGGCCACCGAGTCGTTGAACAGGTGAACATGCTGGGAGACCAGCGCGTACTGCTTGCGCAGCTCGCTCAACTTGTATTCGCGGATGTTGATACCGTCCAGCAGGATCTCGCCCTGATCGATGTCGTAGAAGCGGGTCAGCAGGCTGGCAATGGTACTCTTGCCGGAGCCGGAACGGCCCACCAGCGCCACCGATTTACCCGCCTCCACCTTGAAGCTGACGTTGTGCAGCGCCGGGGTGTCCTTGGTCGGGTAGGTGAAGGTGACGTTGCGAAACTCGATCTCGCCGCGCGCACGCTCCAGAGTGCGGGTGCCGGTATCCTGCTCCGGCTCGGTGTCGAGCAGGCCAAACAGGCTGTGGCAGGCGGTTATGGCACGCTGGAACTGGTTGTTGACGTCGGTCAGGCTTTTCAGCGGCTTGAGCAGCATCATCATGGAGGTGATCATGACGGTAAACGTACCGGCAGTCAGAGTTGACTTGACGCTGTCAATGGTCGCGACGTAGAGGAAGGCCGCCAGCGCGATGGAGGCTACCATCTGCACTACCGGGCTGCCGATGGCATCGGCGGCGACCATTTTCATGGTCTGCTGGCGCATGTTGTTGCTGACCTGGAAGAAGCGTTTCTCTTCCACCTTCTGGCCACCAAACATCAGCACCTCTTTGTGCCCTTTGAGCATCTGCTCGGTGGAGGTGGTGATATCCCCCACCGCCTGCTGGATGTGACGGCTGATCTGGCGGAAACGACGGCTGATAAGGCCGATGATGACCCCCACCAGCGGGCCAACCACCAAAAAGATCACCGACAGCTGCCAGGAGTGCCAGAACATCAGGCCGAGCAGGCCGACCACGGTCGCCCCTTCCCGCACCAGGGTCACCAGCGTGGTGCTCGCCGCCGAGGAGACCTGACTGGCGTCATAGGTCACCTTGGAGAGCAAATGACCGGTGTTCTGACGGTCGAAGAAGCTCATCGGCATCGCCACCATGTGATTGAACACCTGCTGTTGCAGACGCATCACGACGTGGTTGCCAACCCAGGCCATGCAGTAGTTGGAGAGAAAGTTGGCGACACCGCGCAGGGCCACGATGCCGAGGACGAAGAAGGGCATCCATTTCAGAACGGTGCTGTCGTTGCCATTGATGCCCTGATCGATCAGCGGCTTGATGGAGTAGACAAAGGTGGTATCCACGGCGGCGTAGCCCAGCATCCCGATGATGCCACCGACCAGGCCCAGCTTGCGATCACGGACATAACCGAGCAGGCGTTTGAATACTGGCCAGCTCTCTTGTGAGGTTTCTTGTTGCATGAATAGCCGTTAGTAATGGAAATGACGGGCTATTCTAGCCAAAGCGCAGGCTTACACCAAGCGCCGCCACCTATATCGCATTCCTACACGGCAGAAATGGCCGATTATTGCTCAAACCACACTCGCGGTCGCCACCAGTCGCCACTGCGCCGGTACCAGGGCCCCACATCTCGCTCGGCGGTGACGCTCAAGCCCGCTGCGGTGGGTTCGACCAGCATCGCCCCTTGCTGACCGGTGATCCACTGGCGGGCATCCCGATAGCGGGCCACTACATCGGGACGAGGAAAGCCCCACTGATTCATAAAGCCGGCGCTGTGGATCACCTCCTTTGCCGCTACCGCCGCAACAAAAGGGGGCGTGGAAGAGGTGCGACTGCCATGATGGGGGCTCACCAGCAAGGTGCTGGCCAACCCCTCCCCCTCCAGCGCCACCAGTCGTTGTTCGGCCTGCCGTTCGATATCGGCGCTCAGCAATATGCTGCGCTCGCCATCGCTGATGCGTACCACGCAGCCATCGTTGTTACGCCCACCGCCTGGGTATTCGGGCCAGAGCACCACAAACGAGAGCCCCTGCCAGCGCCACTGTTGCCCACGCTGGCAGAGCGTTGTTCCCTCACTGAAGGGGTAAGAGGAGAGTTCGTGGCGCACCGGCATGGCGCTGAGCAGTCGCTTGCGATTGCCGGCATGGTCCCGATCCTTGTGGCTGATGATGAGGCGATCGATGAGCCGGATCCCCAGATGGCTCAGCTGGGGCAGGATCACCGCATCCGCCATGTTGTAGCCTCCGGGATAGCGATCGCCGGTGTCATAGAGGATGGCACGCTCCCCCTTGCTGATCAGCACCGCCAGCCCCTGCCCCACATCCAGCACCCGCAGTTGCCAGCGGGCAGGTGTTGGCCAGAGTGCCAACAACAGCGCACACAGACCCGGTAGCAACAGCCAGCGTGCCGGGCGCCACTGTGCGGCGAACCAGAGCAGCAACAGCAGGGTGCAAAGCGGCAGCCACCAGCCAGGCAGTGGCCACCACAGTTGCAGTTGATCGGAAAGCCAGTTCAGGATCGTCAACACCCACCCGAGCCCCAGATCCGCCAGCCAGAACAGGACATAGGCAAGCGAGGTGGAAAGCGGCGCAAGCAGCACACCGATCAGGGCCAGCGGAATGATAGCGATACAAAAGAGCGGCACCGCCAACAGGTTGATCACCATGGCGAGCGGCGCTATCCCCTCGAACAATGCCAGTTGCAGCGGCAGCAGACCGAGCAACAGCCAGAGCTGGATATGCCAGAGCCCCGGCTTGTCGTGGACATATCCCACCAGCAGCAGGATGGCCACCGCCAGAAACGAAAGCCAGAAGCCGGCCGAATAGAGTGCGAAGGGATCCCATAGGGTCAGCACAACAAAGGCCCACAGCCAGATGCGCCAGGCCGGCCACTCCCGCCGGCTCCAGCGCAGCACACTCCACACCAGCACCATGATCAAAGCCCGCTCGGTCGCCACCGCAAACCCAGCCAACGCGCTGTAGACGGCGGCAAACAGCAGGGAGGTGATGATGGCGCCACGCAGGCCAAACAACCTGCCCAGCCACCACCCGAGCACCGCCACCAGCGCAATGTGCTGCCCTGAAATGGCGATGATATGGGTCAGGCCGCTACCGCGAAACAGCTCCCACTGGGCATCCGTGATGCCGCTCTGCTCGCCAAAAGTGAGCGCCGCCAGCAAGGGGGCATGGTCAAGCGGACGCCAACTCTCGGTCGCGGCCCCCAACCAGCGTTCACGCCAACCCGCAGGTGCCTGTTGAATATCTATCACCCGACGCAGATTGCCAGTGGCGGTGATCCCCTTGCCCAGCAGCAGACGCCGCCCATCCAGCCCCGCCTCGTTGGCCAGACCGTGAGCCGGTTTCAACGAGGTCACCAGGGTGATCCGGCTGCCTACCGTCATGGCGGGTAATGCCTGATAGGCATTGACCCGGATCAGGGGCTCAGGTGTCACCGGTTGCTCGTCGAGGGTGCTCACCCGCAGCAGCAGCCGGACAAATTTATCCCCCTCGGGCTCTGCACTTTGCAGCTGTGCGGTTATCATGTGGCTCGTCTGATCGCCCAACCGCTCCAGCCAGGCCAGCCGATAGGCAAGATTGGCCTGCATCCAAAGGATGCCGAGCAGGAGAAACAGCCACCGCCAGGCACGGCAATATGCAAGGGGGATCAGCAGGGACAGCAACAGGCCCCCCCATGCGAGTGAAGGTAACCATGGCCAGAGCAGTGAGGAGCTTGCCCCCAGGGCAAACGACAACAGACGCAGATCCATGGAGCAAGTATTTAGCAAGGTTTCAATATGCCCAAACGACTCATTAAACGCTGGATGCCCGATCAGCAAACCCTGAAAGAACACAAGCACCTGCGACTGTTCGGCAAACTGCTGCTCGATGCCAACCTCTGGCACCTCAACCGCCGCTCGGCTGCCGGGGCATTTGCGGTGGGCCTCTTCATGGCCTGGGTGCCGCTCCCCTGCCAGATGCTGCTGGCTGCCGGTGGCGCCATCCTGTGCCGGGTCAATCTGCCGCTCTCGGTGGCGCTGGTCTGGCTCTCCAACCCCTTTACCATGCCGCCCCTGCTCTATGGCGCCTATCTGGTAGGTTGCCAGTTGCTGGGACATTCGGCGCAGCAGATCGAGATTGAATTCACCTGGGAGTGGCTGGTCTCGGTACTGGGCACAGTGGCACCGCCGCTGTTGCTGGGCTCGCTGATCCTGGCCCTGCTCAGCTCCCTTATCGGTTACACCCTGATCCGCACCTTCTGGCGGATCAGCACGGTGCGCCAGTGGCAAAAACGCAAGATGGCCCGCCCATGCTGAGTCGCTGGTTTGCCCGCTTCAAGCTCGATCCCGATACCCTGCGCCAGCAGAAGTGGTTTGCCCTGTTTGGTGAGCGACTGCTTGCCCCAGCCCTCTGGCAAGGGGGCACCCGCGCCCTGAGTGGCGCGGTGGCGGCCGGGATCTTCGCCTGCTGGTTCCCCATCCCGATGCACTCGCTCATCGCTGTCGGTCTGGCGCTGGCATTCAGCCTCAACCTGCCGCTGGCACTGCTGGCGGTCTGGTTCAACAATCCGCTGACCCTGCCATTCATGTATCTCTACGCCTATCGCACCGGTTGTCTGGTACTGCACCAGACGCCGGAGCCTTTCCACCTCAGCTGGACCCTCCACTGGCTGGAGCAGGAAGCGGCCACTCTGGTACCTCCCTTCCTGCTCGGCAGCCTGCTGCTGGCGGTACTCACCGCCCTGAGCGGCGGCGCCCTGACCGCTCTGCTGTTGCAACTGCGCAAGCTGTGGCAAGGTGCCCGCCACCACTGAGTCGCCCTTACCCTTGTTTGGCGATCAGCCGTTGGCGATCAAAAAAGCCCGTCACCAAGGTGACGGGCTTTTTCATGGCATAGTGCCAGAGCACAAGGCGATGCGATTACAGCACCTTGGCGATCGCCTCGCACAGAGGATCGATATTGGCGCGGGTAATACCGGCTACGCTGATCCGGCCGGAGCCGACGATGTAGATGGCAAATTCGCTCTTGAGGCGCTCCACCTGATCCTTGGTGAGACCGGAGAAGGAGAACATGCCGTTCTGCTCGCGGATAAAGCTGAAATCCTGGCTCACGCCGAGGGCAGCCAACTTCTCTACCAGCAGTTCGCGCATCTCGCGAATACGCACCCGCATAGCGGCCACTTCTTCGACCCACTCGGCATAGAGAGCCGGATCGCTCACCACGGCGGTGACCACAGCGGCACCGTGTGACGGCGGGTTGGAGTAGTTGGCACGGATCACGGTCTTGACCTGAGTGAAGGCCACATCGGCGATCTCCTTGGTTGCGCTGACCAGCGTGAAGGCGCCGACCCGCTCGTTATAGAGGCCGAAGTTCTTGGAGAAAGAACTCGCCACCAGCAGCTCGTCATGGCACTCGGCGAAGATGCGCAGACCTTCGGCATCCTCTTCGATACCACGGGCAAAACCCTGATAGGCAAAGTCAAACAGCGGCAACCAGCCGGCGGCCGCACTCTGCTTGGCCAGCGCTCGCCACTGATCGCTAGTGGGGTCGATACCGGTCGGGTTGTGGCAGCAACCGTGCAGCAGCACCAGCTCACCCGGCTGCACTTCGGCCAGCGAGGCCTGCATGGCGGCAAAGTCGAGCCCCTTGGTGGCGGCGTCGTAGTACTTGTACCACTTGACGGTCAGGCCCGCGGCCTGGAATACGCTGACGTGGTTGGCCCAGGTGGGATCGGAGATCCAGATGGTCTTGGCCAGACCGTTGCGCACCACGAATTCGGCCGCGATACGCAGGGCACCGGTACCGCCCGGCGCTTGCGCGGTCTTGGCGCGACCGCTGGCAACCAGCGCAGAGTGCTGCCCGAACAGCAGTTGCTGCACGATGCGGCCATATTCGATATTGCCTTCAATACCGAGGTAGTTCTTGGTCTTCTCGTCGGTCAGCAGCTTCTGCTCGGCTTTCTTGACGCAGTGAAGAATGGGGGTGGCACCGGACTCGTCCTTGTAGATCCCTACGCCCAGATTGATCTTGTGGCTGCGAGAGTCAGCGCGGAAGGCTTCGGTCAGGCCCAGGATCGGATCCGCTGGGGCGGCAACAACCTTTTCAAACATGGTATTCCCTGTATTCCGTTGAGTTCGTTGGGTGGCAAAGCGGCTTGATAAACAAAAGCGCTCATCTGGCGAGCGCTTCGTCAACTCTTTATATCACCGCGTTCAATGGGGGAAAACCGCTTTTTGGCTCGCTTTCAGGCCAATTTCAACCAACGGCATGCCACGCTGGCGCCAGTGCGCACACCTCGGCCGATAAGCCACCATTGGACTCAACCAAACCGCTACAAACTGCTAACAATGGCTTGGGGATCCGGCTCGGTTCCCAGGGCCGGGCCTCAGTCAAAGGTTGGGCATACGCGCTGAGGATGGGAGCCAGATCACGGGGCAGCCACCAGCTGGCCGGACGACCCAAGCGCTGGGCCAGCGCCTGCAGCCGATCCACCCCTGCAGGGTCGAGGGCGGTGAGATGACTCCACAGCACATTGGGGGGCAAGGCGGCCACCACCTGCTGCAAGGCGAGAGGAGCCGATGGGGGAGCCCACACCAGCAAGGTACCAGCATCAAGGGGCATCTCGGCAAAGGCGCCGACGCTATCTGTGGTGATCACCCGCTCGATACTCCCCTCCCCCCACAGGATCTTGCCAAGACCCGCCAGGGTGCGTTCGGGCAGCGCCACCTCCCCCAGCGCCAGCAACCAGGGGGCTGCGTCGATCAGGGTACCGCCGCTGAAAAAGAGGCTGAACGGCTGGGCGGCGCGCAAGCGCAACAGCTGATCGGCGCAGAGCCGGATCCCCTTGTCCTCGAAATCGATCTGCTCGTTGGGGGTGAAGTTCACCTCGCTCTTGCGATAGAGCGCCGCCAGCACCCGTTCGTTGACCAGCTCCCCCAATTGCCAGCCCTGACCATGCAACCACTCCTCTGGCTCGGGGGGAGCGGTGGCGATCTCGGCCAGCATCAGCTCGCGGGTGAGATAGCGCCGCCCGGCCGGGGTGAGCTCATAGCTGTGGCTGCCGTGGGCGAGCAGCAGCTGGTTATCCTTGAGCAAGCCCACCAGCGGTTGCCACTGGCGGCCACGGATCACCACTGGTGAGTGGCTCAGCAACTGCTGCGCCAGTGCCCGCCATTCGGGGTGACTAAAGTCGATCAATTACAATCCATCCCTGTCAGTGCTCAATCGGATAAACAGCCTGAAAAGGTACCGTTACAGGCCGATGACGCCAAGCCTTCCGCGCCAATTACGTGACCTCGCTCCCTGCAATTTTCCCCAAACAGAAGAGCCCACCGTGGGGTGGGCTCTTCCTTGGATAACACTCGACGCTTATTCGACGTTGAGGCGCAGCTCGGCATCGTGCCAACCCAGTGGCAGGGTCAGCAGCTGATCGATCAGCTCCCGGCGATCTGATTTCTCCAGATAGGCGAGATAGAGCGGACGGCTCAGCGGCTGGCCCCCCTCCACCAGATGGAGCGCCCCCTTCTCGAGGAAGGGGCTGACCATCCGCCGTGGCAGGTAGGCAGCACCACCGTTGGCCAGCACGAACTGCAACGCCATGCTGGCGGAGCTGGAGTGCAGCACCGGGGTCTTTTGCAGGCTCTGCAACCGGCTGGGTTGCGGCTCGAAGCTGGTGCCCCAGTCGAGGTGGATGTGCGGCATCTGCATCAGGTTGTCGGCATTGGCGGCCGGATCCCGGCTCACCAGCTCGAACACCAGCTCACCGATGGGATGCAGGGCAATCTCGTCGATCTTGGTGGGCTCGGAGAGCAGGGCCAGATCGAGGGAGCGCTCCAGCAACTGGCGGCAGAGATGCTCGCGGGAGGCTGTTTCCAGCCGCACCGCCAAACCGGGCGCCAGTGCATAGATGTGATTGAGCCAGTCGTTGAAATCGAGCTCCCAGAACACCGCGGGCGCGCCGATAGCCAACTGCTGGCTGAATCCTGGCGAGAGCGCCACATCCTGCTTGGCGCGACCAAGGGTGTGCAAGATGGCGTCTGCGTAGGGCAGCAGACGCTCACCGGAGGCGGTCAGACGGATATTGTTGCGATGACGGGCAAACAGACTGACACCCAGTTGCTGCTCTAGCTGGCGGATCCGGAAACTCACCGCCGACTGGGTCAGGTAGAGATTTTCAGCAGCCCGGCCAAAATGCCGGGTCTTGCTCACCTCGATAAAGGTCCGAAGCAGCTCGGTATCCATTAATCGATGGACTCGTCACTGCCACCACCGCTGCCACCACCGACATCAAAGCTGCCGCCACCGCTGCTCTCTTCGCTGGCGCCGCCGACGACGGTGCAGAGGCGATGAACGCGCTTGGGACCGATCACCTTGAGGTACTTGAACCACACCTTGGCATGGGGGTTGGCGCCGGCTTCGCCGGATTTGACCTGCTCGACGAAGGCGGACTCGACATCGTCACGGGGTGCAAGGTTGCCCTGGTAGAGTGCCAGCATGGCGGTGCCATACTTTTCCAGACTGTCCGCTTCGGCCACAGTGAATTCGCCACTGCGACGCAGGCCACGGGGAAAATGTTTGAAGTCGTTGAAACGCTTGTCTGATTCGAAGCTCATAGTGCTCTTTTTTCTGGTTAGTTTGACCTTTGCGGGCAAGTATCATCAGGCCATCGCCGAGTGCAAAATCAATTTTCTCACTATGTTAATAAATATCTTTTATCGAAGTCACTTTGCCCCATAGCTGACGCCGATTTTGTGGCATAACACACAAAAAACGTTGATAAATAATAAACTTATGTAAACGTGCAGCCAATTTGCACGTCACTTTCTGGACTGTGCAGGCAAAAATAAAGCGCCATACGGCGCTTTATTTATCACATCAGGTGAACCAGCTGAACCTTTGGTTCAAACATGCTTACTCAATCATGGCCGGTTGGGCCAGGTTGTCGGCACGCCACAGACGGTAGCGCACTTCATACTCCTGCGGCACGTAGATCACGAACGGCAGTTTTGAGTTGTAGTTCACGAAGAAGCCCTGACCGTAGATCTGGACGAAGGTCTCTTTCTGCTGGTTATCCGGGCACATCATCAGGGTGCTGATGGGGTCGGAGACTTTGCCCAGTTTCAGGTAGTTGTAGCCCCAGCCTTTGACGCTGTGCTGTTCCAGGTTGCCTGCAAAACGCGGTACGTTGCAATCAACCATCATCTTTTTGCCGACCTGCAGCTCGACCATCATGTCGGCTTCTTTCTCGACTTCAGGCAGGCGGATCACCACACGTTCCTGATTCACGTCAGCGGCTGGGAACATGCTGATATCAAATTTTTTCGGCTCGGCGGCGAAGGCATGGCCACCCAGCAACAAGGCGCCCAGCAGGCTAAAACGCAATACGGTTTTCATCTGTACCTCATGGGGTTGGTTCAACGCCGCTAGACTAACCGCTCTGCCGATTTCATGCCAGCGATCTGCTACGTAAAAACTGCGTAAAATGATGCAGATCCGGCACACCATGACGTGATCTGGCTATTTTCTGACAGGGCGCACACTCCCGTTGCGGGAACCTGAAACAAAAAGCGAGGCCAATTGGCCTCGCTTTGCATTCAAATGGCGCCAGAGTGCTATTTGGCCGCCTCTTGATGGGCCTTGATGACGGCCACCGCCTTGTCGGGGAAGTCGCTGAACACCCCATCCACATCGGCCTGATAGAGGAAGATGTTAAGGAGATCGGTGAAGTCCTTGGCATAGGCCGGGATCTGCCCCTCATCCTGACGGAAGGTATAGGGGTGAACTTTCAGGCCCGCCGCATGGGCTTCTTTTACCATGCCGGTGAAGACCGGTTTGCCCAAAGTGCCCGGCTCGGTGACGATCATCGGCTTCCACGGGCCAATCCCTTCGGCATAGCTGGCGATGGTTTTCATCGCCCCCGGCTTGAACATCCAGTCATAGTTGTAGGGGGTCGCCTTGCCCTTGGCGTCGTAGACCATGGTCTCGTTCCAGTCGGTCTCGGCCATCAGCTGCACCAGTTTCAGATCCATACCCATGGCGGGCATCAGCTCGCTGTTGATGCGCTTGAGTTCATCGGCATCGAAGCACTGCAGATAGACCTTGTCATCCTTCCCGGTGTAGCCGTACTCCTTGAGCACCTTCAGCACCACCTTGGAGATATCCTTGCCTTCGTGACGGAACAGCCAGGGCGCCTTGATCTCCGGGTAGATGCCGATGTTCTTGCCGGTGCTCTTGTTGAGCCCCTGGATCATCTCGATCTCCTCCTGGAAGGTGTGGATCTTGAAGTCTGACTTCCAGAGCGGGAAGCGGGCCGGATAGACCGACACCTGCTTGCCATCCACCAGCTGGAACGGTTCGGTCATACGCAGGGAGCGCACCTCGTCCAGAGTGAAATCCACCACATAATAACGGCCGTCCGGACGGGCACGGCCGGGGAAGCGAGCCGCCACATCGGTGATACCATCGAGGAAGTGATCGTGCATCACCACCAGCTGGTCATCCTTGGTCATCACCAGATCCTGCTCCAGATAGTCGGCCCCCATGCCATAAGCCAGCGCCTTGGACTCCAGGGTATGCTCGGGCAGGTAGCCGGAAGCGCCACGGTGGGCGATCACCACCTTGCCTTCATCGGCAGCCAACACGGGTAATGAGAGGGATGCCCCAAGGCTCAAGGCGATGAGGGAAACGGCGAGTTTTTTCATATGTGATGCTCTTTATTATTGTGTGTAGGTAATTGTTCTATCAGAGGTTTGTTGCACATTTACGGTGGAAAGCGGTGGGCAGCAGCGCACTGCCCACCGTCACGCATCAGCTCGCCTTGCGCAGAGCCTGATGGTATTGGTCGAGCCAGATCTGCAGCATCTGCTGCTCTGAGTCGTTCAGGCGCAGCCCCAGCTTGCTGCGGCGCCAGAGGATATCATCCAGTGAACAGGCCCACTCCCGCTCGATGAGATAGCGCACTTCCGACTCGTAGAGGCCACCACCGAAGTGAATGCCGCGATCCTCTTTCAGCCAGAGACGGGCATGGGCGCCATAGGCTTCGGCAATGCGCAGGGCGCTACGATCATCAAGCCAGTCAAACTCCAGTGCAAAAGCGCGGGCCAGCTCGCGTACCGAGCAGTCAAACTCGCCGCCGGGCAGACGGCTGGTCGCCGTCCAGTCATCCCCCATCTGGCGAAACCAGGGCTTGAGCTTGTTGCAGGCGGCCTGCGCCAGCTTGCGGTAAGTAGTGAGCTTGCCGCCAAACACCGACAAGAGCGGCGCACCGTCAGACTCGCCAGACAGTTCGAGGGTGTAGTCGCGGGTCACCGCCTGCGGTGAATCTGACTCGTCGTCACAGAGCGGGCGCACCCCGGCGTAAGTCCAGATCACATCTTTCGGCGCAATTTGGCGAGTGAAGTGGGCGTTGACCACCTTGCACAGGTAGGTAATTTCGGCCTCGCTGATCTTCGCTTCCCGCGGGCTGCCGTGATGCTCCACATCCGTGGTGCCGATAAGGGAGTAGTCCTGCTGATAAGGGATGACGAAGACGATACGGTTGTCTTCGTTTTGCAGAATATAGGCCTCTTCGCGCTCATGGATGCGCGGCACTATCATGTGGCTGCCTTTAATAAGGCGAATGCCGCGGGGGGATTTCTCGTGCAGGCTCTCGTCATAGAAGGTCTTGACCCAGGGGCCCGCCGCATTGACCAGACCACGGCAGGTGACGGTGAACTGCTCACCCCCTTCCCGCTCCAAAGTGAGCGTCCAGTGTTTGGATCCGCGCACCGCCTTGATGCAGCGAGTGCGGGTCTGCACATCGGCCCCCTTGTCACGGGCCATCATGGCGTTAAGCACAACCAGCCGGGCATCGTCGACCCAGGCATCCGAGTATTCAAACCCCTTATTGATCCCTGCGGTCAAGCCATCTTGCGGGAGGAAGCGCACACCACAGCTCCCCTTGAGCTTGTCGCGCTTGGCCAGATTGTCATAGAGGAACAGACCGGCGCGGATCATCCAGGCCGGACGCAGGTGCGGGCGGTGCGGCAGGCGAAAACGCATGGGACGGGCGATGTGGGGCGCCATACCGAGCAGCACCTCACGCTCCGCCAACGCCTCTTTCACCAGCCGGAATTCGTAATGTTCGAGATAGCGCAAACCGCCGTGGATCAGCTTGCTGGAGTTGGACGAGGTGGCAGAGGCGAGATCTTGCGCCTCAAACAGGGCAACCTTCAGACCCCGTCCTGCCGCATCGGCTGCGATGCCGACCCCGTTGATGCCGCCACCGACGACGACCAGATCATAATGTTCGCTCATGTTCACCTACTTTCATTTTTATGATTGCCATAACAGCAATGTTTGATTTCGCTCATTTTAGAACATGAAAATACAACAAACGAACATTTTATGGCGAAAGTGTGATCGCCACAGCCCGCCAGAGGTGGCAAAAGTGATACGGCAAGTGACCGAATGGCGTCGGGCTAAAACCGGCGGGTTAATAGCCAAAAAAACCTGATTGAATAGTGGTTTTGGCAATACCCATAAAGGGGTGAGATGAGTGCGGGACTGGGGGAGAGAAAGATAAAGGAGGCCGCCCTGACGGGCGACCGGCACAGCCTTGGCGTGTTTCGCCGTCAGCAGATGTGGCAGGCGATCTGGTGTTGCGCCATCAATCGCGCCAGCTTTTCCGGTGGCTCCTGATCGGTAAAGAGGGCGTGGATCTGGCTGAGATTGCCCAGATTGACCATGGCATTGCGACCAAACTTGGTGTGGTCGGCGGCCAGGAACACCTGACGGGAGTGGGCGATGATGGCCTGGGCGATCTTCACCTCGTGATAGTCGAAATCGAGCAGGGAGCCGTCGTTGTCGATCCCCGAAATCCCGATGACGCCATAGTCCATGCGAAACTGACCGATGAAGTCGCGGGTCGCCTCCCCCACGATGCCGCCATCGCGGTTGCGGATCTCGCCGCCGGCAATGATGACGGTGAAGTCATCCTTGGCCGTCAGAATGCTGGCCACGTTGAGGTTGTTGGTGACGATGCGCAGCTCGCGGTGATCGAGCAGGGCGCGGGCAATGGCTTCGGTGGTGGTGCCTATGTCGATAAAGAGCGATGAGCCGTCGGGAATATTGGCCGCTACCTCGCGGGCGATGCGCTCTTTCTCCTTGAGTTGCATCACTTTACGGGCGCTGTAGGCGGTATTGACGGTACTCGAATGCAGGGAGGCACCGCCGTGATGGCGCCGGATCTTGTTCTGTTCGGCGAGATCGTTCAGATCCCGGCGAATGGTCTGGGGGCTGACGTCAAAGTGGGTCACCAGATCGTCGGTCGAGACAAATCCCTGCCGCGTCAGGACGTCCAGGATCTCCAGATGTCGTTGGGTTTGCTTCACGCTTGCACTCCGATGATGAGACAAAAAAAGGCCCCGGCAGATGCGGGGCCTTTTGGCAGTTTACCTGATCCCCTTTGGGATCAATAAGCTGAGGATCACGTTTTATGCCTTATGGGCAGCCGCTTTCTTGGCCGCAACGGCAATGTTCTCATGCTTGAGGGTCATCGCCAGCAGGATGATGGAGAGCACGCAGGAGACGGTTAGCACCATGAAGCCGCCATCCCAACCGAAGTGGTCAACGGTATAACCCAGCATGGCGTTGGCTGCCACGGCGCCGCCCAGATAACCGAACAGACCGGTGAAACCTGCCGCTGTACCGGCTGCTTTCTTCGGTGCCAGCTCAAGAGCATAGAGGCCGATCAGCATGACAGGGCCGTAGATCAGGAAGCCGATAGCCACCAGCGCCATCATGTCGATGGTCGGGTTGCCGGCCGGGTTGAACCAGTAGACCAGTACAGCCAGGGTCACCAGCACCATGAACAGGATACCGGCCGGTGCACGGCGGCCCTGGAACATCTTGTCAGAGATCCAGCCACACAGCAGGGTGCCCGGAATACCGGCCCACTCGTAGAGGAAGTAAGCCCAGGAGGAGTTGTCGACGGTGAAGTGCTTGGCCTCTTTCAGGTAGGTTGGCGCCCAGTCCAGCACACCGTAACGAATGAGGTAAACGAAAGCGTTGGCGATCGCGATGTACCACAGCAGTTTGTTGTGCAGCACGTACTTGACGAAGATCTCCTTGGCGGAAAACTCCTGCTCGTGGCTTTCGTTGTAATCCTTCGGATAGTCGTTCTTGTACTCCTCGATGGGAGGCAGACCGACCGATTGCGGGGTATCACGCATCACGAAGAAGGCGATCACCGCGATGGCGGCCGCCGCTGCCGCAGGCACATAGAAGGCGCTGCGCCAGTCGTTGAACCAGCCCATCCCGAGGATAAACAGCGGGCCAATCATGCCGCCACCCACGTTGTGCGCCACGTTCCAGACCGCAACCACTTCGCCGCGCTCTTTCTGTGACCACCAGTGCACCATTGTGCGACCGCAGGGCGGCCAGCCCATGCCCTGTGCCCAACCGTTGAGGAACAACAGCACAAACATGATGGCAATGCTGGAGGTGGCCCAGTGCATGGTACCCATCATGAACATGATGGCAGCCGAGAGCAGCAGACCGGCGGAGAGGAAGTAACGGGCGTTGGAACGGTCAGAGACGTTCCCCATCAGGAACTTGGACAAACCGTAAGCGATGGAGACCCCGGAGAGCGCGAAACCGAGATCACCACGGGAGAAGCCCTGCTCGATCAGATAGGGCATCGCCAGACTGAAGTTTTTCCGTACCAGATAGTAGCCGGCGTAACCGAAGAAGATCCCGAAAAACACCTGCCAACGCATGCGTTTATAGAAGGGGTCGACCTTGTCAGCCGGGAGCCTGTCGATGTGCGCCGCAGGCCTGAAGAGACTAAGCATGTTCTGCTTCCTTATTGTTGTTATGGGCGGTTGAGGATGCCCTGACCATTCCAACGAATCATGTGAGTCCGCCGATTCGTAAGCGAGCCTATTGTGCTCATATGCGCTCATTTAATCTGTGATGCATGCTCAAATATTGCAGTTTTATTACAAATAAAAGCTCCAAATGAGAAATCACTCAGCAAGCACCAGCCCTTATGTGGCAAGGGTTGCGAGCTACCCCCTAAGTGGTAACTGGTTGTTATCAAGATGCTTTACGTCACATTTTCTTAGCAATGAGTGGGATCTTGTCCACATTTCCTATGGAGGGGGGATGGTGAAATTATTGGGAAGGGTTATTTTCTGTCACGACCGATAACGAGCGCAAACGAGCATAACGTTTGCGCAAGACGCAAAAACAACAAGGAAACGTTTTCGGCAGCAACGGATAGACACAAAAAGATAAAACGGAACATCAAACCTCTACGGGTGGATATAAGGAACAAAAGTATGAGCATACAAAGACCCAATACCCTGCTTGGCGAGTGCATCGCCGAGTTTATCGGAACCGGCCTGCTGATATTTTTCGGCGTCGGATGTGTGGCGGCACTGGTGCTGGCAGGCGCCAACTTCGGGCAGTGGGAAATCTCCATTACCTGGGGTCTGGGTGTGGCCATCGCCATCTATGTGACCGGCGGTATTTCAGGTGCTCACCTGAACCCTGCTGTAACCCTGGCGCTGATGACCTTCTGCGGGTTCGACAAGCGCAAGGTGGTCCCCTACATCATCGCCCAGATGGCCGGTGCCTTCTGCTTCGCCGCCCTTGTCTACTTCCTTTATGGTAACCTTTTCACCCAGTGGGAAGTGACCCATAACGTGGTGCGCGGCAGCGTCGAGAGCCTCGGCACCGCCGGGATCTTCTCCACCTACCCCAATGCCCTGCTGACCAACATGCAAGCTTTTGCCGTCGAGCTGGTGATCACTGCCGTCCTGATGCTGGGCATCATGGCGCTGGGTGACAACAACAACGGCGCCCCCAAAGGATTCGCGGCCGCCCTGCTGATCGGTATCCTGATCGCGGTGATCGGTGCCTCCCTTGGCCCGTTAACCGGTTTTGCCATGAACCCGGCCCGTGACTTTGGTCCGAAACTGTTCGCGTTCTTTGCTGGCTGGGGTGATGTTGCCCTGACCGGTGGTCGTGACAATCCCTACTTCTGGGTTCCGATCCTTGGCCCCATCGTTGGCGCCCAGATTGGTACCGCTCTGTATGTCAAAGTGCTGGCTCCCTGCGTCCCGGGCAACCGTGTCGTCACCACCGAGCAAGCGACCCAAACCGCCAAAGAAGAGGCTGCCGCATAAGAGCGGCCCCCTCCAACGTATAAAAACGTGGAAAATAGAAACGTGGAGAACATCATGTCTGCTGAAAAGAAATATGTCGTCGCTCTGGACCAGGGAACCACCTCTTCCCGCGCCATCGTGTTTGATCAGGATGCCAACATTGTCGGTACCTCCCAGCGCGAATTCACCCAGCACTACCCGAAAGCGGGCTGGGTAGAGCACGACCCGATGGAGATCTGGGCGACCCAATCCTCCGTCTTTACCGAAGTACTGGCCAAGACCGGCCTGCGCAGCGAAGAGATCGCCGCCATCGGTATCACCAACCAGCGTGAAACCACCGTTGTCTGGGAAAAGGCCACCGGCAAGCCCATCTACAACGCCATCGTCTGGCAGTGCCGCCGCACCGCCGCCATCTGCGAAGAGCTCAAAGCTCGCGGTCTGGAAGAGTACGTTCGCGAGAACACAGGTCTGGTGCTGGATGCCTACTTCTCCGGTACCAAGGTGAAGTGGATCCTCGACAACGTGGAAGGTGCCCGCGAGAAGGCGATGAACGGTGAGCTGCTGTTCGGCACCATCGATACCTGGCTGGTCTGGAAGATGACCAATGGCGAAGTGCACGTCACTGACCCGACCAACGCCTCCCGTACCATGCTCTACAACATCCGCGAGCTGAAGTGGGACGAGAAGATGCTGGACGAGCTGGGCATCCCCATGTCCATGCTGCCGGAAGTGAAACCCTCTTCAGAAGTGTACGGCTACACCACCCGTGGCGGCGGCTCCCGCATCCCCATCGCCGGTATTGCCGGTGACCAGCAGTCTGCCCTGTTCGGCCAGCTCTGCTTTGAAAAAGGGATGGCCAAGAACACCTACGGCACCGGCTGCTTCATGCTGATGAACACCGGCACCGAGCCGGTTCGCTCCAGCAACGGCCTGCTGACTACCGTTGCCATCGGCCCGAAAGGGGAAGTGAACTACGCGCTGGAAGGTGCGGTATTCATGGGCGGCGCCACCATCCAGTGGTTGCGTGACGAGCTGAAGATCATCCACGATGCCCGCGATACCGACTACTTCGCCTCCAAGGTGGGTGACACCAACGGTGTCTATCTAGTGCCGGCCTTCGTCGGTCTGGGCGCCCCCTACTGGGATCCGTATGCTCGCGGCACCATGGTCGGTCTGACCCGTGGTGCCAACCGCAACCACATCATCCGTGCCGCGCTGGAATCCATCGCCTATCAGAGCCGCGATGTGCTGGATGCGATGCAGCAGGACTCCGGCATCAAGCTGGCAGCGCTGAAAGTAGACGGCGGCGCCGTAGCCAACGACTTCCTGATGCAGTTCCAGGCTGACATGATGCACACCCCTGTGGTACGTCCGACCCGCATCGAGACTACCGCCATGGGCGCCGCCTTCCTGGCAGGTCTGGCAGTCGGCTTCTGGAAGAGCTCGGACGAGCTGGAAGACAAGTTCAGCGTGGACCGCGAGTTCATCCCGCAGATGGACAGAGACGATCGCGCCAAACGTTACAGCGGCTGGCAAAAAGCGGTTGAGCGTTCACGCCGCTGGGCTGAAGAGGATTGATCGGGCACCCGACATTCCGTTGAGATAAACACCCAAGAGGCCGACCGCAATGTCGGCCTCTCTTTTTTGCTTTCCCTTGCTGGTTTCTGCCCCTTCCCCGCCCATTGCTCCCTCCTGTTTTTCTGCCGCCCTCTGTTGTCACCATCCGCCACAACACAATTGAGTTCTCTATCTATAATCATCATCTGGGTCGCATATGCGACCTTATTTATGAGGAGAGCGATATGGAGAGGGCGATACACCGTTTTACACTGCACTCACTCTGGTCAGGGCTCGGGATCCGCACCCGGATCCTCGCTGGCGTGGCGATACTGATGGCCATCGCCATCAGCTGCATCACCTTGATCCTCGAGCAGATATCCCACAGTCAGGCCCAGCAGCGGGTCGAACGCTACGAGCTGCCAAGCAGCGTGGATCGCATTGCCAACCAGCTGACCGCCCAGCTTATCCAGCACCTCACCGAGGCGCAGGCGCTGGCCAGCAACCGTTTTGTCATAGACTGGCTGACCGCTGGCATGCCAGAGCAAGAGTGGCCCGCCATGGAGCGCTACTTTCAGGATCTGCAACGGCGGATCGGCGGCAACGTCTTTATCGCCCCCCGCCAGAGCAGCACCCTGATCAACTTCAGCGGCGGCCCCACCGCCCAGAAATCGCTGAGCGAATCAGACCCGAAAGATGAGTGGTTTTTCGGCTTTCTCAAACGCAGCAAACCCTATGAGCTGAACCTCGACATCTCCGATTTTGACAAGCGCGCCTCCCTCTATATCAACACCGCCGTCACCCACGAGGGCAAAACCCTGGCGGTGGCTGGCACCTCCATCGACATGAGTGCCCTGAGCAAGCTCATCAGCGGCTACCGGATCGGCAAGAGCGGTCAGGTCTATCTGGCCGACATGGAGGGCAATATCGAGATCCACCCCGAGCAGGAGGTAGAAGGGGCCGCCCACCACCAGCAATCCTTCCTCGATACCGTCAAGCGGCTTATTCCCAATGCCCGGGAACAGGTGGCCGTAGAGGCGCTAACGCTGGAGGGACAAACCTACCTCATCGCGGTGCGTTACATCCCCACCCTCAACCGGCTGCTGATTGGCGAGATCAACAGCGCCGAGCTGGAAGAGGGACTGCAGGAATCCCGCCAGCTCATTATCATGGTGTCGCTCGCCATCGGCGGGATCGCCATGCTGGCCTCCGCCTGGCTGGCTCACTCCATCAGTCGCCCCATTCGTCAGGCTGCCGATGGCATGCATCACATCACTGCCGATCGGGATCTGGCAACCCGCCTCGACTTCTCTGACGAGTCGGAGCTGGGGCTGATGGCCCAAAGCTTCAATCGGCTGATCCAGAGCCTGAACCAGAGCTTCTCCCGCTTCCAGCAGTCAGGCAGCGCCCTCTCCGCCCAGTCGTCCCAATCCATGCAGCAGGCCCAGGCACTGGCAGGAGAAGCGTGCCAGCAGGCCCAGAGCATTCAGGAGCTGACCACTGTGGTCACCACCATCGGTGACAACGCCGAGCAGATCGCCAGCCGCTCGGAAGGGGTCAACGACGTGACCCAACGCATCGCCAACCATATGCTCAGCATCGAGCAGGATGTGACCCAGAGCGCCGCGCAACTCGACAGCTTGCGCAGCAGCATCGGCAGCTCCTCGGCCCTGCTCGATGAGGTGGTGAAAGACAGCAACAACATCACCCAGATCATGAACCTCATCCGCGATGTCTCGAACCAGACCAACCTGCTGGCCCTCAATGCGGCCATCGAAGCGGCCCGGGCGGGGGATATGGGACGGGGCTTTGCGGTGGTGGCCGACGAGGTACGCCAACTGGCGGTGCGTACCCAGACCGCCACCAAGGATGTGCAGGATCTTATCTTGCGCCTGCAGGAGGGAACGCGGCAGGCCAGCAGCTCGATGGCAGACTCCCGCAACCTGAGCGAAGAGGGATACAACCGGATGAATCAGGCCAGAGAGGTGCTGGTTGATGCCACCAGCCAGATCAACCAGACCGCCCTCGAGATCAACGAGATCAGTGCGCTGGCGCAGGCGCAGAATCAACAGATGGGGCAAGCCAGAACGGCGCTCGACGAGCTGGCCATGGTGGCCGAACACCAGCGGGAACACGCGCAGGAGAGCAATGCCGCCAGCCGCGAACTGTTCGAACTGGCCAAGGCCATCGACGAGCAGATCCGCCAATACCGGATTGGCTAGGCCCGGCGCTTCCCCCTCTCCCTCTCAATAACCAAGACGCCACCGCAGGGTGGCGTTTTCATTTTGCAAATCATTTTGCCTGCGCTCTCGAAACGGGAATGACGACAAGACTTGCAAGCAATTGATAATTAACATGAAAAAATGTGGAATGGCCATTGCTTAGTGATATCAGACTCAACAGAGGGATATCGCCATGAAACCGACCACCAATCAAGCGCCCGTAGCCCACGTCGCCACTCAAAAAGAGACCCTGACCCCCCGCGAAGGCACCTTCCTGATGATGGTGGCCCAACTGGTGGTGCTCACCTGCATCGTACTGGCCGCCACCGTCGGCGGCCTCTCCTGGCAGTGGACCCTACTGCTGGCCATTCCACCGGTGATCGGCGGCGCCCTGCTCAGCCGGGTATGGGGCAAATTGCCCCGCTAACTGCGCTTCAGCTCACACACCTTCCCGAACCGGCGGCCGACCCTCAAGTCGGCCGTCTGTTTATCTGCCGCCTGGCTCATGCTGATTGGCCGTAACGAAGGCGCGGCTTGTTTTTCGTTAAGCAAACCGCAGCGACGAACCGTTCAAACAAACCGCACAAACCAACCTGAACTACAGGGTATGGCTGCCCAGCTGCTCTTTGAGAAAATCGAGCCAGACCCGCAGCCGGATATCCCGCTGGGCATCGGAGTAGAAGACCGCATTGATGGGGCGCGAGGCGCCACTGTTGCTGCGGGCCAGCACCTCCACCAGCGCGCCGCTCTCCCGATCCGGCCCGGTCATGAAATCTGACAGACAGACGATCCCCTGCCCCGCCAACGCCAGCTGACGCAAGGTTTCGCCGCTGCTGGCTCGCAGGCTGGGGGTGATGGCAAAGCGATCCCCCTGCTCGGCACTGAGCAGCGGCCAGTGGTTGAGGTGATCGGGATGCAAAAAGCCGAGCAGCTCGTGACCGCTCAGCAGATCCGCCGGTTGGCGTGGGGTGCCGCGCTCGCTCAAATAAGCGGGAGAGGCCAGCAGCCGCAGCCGCGAACGGCCAAGGGGCAGCGCGCGCAGGGAGGAGTCGGTCAGCTCGCCGATGCGGATGGCCATGTCCACCCGCCGCTCCATCAGATTGATAAAACCCTCCGAGCTGTGCAGCTGTAGCTCGATAGCGGGGTAGCGGCGGCGAAACTCGCCGATGAGCGGCACCAGCCGGTGCAGGATAAAGGGGGTGGCGGCATCGACTCTTAACACCCCTTCGGGTTGTTCCCGGCGCATCAGCAGATGCCCCTCCGCCTCGCTCATCTCGGTCAGGATCTTCACCGCCCGCTGATAGAACCAGCTCCCCTCCTCGGTCAGGCTGACCCGGCGGGTGGTGCGATTGAGCAAAACGGTTGAGAGCTTCTCCTCCAGCCGCTTGATGCCGCGACTCACCACCGAGTTGTCCATGCCGAGGTTCTCCGCCGCCTGGCGAAAACTGCCCGCCTCCACCACCGCCACAAACAGGGTCAGTTCATCAGAATGGGTCTTCATTGCTGTTATCCGGACAAGAGTAATGGGCCTTTATAGGCGCAGCCGCTGTGGATTAGCAAGCGTGCTCAGAGAGACGATCTTGTTTTTCGAAGAGAAATAACCAGAGAGAATCACTATCTCTCATCCTGTTTAATCAGTAGAATGCTATAAAAAGGAATCGTATGAAGCCATGTTATCAAGGAGATACATTAATGGAGTTTGAAGAACGGCTGGCTATTGCCCATCAACTACTGGCTGACAGTGGCCTCAAGGAATTTCACTACAATCCGTGGCTGTTCAAATTGCTGCGTAAACTCGGCGTCCCCGTCAAGCCGCCTTATTACGCGGGCTGGCTTACCAATTTCCTCTGTTCCGGCCTCTCTATTGCGCCGTTATGGGGTCTGATTATGTGGACATTCGTCTGGCATCCAGAGGGAAGGGATCTTTTATCAGCCCTGTTCAACACAGCCATGTTCGCTGGCGTATTTGGTCTTTTCACCTTAATTGGACTCTGGCTCAAGCGCCGGCAGCTTGGATTGACCCCATGGGAGCAGTTGGAGCACCAGCACATCAGTGAAGGCACAGAGAAGAAGGTTAAAGCTCCTGCTGCCGATTGAAACTGGGTGCAATACAGGCTCTGAAGAGCACACTTTCACAGACTCGGACTCTCACCTTGCCAGATTTCGTTAAATTTTTTATCAGCTTTTCAATTAACTGCCTCATCCAAACCGCCATTGGCCTCTTGGTTCTCGCCTACAGGCTTTTCCGCCACCACAATGGCAACTGGCGCAGCTATCGACGAAGCTGGGATCCTCTCCCTCTATTTGCCTCCATTTTCCTTGGCATGGTGATCGCAAAAAAGCTTCATCCGGCCATCATGGCAGCCTTGTAATGATTGGTCATAGCTTGGACAACGTTCACTGCCACAGATAACCGAACAATTCACTAGATGAGCAAACAGTTGAGTGCCTACAGCAAGATATGAAGAACTCTCATCACTCAGAGCGTCCTTCTGTTAGTAAATGAGGAGGGATAAATAAGCATCTGCTAACTTAATTTCTTGATCTGACCATTGCAAGGAGGGCCTCAAATGGAATAAAATTCACATCCATGGTTTTTTGGAAAAACCATAATTTTTTGCTCTTTGAAAAAAATTAATTTAATTAATCAAAACTTATTGGATTTTCAGTAAATCATGCATCTTCATCCTAATGTAAATAATGGTTTTTATTAAGAAATGAAGTGGGGGCATGATTATAATTCACTTACCTTTTATTTATTTTGATCGGGGGTTGCATGGAAAATAAAAGTATACTTGGATGGTCTTTTGGTTTCTTAACCTCACTTCTTGGGGCCGGCTGGGCAGTATTTACATACGTTGTGCCAGACCCATCAGTTTTGGGAATGGAAGCAATCAACTGGAAAAATGTCCTTTTATTTACTTCTTCTTTAGTTGCCATATGTTGGGTCGTTGTTTATTTTTTTCTTCAAAAACTCCCCTCGGTTATTCGTCACCTATCAGTTGTTATTATATATTTCGTTACAGCATTTAGCTTTTTCTGGGTGGGGACAAAATACCAAGACCCATTATTTGGAAGTTCGGAGCAAGAAGCTGTTTACGCCTACAATGACAGTGCAACTATTCTTGGAAAACGTATAGAAACCATCGAGAACATCTCGATCCAACTGCGTGGATGTCAGAAGGTAATGGGAAAAATTGCGTGCAAATTAGATCTTCTAAATAATAATGCAGATCGGGATGTTTCTTTTTCTGGTGATACTCGCGCCTTTGATGACGTAAGCAATGAGATGGAGCTTGACTCATTAGTTATAGGCTCATCAAATGTATCAACATATAAAACCTTCGCTTTGCCAAAAGGTGTAAAAACAACCGTAATGATTGCATTTAAACTGACTAATGAAAACTCCCAGAAGTTAACCTCACTACGCGTAAAACTCTCTGGCTTAAATGGAGTCAGGAAAGGTGTGAAATTTGATGGCGTTCCATTAGTTTAATTGAAGTGAAGTGGTGTTAACCTGTATAACACCACTTCATAATAATTAATATAAGCTCAAGCGTGAACAGTGCTGGAATAATCTGCATAGTTATCCCCATTGCTGCTCTCCCCTCAATACTGTTTTGCAACCAGCGCCCTGTTTTCAGCAAGTCACGGCAGGCATACTGACCCTTCGTTTTTGCCAAGGAGGTTCAGATGTCATCACCCGTGATTGTGATTGCCCAGCTTGAAGCCAAACCCGAATTCGCCGCCCAGTTTCGCGCCGCCCTTGAGCCGCTGATTGCGGCCACCTTGCAAGAGGCGGGCTGCCAGCGCTATCAGCTGCATCAGGACTTGGACAATCCAAACAGCTGGATGCTCTACGAGGTATGGGAGAGCGAAGCCGCCCTCACCGCCCATCAGGGTCAGCCCCACTTTACGGAATTTGTCGCCAAGGCCGAGCCCTGGTTTGCCAGCAGCACCATTCGCCGCTATCAGCCGCTGGGCGCCTGACTGGCCCTAGAGCCTATTTCTGTTCAGCCCATAAAGGGCCAACCACCACCCCATTGAGGAACGAGAGGAACGAGAGGAACGAGATGATCAATATGCCACCCATGGGTCTGGGCACCTTCCGCCTGAAGGGCGAGCCGCTGCTTGCCACCCTGACCAACGGTCTGGAGCTGGGCTATCGCCATATCGATACCGCCCAGATCTATGACAATGAAGCCGAGGTCGGTGCCGTGCTGACCCGCAGCACTGTTGCCCGTCACGAGATCTACCTGACCACCAAGGTGTGGACCAGCGAGTTTGGCCCGGGCAAGCTGATCCCGAGCCTGGAGGTAAGCCTGGAAAAACTGGGCACCGACTATCTGGATCTAGCGCTGATCCACTGGCCCTCCCCCAAGGATGAGGTGCCGATGGCAGTCTATCTGGAGCAGTTGGCTGAGGCCAAAACACAAGGCCTGACCCGGGAGATCGGGGTCTCCAACTTCACCGTGGCCCAGCTCAAACAAGCTATCGAGATTTTGGGGCCGGGGGCCATCGCTCACCAGCAGATCGAGGTTCATCCGCTGCTGCAAAACCGCAAGGTGGTGGAGTTCTGCAAAGCTCACGGTATCGCCGTCACCGCCTATATGCCGCTCGCCTATGGCAAGGTGCTGAGCGAGCCGCTGCTGATGGAGATTGGCAAGCGCCACGGGGTATCGGCGGCGCAGGTGTCGCTGGCCTGGCTGCTGGCGCAGGAGATGACAGTGATCCCGAGCTCAACCAAGCGGGAGAATCAGGCCGCCAATCTGGCCACTCTCGATATCACCTTGAGCAGCGAGGAGATGGCCGCCATCGCCACGCTGGATCGGGGCGAGCGCTGCGCCAATCCCGACTTTGCCCCCGCATGGGACTGACACGAAAGGCGTGAGACTAACGCGAAAAAAGGCTGGCTCTGCCAGCAAGCCAGATAAAACAGGGAGAGCATCATGCTCTCCCTGTCTCTTTTCTTGCCTCACGCTTTGCAGCGCTTGCTGAACGTCCAGCCGCCATATTGATGCCAGATGCAGCCCCGCAATCAGGGCGCGTTCTGGCAAAGGGCGGGATCGAACACCTGATTCCAGTCTGATTTCATATCGACCACCACCCAGCCCCGTGCTTTTGCCTGTGCCAGCCCGTCGATCAGCTTGCCGCTGGCTGGCGGATGGCTGTCGTAGGCGTATTCGCGCTTGGCATCGGTGTGGTGCACCAGCAGGCCGAAAGTGTGGTAATCCGGATTGGTCGAGGTGTATTGCAGCATGGGCACGTCGCCATCGCTGTTACCAAAGGCGCCGACCGGACGCTGCCCCATAAAGAGGTGAATGGCGGCCGGTTTCGCCTTGCTGTCATCGAAATAGGCGCCGTTCATGGTCTTGCGGATCTCGCTGCCCTCCCCGGTCAGGGCAAACTCGCCAAGGGTAAAGGAGCCAATCACCTGCTGGGGCGGGATGCCATACATCTGCTCGGACATCACCCGCATAAAATCGACGCCGCCGCCGGAGACAATCCAGGTCTGGAAGCCATTATCCCGCAGATACCCCAGCAGCTGCTTCATCGGCAGATACCCGAGCTGATCGTAGTGGCAGCCAAAACGGGGATCCTTGCTGCTGTTGACCCAGCGAGTGACCCGCTCGGCAAACTCGGTGGTAGTCATGCCGCTGTGGGTCAGTCCCACCAGCTTGGCTAGCCCCTTCTCCCCCGATTTGGCCACTGCCTTGAGGTCATTGTTCAGCACTGCCGCGACGATGGGGTCGGCCTTCCACTCCGGGTGTTCCGGTGCTAGGCGCTTGATCTCGTCCATCGCAAACTGCAGCTGATAGGTCATGGGCGCTTCAGGCCAGAGGGTGCCGTCATTGTCAAACACCACATGGCGCTTCTCTGGCGGAATAAACGTGGCCTGCTGCTGATCGGTGGCATTGGTTACCCAGCGGGTGATCGCCTGCTTGGCCGCCGTGTCATTCCAGGCTGAGAGGGGATCGCTCTGGCCGGCCTGTACCGCAAAGGCGCCGCACAGCAGCAAAAGAGAGGAGAGTCGGTTCAATGTCATCATGTTACCTGTCAGCTGGATATTGCCTGTCTATTGCCTGTAGATGAAAGCGCACGGCCATCACAACACCGGCGGCGCACATGGGTTCAACACACGAGGGTTTCACAGGGAAAATCCTATGGCGGCCAGCTTGTACTGGAGCTTAAGCAAGCTCAGAAAAGGAGCAGCGTTAATCCCGTTCTGCGAAGCAGATCACTGCGTTACGCTCGCACAGCGTGCAACACAACCCCCTCCTCCCCATCGCCATTGCTGCTGATTTGGCAAAAGTAATTTGATGTCACCGTCATTTTTGCCAACAAAACCCATCGGCATACTGGCGCCATTCTCCCATCGGGAGTCCCTAACCAAGGAGTTGTTATGCCACTGGCGTTATTTGCCCTTACCTTAAGTGCCTTTGCGATCGGCACCACCGAATTTGTGATTGTGGGGCTTATCCCCACCATCGCCGAGCAGCTCAATGTCTCGCTCCCCTCGGCGGGCCTGCTGGTCAGCCTCTATGCCCTTGGCGTGGCCATCGGCGCCCCCGTGCTCACGGCGCTCACCGGCAAGGTGCCGCGCAAGTGGCTGCTGGTGGGGCTGATGGCACTCTTTACCGCCGGCAACCTGCTGGCCTGGCAGGCCCCCGGTTACGAGAGTCTGATTGTGGCCCGCATCCTGACCGGATTGGCCCACGGGGTCTTCTTTTCGGTAGGCAGCACCATCGCCACGGGTCTTGTGGCCAAAGAGAAGGCGGCGAGTGCCATCGCCATCATGTTCAGCGGCCTTACCGTGGCGCTGGTGACCGGCGTACCGCTCGGCACCTGGATTGGTCAGGTCTTTGGCTGGCGTGAAACCTTTCTGGTGGTAAGCCTGCTCGGCCTCGTCGCCATGGTGGGTAGCCTGCTGCTGATCCCGAACAACCTGCCCAAGGGGGCGGCCTCGACCATCCGCGAGCAACTCTCGGTACTGACCAAGAAGCCGCTGCTGCTGGTCTACGCCAAAACCGCCCTCGGTTATGGCGGCGCCTTCACGGCGTTTACCTTCCTCGCCCCCATCCTGCAGCAGGTGAGCGGCTTTAGCGCCGGTGCGGTGAGCCTGATCCTGCTGGTGTACGGGGTATCGGTTGCCGTCGGCAATATCTGGGGCGGCAAGCTGGCCGACAAGATGGGCCCATTGCCGGCGCTGAAGCTGCTGTTTGCCGGTCTGGCGCTGGTGCTGCTGGCCCTCACCTTCACCGCCCCCCATCCGGTGCTGGCGGTGCTCACCGTGCTGGTGTGGGGCGCCTTTGCCTTCGGCAACGTGCCGGGTCTGCAAGTACTGGTGGTGAAGCAGGCCGAACTGCACACCCCCAAGGCAGTGGATGTGGCATCGGGCCTCAATATCGCCGCCTTCAACGTCGGCATTGCGCTCGGTTCCGTCGTCGGTGGCCTGGTGGTGGAACACCTCGGCCTGATGCACACCCCCTGGATCGGCGCCCTTATCGTGCTACTGGCCTACGGGCTGACCCATGTCAGTGAGCGCCGCGAAGCCGTCCGGCTCGCCGCCTGTCAGGCATAAGCTGCGCCAGCAGGCGTCACGCAAGAGCGTGGCGCCTGCTGCAATCGGCGCGGCAGGCTTCTATGCTGTGACACAGCGTTAACCCGGCAACCATTTCAGCAACTGTTTCAGCAACCAAGCCTGTCACCCTCGCATCATTTGCCACGGAGTCTGTTATGAAGGTGCTTATCGTCTATGCCCATCCCGAACCCAAAAGTTTCAACGGTGCCCTCTTCTGCCACGCCATCAGGGCGCTGGAGCAGTCGGGCCACACAGTGATGACCAGCGATCTCTATGCCATGGGCTTTGATCCCGTCTCGGATCGGCGCAACTTCACCGCCGCCAGCGATCCCGATTTTCTCAAGCTGCAGCTTGAAGAGCTGGCTGCCACCGAGCAGGGCAGCTTTGCCCCGCAGCTGGAGCAGGAGATGCAAAAGCTGGAGGCGGCCGACCTGCTGATCTTCCAGTTCCCGCTCTGGTGGTTTGGCCTGCCCGCCATTCTCAAGGGGTGGGTGGATCGGGTCTTTGCCATGGGGCGGGTTTATGGTCAGGGCCATATCTACGAGAGCGGCAAGTTTCGCGGCAAGCGGGCGTTGCTGAGCCTGACCACCGGCGGCCCTGCCGAGACCTATCTGCCCGGCGGCTTCAACGGCGATATCGACGGGGTGCTGCGCCCCATCCAGCGCGGGATCCTGCAATTTGTCGGCTTTGACGTGCTGCGCCCCCATATCTGCTATGCCCCGGTGCGGGTCTCGCAAGAAGAGCGGGAAGCCTGGCTCGCCCAGTGGGCCGAGCGCCTTGGCCAGATTGAGCAGGAGTCCCCCATCGCGGTTGGCCGCTACCAGTAACGGCTGACGCAGCTGACACTCCCCCCCACACAGCACAAAAACAGCGAGCGGCCCCCGGCCGCTCGCTGTTTTTCACGCTCTGTCGTTATGATTTTTGTTATCCGTGGGCAAGCCTTATGCCGCCTGTTACACGCCTGCTTTGCCGGTCACGGCACGCTTGAGCCAGTAGTCGAGGCTGACGTAACGGCCCCCGCCGTAAACCAGCAGCACCAGCAGCATCACAAAGTAGGTGGCGGCAAACTCCATCCCGTTGTTGAGCATCACGGGATCACCCAGCTCAGTGATGTAGTTGTAGCGACCGGGGAAGTTGGCGGCCAGCCACTCGATAAAGCCGTTGAGGCGCAAGGTAGCCTCCATACTGCCGGTAGCGATGGCGTCCCAGCCGTGCTTCCAGTGCACCATGGCACTCGCCACGCTCATCAGGAAGATGGTGGGAATGGCCATGATGCGGGTAAAAAGGCCAAGGGCAATGCAGATGCAGCCCAGCACCTCGGTGCCCGCCGCCAGAAAGGCGAGCAGGGTCGGGAACGGCAGGTTGAGCCCCCCTTCCGAGACCGGGGCACCAAACCAGGCGACGGTGCCGGCAAAGCCCATCACCTTGGAGTGGGCCCCCACATAGATGACCGGAATGAGATAGAGGCGAATGGCCAGCAGGGCCAGAAAATCGAGCCGCTTGCACTGGGCCACCGCCCGCTCGTACCACTGGATCAGGGTGTTGTTCATGGGAATTCTCCTTGGTGTTTGCTAAATGGATGCAAGGGGGCGCCGGGCTGGCGCTCGCCAACGGGCAGGGTCAGCAGACCCAGCCGGTAAAAATGGCGTGCCCACTCGATCAGATCAAAGTCGCGGCGAACCTGTTGCACCTGTTGCAGGAACGCGGCTTGGGTGATCCCCGGCTGCTGTTGCAGCAGCTGGATCAGCGCCACGTCCCATTCGCGCAACCGCTGGGTCACTACCTGATGATCCGGACTGCGAAACAGGCCATAAAAGTGGTTGCCCTGCCGGGTCGGCACCACGCCGCTGCGACGAATGGCAAAGGGGAGTTCAAGCAGTTGCAGGGTAGGGTTGAGCACAAGCGGACTCTCCGCCGTCACCTCCTCCCCCGATATAACTTGCGGCACTACCCCTTCATCAATCTCGACACAGAGGCAGGCCCACTCGTACTCCAGCAGCGCCAGCCGCTGCCTGGGCCAGTTGAGAGAGCCCTCGCCGTGGCGATGCTGCACATAGCGGACAAACTCGGTGGCGATATGGTGAAACTCGGGGGCCTCGGCGCCGTGCGCGATGACAAAGCCCTCCACCAGTTGCCACCTGTCCACCGGCGCCCAGTGAGCGTGGGTGAGCGGAAAGGCGCTCTCCAGCACCGACTCCACATTGGCGCGCACGCTGCGGGCATAGTGGCTGGCGATGCCATCCTGCGGCAGCCGCACCCGGCTCGCCAGCCAGGCGGTCTGCTGCTGCATTCGCTGCGGCGCCGTTTTGGGCGCAGTGATCAGTGATAACCGTCTATCCATAGCGCACCTCCCGCACCTGACTGTCAATCGCCTCGCAACAGGCGCCGTGCACCCGCGCCAGCTCGGCCTCCAGCTCTGCCAGCGGTGGCAGATGGTGATCCCGCTCCAGCAGCAGGGGGCGCAGGCCGTGGGTCTGCACCGTATAACGGGCCAGCGCCACCACCTCCTCGCACACCGGTTTGCCATGGGTATCCAATAAAGTGCCGTCCGCCTCTTCCAGATGACCGGCGATATGGAAATAGCGGATCGCATTGCCCGGCAGCCCGGCGATCATCCGCTTGGGGCAGTAACCGTGGTTGCGGCTGTTCACAAAAACGTTGTTGATATCGAGCAGCAGCTCGCAGCCGCTGCGCGCCACCAGCTCGGCGAGAAAATCCTCCTCCGGCATCTCGTGGTCATAGCCGTGGTAGTAGGAGATATTTTCCAGCACCAGCGGGCGGGCCAGCGCCTCCTGCACCTGCGCGATCCGCTCGGCCAGATAGGGGATGTTCTCCCACTGCCGCGGCACCGGTAAGAGCTCATAGAGATAGCCCTGCTGGTCGCGGGAAAAGCTCAAATGTTCGCTGTAGATCCCGATGCCGAACTCATCCAGAAAGGTGCGGATCTGGCTGAGCAGGGGGCGATTAAGGGGCTGACAATCGCCGAGGGAGAGGCTGAGCCCGTGGGCCACCAGCGGGTAACGCTCGGCCAGCTGATGCAGCTGCGCCCGCTTGGCGCCGCCGATGGCCATCCAGTTCTCCGGCGCCAGCTCGAGAAAGTCGATGCCGGGGCGGACGGGGCCGGAGCAGAGCGCATCCAGATGCTCCTGACGCAGCCCGATCCCCCGACTGCGGGAGCTTATTGGCCGCATACCCCCTCCGTCATCTTGCTGCCCTGGCTGGATGTATTGCCATCAATCCCCTCGCCCGCCACGCCACACTTGCCATCGCGGGCGCGTACCAGCCGCCCCTGCGGATCACTGTCGAGGGCCTGCTTTTCAAAGCGCTTCTCGGTGCCGCACTTGCCCGCCGCACACTTGCCGCCGTGCTGTTCGCTGGGGGCGGCTTTCACCGGCGCATCGCTCGGGGTGGCCGCCAGCGCCAGCCCCGGAGTCAGGGCAATCAGGCTGGTCATGGCGATGGAGAGGGTCAGTTTGCCGGTGGTTTTGTTGCTGCTTGAGTTACTCATGAGCGGACTCCTTGACGGATAAAACGGGGTAGCTGGAGAGATCACGGGCAGCCACGATCTGGCCGTGGAACTGCTGTTTGACGATGGCCATCGCCTCTTTCTTGTGATTGAGGCCAACCCCCATCCAGTGGTTGAGCACCAGCAGCTTGGGGTTCACCTCGGCGGCAATCTTGGCCACCACAGATGGCTTGGCGTG
The DNA here is from genome assembly GCF_027705905.1 of Aeromonas sp. Y293-4. Lineage (NCBI taxonomy): Bacteria > Pseudomonadati > Pseudomonadota > Gammaproteobacteria > Aeromonadales > Aeromonadaceae > Aeromonas > Aeromonas sp. Y293-4. Next base: position 144,156 of record NZ_JAPDCI010000005.1, on the reverse strand, counting down.
AAGCGAAGCGGAGACAGGGTCGGCCCCTTCGTGGATGGCGAGCGGCATCACCAGAATGTCGGCCCCCTTGGCAAACGGCACAAAGGCCGGGTTGCTGCCGTTCTGATCTGCAGAGATAACGATGGTCCCCTCGGCGCTCTCGATGCGATAGGCCAGACAGGGCACGTCACCGTGAGGGATGCCGAGGGCGGTGATGGTCAGCCCATCCTGCTGATAGACGGTGTGAGGCTGCGGGCTCTGGTAGGGCACATCGTGCAAGGTGATGGGGAAGAGGCCATCGGTGCCATCCTTGAAGCCGCTCAGGTAGGCATAAGCGCCCTTGTCCTTGTTGAAGAGGGCATCGAAGTAGCCGCTCATGCTGGGGAAGGCCGAACCGGCCTCTGGCCCCGCCAGATCCAGCGGATCGCTGCGCTCGAAGAAATAGGCCCCCTTGAGCAGGGCGGGCAGGTCGGTCACATGGTCGGTGTGGAAGTGGGTGATGCCGATAAAATCGACCTCTTCGAGCTTGGCCCCCGCCTGGCCGAAGCGCAGGTAGACGCCGCCACCGGCATCGATCAGGATGCGGGATTTCCCCTTCCACCAGATCACCTCGCTGGAGGAGGCACGCAGGTCGTCGGAGATGGGGCCACCACTGCCGAGCACCTGCAGGGTGAAGGTTTTATCCAGTGGCGTCAGTTGTACCGGTTCGGCACAGGCCGGGGCGACGGTGAGCGCGCACCCGATGGCCAGCGCCACCGCTTTCAATCTCTGTTTCATCACAATTACCTGTCGGTTGGTTGTCGGTTGAAAGTGTGTCGTTTGTGTCGTTTAAAGAGGGGGAGAGAGGGGCCGATGGCGACGAGTGAACGCCAGCCACCGGCCATGGCGGGGCGCGAGCCCCCCGCCGTCAGTTACCGTCCCGTTCGTCCGCCTGCCAGCGCGCTTCCAGCCAGAGCAGGTTGCACAAGCCCAGCAGCAGGGCGAATCCGAGGCCCAAAATCCAGGTGAAGTACCACATAGCAGATCCCTTGAGGTCAGTAGAGTTGATGGCTGTCGCGCTTGATGCGGGCACGGTCGAGCTTGCCGCGCACCACCCGATAGACCCAGCCGGTGTAGCCCAGGTTGATCGGCATCAGCACCAGTACGAGGCCGAACATGATGGCCAGGGTCTTGTAGCTGGAGGTGCTGTCCCACAGGGTCAGGCTGCTGACCGCATCGAGGGATGAGGGCAGCACGAAGGGGAACAGGGCGATGGCCACCGAGCAGAGCATGGCGGCGCAGGCGATGGCGCTGGCCAGCAGCGCAATCCGACCCCGCTCCAGCCAGGAGGCAATCCCGCTCACCAGCGGCGCCAGCGTCCCGATGATCGGCACCAGCCACAGCAGCGGATAGTCAAAGTAGTTGCGCAGCCAGCCTCCGGCGTGGGGGATCACCCCCTTCATCAGCGGACTCAGCACGGCGTTACCGTCAAAGGGCTGGCCTGCCACACCGGTCAGCTGAAACCCTTGCAGATCCACCAGATGCCAGCCGGCCAGCAGATAGCAGAGGCTCACCAGCGGGGCCAGCAGGATGGCGATCCCCCGTGCCCGCAGCGCAGGGGTGCCGATCACCTTGGCTTGCAGAAAACCGGCGCCGTGCAGCAGCAACAGGCTGATGGCAGTGGCCAGCACCGAGAGCAGCCAGCCCCAGTGGAAGTCGAACGCGCCATAGTGCAGGCGCAGCGCCGTATCGAAGCGAAACGGCAGCCCCTCCATCACCAGACCGATGGCGGCGCCGAGGATCAGGGCCGGTATCAGGCCACCCGCCACCAGCGCCCGATCCCACCAGCGGCGCCACACCGGATCGGCCAGCTTGCTGCGATAGTCAAAACCGACCGGACGCAAAAATAGCCCGAGCAGCAGCACCACCATGGGGATGTAAAGCCCCGAGAAAGCTGCGGCATAGGCCAGCGGCCAGGCGGCGAACAGGGCACCGGCACCGGCAATCAGCCACACCTGATTGCCCTCCCACACCGGCCCCACGCTGTTGATCACCAGACGGCGGTCGTCGTCATCTTTCGACACCACCGGCAGCAGCATGGCGATGCCGAGATCGAAACCATCCATCACGATAAAACCGACCATCATGAAGAGCACCAGCGCCCACCAGATGAGTTTCAGGGTTGCGTAATCCATCAGGCGATCCTCGCAAGTTCGGGTTGTTCACCGCTGTAGCGGCCGGTATGGAGAATGGCGGGCCCCTTGCGGATCACATGGCGCAACAGGAACAGCTCCACCACCAGCAGCAGGGTGTAGATGGAACAGATAGCGATGAGGCTGAACCAGAGTTGGCCCGGCTGAAGCAAAGAGACCGAGGCCGAGACCGGCAGCACATCGCTGATGGTCCAGGGTTGACGGCCGAGTTCGGCCACCAGCCAGCCCGCCTCGATGGCAATCCAGGGCAGCGGAATGCTCCAGAGCAGGGTCTTGAGCAGGCGCGGTGAGTCTTGCAGCCGGTTGCGGCAGAGCTGGACAAAACTCACCACCATCAGCCCCAGCATCGCGACGCCGAGCCCCACCATCAGACGGAAACCGAAGAAGAGCGGCGCCACCTGCGGGATGGAGTCCTCCACCGCCTTGGCAATCTCCGCCTCCCCCGCCTTGGCGATATTGCTGGCATAGGGGGTGAGCAGCAGACCGTAGCCGAGATCCTTGCCGTGCTTGGCAAATAGCGCCCGGTTTTCGGCCGAGTCGTTGCCGGCGCGGATCTGTTCGAGGGCACCGGACGCCACCATGCCGCTGCGAATGCGCGCCTCGTGCTGCACCTTGAGATCCTTGATGCCGGTCACCGCCTCATCGAGGGAGCGAGTGGCGATGATCCCCATCAGATACGGGATCTTGATGGCGGCGTGGGTGGTCTCCCCCTGCTGATCCGGGAAGCCGAACAGGGTGAATGACGCAGGCGCCGGCTCGGTATGCCACTCCGCCTCGATGGCGGCGAGCTTGACCTTCTGTACCTCGCCGGTGCGATAGCCAGACTCATCCCCGAGCACGATGACTGAGAGGATGGCGGCCAGCCCGAAGCCGGAGGCGATGGCGAAGGATCGCAGGGCAAACTGCACCTCGGTCTTGCGCAGCAGATACCAGCTGCTCACCCCCATCACGAACATGGAGGCGGCCACATAGCCCGCCGCAACGGTGTGAACGAACTTCACCTGCGCCACCGGGTTGAGCAGCACGGCGGCGATATCCACCAGCTCCATCCGTTGGGTCAGCAGGTTGAACTCGGCCCCCACCGGGTTTTGCATCCAGCCATTGCCGATCAGGATCCAGAGCGCCGAGAGGTTGGATCCGAGCGCCACCAGCATGGTCACCAGCAGGTGCTTGCCGCGAGATAGCTTATCCCAGCCGAAGAAGAAGAGCCCCACCAGGGTCGATTCGAGGAAGAAGGCCATCAGCCCCTCGATGGCCAGCGGGGTACCGAAGATGTCCCCCACATAGTGGGAGTAATAGGCCCAGTTGGTGCCGAACTGGAACTCCATGGTGATCCCCGTGGTGACCCCCATGACGAAGTTGATGCCAAACAGTTTGCCCCAGAAGCGGGTGATGTCCTGATAGATCACCTTGCCGGTCATCACATAGGCCGACTCGGCGATCACCAGGATCCAGGACAGCCCCAGGGTGAGGGGGACAAACAGGAAGTGGAACAGGGCCGTGGCGCCAAATTGCAGGCGCGACAGGCTGACCACGTCATCCGGATTGATCATGCGTCACTCTCTTTTGTTGTATTTGCCTTGCACGTTTCATGCAGGACAAGTACACCACGGGTCATGACACCTATAACAGATGCAGTTATAGTGAATAGCACCTATAACAGTTGATCCAGATCATGCCTCTTTACCAACAACTGGCCGAACGCCTAAGCCGCGAGATCGATGACGGTATCTGGCAACCCGGGGAGCGCATCCCCTCCATCCGCCAGAGCTGCAAGACCCACAACCTGAGCCCGATGACGGTGCTGCAGGCCTATCAGCTGCTGGAGAGTCAGGGGCGGATCCTCGCCCGCCCCCAGTCCGGTTACTACGTCAAGGCCACCTCGCCAAAGGTGGCGCGCCACACCCCGAGCCAGACCCACTACAGCGGCTCGGTGGATATCAACGATCTGGTGTTCGAGGTGTTGCAGGCGAGCAAATCGCGGGCACTGGTGCCCCTTGGCATGTCGGTGGCCGACCCGACCCTGTTCCCCCATCCCCAGCTCGGGCGGGCGCTGGCCAGCTGCATGCGCAGGCTCGATCCCTTCAGCACGGTGGCCGACCTGCCCCCCGGCAACGAGGCGCTGCGCCGCGCCATCGCCCAGCGCTACGCCAGTGACGGGGTGGCGGTCAATCCGCAGGAGATCATCATCACCACCGGCGCCATGGAGGCGCTCTCCCTCAGCCTGCAGGTGCTGACCGAGCCCGGAGACTGGGTGGTGGTGGAGTCCCCTACCTTCTATGGCGCCCTGCAGGCCATCGAGCGGCTGAAGCTCAAGGCGGTGGAGATCCCGGTGATCCCCGGGGTAGGTATCGATCTGGCGCTATTGGAAGATGCCCTCAGCCAGATGCCCATCAAGGCGTGCTGGCTGATGGGCAATGTGCAGCACCCGCTGGGCCACACCATGCCGGATGCGCACAAACAGGGGCTGATGGCACTGCTCAACGCCCACAAGGTGCCGCTGGTGGAGGATGACGTCTATGCCGAGGTCTACTTTGGCCGTGAGCGCCCCAAACCCATCAAGCACTGGGATCAGCGCGGTGACAGCCTGCTCTGCAGCTCCTTCTCCAAGTGTCTGGCGCCGGGCTTTCGGGTCGGCTGGGTGGTGGCGGGGCCCCATGCCGAGCGGATCCAGCGGCTGCAACTGATGTCCACCCTCTCCACCAATGTGCCGAGCCAGTTGGCGCTGGCCGAAATGCTGCGCCAGGGCGGGGTCGATGCCCACTTTCGCCGCCTGCGCCACACCCTGGCCCAGCGCCAGCAGCAGATGCGGGCCGCACTGCAGCGACTGTTGCCGGGCGAGGTGCGGATCTCCTCCCCCGATGGCGGCTACTTTCTCTGGCTGGAGTTTGCGCCCCGCCTCGACAGCCGCGCCCTCCACGCCATGGCGCTCGATTGCGGCTTCTCCATCGCCCCCGGCGCCCTCTTCTCCAGTCAGGGGCAACACAACCACTGCCTGCGCCTCAACAGCTCCCATCCCTGGAGCGAACAGCTGGAGCAGGCGCTCCACCAGCTTGCGGGCCTGATAAACCGGCAGCTGGCAACAGAGGGGTGATCGCCAAAGCGCAGAAACAACAACGCCCCTTGAGCGGGGCGTTATCGGCAATCCATGGCGGTGAGGGTATCAGGCGGGGGCGTTAAGCTGGGCTACCTGCCGCTCGATGCTCCCCTTGAGGTTGTCATCGAGTTTGAGGGCGCGCGCCAGCTCGTCGAGATAACCGCGCTCCATAAAGTGATCCACCTCGATGGCGAGCAGGGAGGCGAGATAGACCTCGGTGGCCAACTCCATATCGGTCACTTCCCGCGCCAGCGCGTGAGGGTCGAGGGGGCGGGCCAGCTCGGCATCAATCCAGCGGGCGGCATCGCTCTGGCCCTGTTCGGTCAGGTACTCCTGAATCTTCTGGCGCTCGGCGCCATCGATATGGCCGTCGGCCCGGGCTGCCGCCACCATGGCGCGCACCAAGAGAGCCGAGCGGGCATCCAGCGCATTGCCTTCCAGAGTGCTGACGGGATGGGTCGGCTGGGCGGGCGCCGCCTGCTGGGCTTGCCAATCCTGATAGAGCTTGTAGGCCAGTCCGCCAAGGGCCGCGGCGCCGCCCACGGCAGCGGCCTTGCCGCCATATTTGCGCATCTTCTTGTTGCCCAGCAGCAGACCGAGCGCACCGCCGGCCAGCGCCCCCTGCATCTGCCCCTTGCGCTTGTCTCCGCCTTCGTTGAGCCAGCCTTTGCCAGCCCCCAGCAACTGTTCCAGCATCTGTTTCATGGTGTCACTCCTGCGGGTCAAAAAAGTGAAATCGGGATGAATAGAGCCAGATAGTGACCCCGCCCCCCTGAATCGGGGATGAACCCTTGACCGGGCAGGCCGATGGGGCAAAGCTCAGGGAAACTCTTCAGGCAATAAGGATGTGACTGTGCCCAATCGCGAACTGACCCTGCAATTTCTGGCCGAACCCTCTGACGTCAATTTCGGCGGCAAGGTGCATGGTGGCATGGTGATGAAGTGGATCGATCAGGCGGGCTATGCCTGCGCCGCGGGCTGGTGCGGCGGCTATGCGGTGACCGTCTATGTGGGGGGGATCCGCTTTTTGCGCCCCATCCAGATTGGCCAGCTGGTGGAGGTGCACGCTCAGGTGATCCACACCGGCACCACCAGCATGCATCTGGCGGTGGATGTCTACAGCCGCCATCCCACCGAGACCGAGCGCCACAAAACCACCCACTGCATCATCATCTTCGTGGCGATGGATGAGCAGGGCAAACCGACCCCGGTGCCCCAGTGGCAACCACTGAGCGAGAGCGATCTGCAGTTGCAGCAGTACGCCAAAAAGCTCATCGCCCTGCGCGAGGAGATCGACAAGGAGATGCGTCAGCACCTCTGATTTTGGTGACGCCCTGCCCGATAGAGCGGGCGCTTTCGGCCAACGGCGGCGCCCCTGTATAATCCCCCCTCTTCCCGCAACCGGAACCCTGCCCATGTCACTGGAAACTGCCCCGCCCGAGGTAAAACTCGCGGTGGATCTGATTGAACTGCTGGAAACCAATGAGCTGGCCCCCGAGCTGGTGCTGGCGGCGCTGGCCATCGTAAAAAATGACTACGATCGCAAGCTGGCGGAGGGGAAGGATCACTGATCCCTCCCCGCACGTTTTCCGCCTTATCTTGCCGACGTCAGTTTTTCCCCACAGAAGTTTTTCACCACATAGCCACTCACTGCGGCCCCATCACCTCGTCACAGAGGGCGATCAGGGCCGAACTCAAGCGGCTGAGCGGTTCACCCCCATCCTTTGCCGCATGGAGCGCCAGCTCCACCGATGCCACCTTGGGCCACTGGGTCAGGGCCAGCTGATCGGCGGGCATCAGCCGCTTGGGCAACAAACTCACCCCGATACCCGCGCTCACCGCCCCCTGCAAACTGGCGAGGCTGGCGCTGACATAGGCGATACGCCAGCGCCGCCCCAGACCATCGAGCGCCTCGGTCATCTGCTGGCGATAGAGCCCTTCGCTCGGAAAGGCGACCAGCGGCAGCGGATCACGCCCCTTGGCCGGCCAGTCGCGGCTATCGACCCACACCAGTGGCTCACTCCAGCTGGCGAGCGGCGAGCCCTGTCCGCGCACCTGCTTGACCAGCGCCAGATCCAGCTCCCCCGCCACGAAGCGCTGCCAGATGTGGTGGCTCAGGCCGCTCTCCACCTCCAGCCGCACCTCGGGGTAGTCGCGGGCAAAGCCGGCCAGCACCGGGGTAATGGCACCGGCGGCGAAATCCTCCGGCACCCCGAGGCTGAGCGATATGCTCCCCTCGCTCACCTGCTCCTCGGCCTGTGCCAGCAGCGCCAGAATGCGGCGGGCCAGCCCCAACAGCTGCTCCCCCTCGGCCGTCGCCACCACCTGCCGACCGGAGCGGTCCAACAGCGGGCAGCCGATCTGCTGTTCGAGCCTGCGCATCTGCTGGCTGATGGTGGATTGGGTCAGATGGACCCGTTCACCGGCCCGGGTGAAGCTGCCGGTGTCGATAATGGCGACAAAACTGCGCAGTAACAGGGGATCCAGCATGGGTTTCTCCATTTATAAAACCACTGAAACTCATTTTATCATTTAATTTCCAAATGGCTTGTTTCGCCGCTAGGCTGGCATTTGTTTAGTCAAATCAGGGTTTTTCATCATGTCTGCGCCCCTTGTTGCCTCTGCCAACGCCCGCCCGCTCCCCTCATCAACCACCCTCCCGATTCATCAGCGCTGGCTGGAGCAGGCGGTGCAATTGGCCAGAGCCAATCACCGGCAGGGGGGCCGCCCCTTCGCCGCCCTGCTGGTACGCGATGAGCAGCTGGTGGCGAGCGCGGTCAACGGCATCCATCTGGATGGGGACCCGACCCGTCACGCCGAGCTGGAGGCGCTGCGCAAGGCAAGCCAGAGCGGGCCGCTCGCGGGCGCCACTGTCTATGCCAGCGGCCACCCCTGCCCCATGTGCCTCGGCGCGCTGGTTATGAACGGTATCGCCGCCGTCTATTACGCCTTTGATAACGCCGATGCGGCCCCGTTCGGCTTTGACAGCACCGCCGCCTATCAAAAGCTGGGGTTGCCGCTGACACCGCCTCCTCTGCCACTGGTCAAACTGGCCGTGACCCTGACGGCGGCGGATCTCTACGGCTCCCAGTTACAACAAGCCACACAAGCAACGCCTGATCATGAGTAAAGGGACAAGCGAACGCCCGGCAGAGGGGCGCCGCCAGCAGTTTGCCCTGCTGGTGCTGGTGATCCTGACGGCCTGAATCTACGCCCCTTTCTTACCGCCATCGGCCCGCTGAGCGGCGAGATTGGCCGCGCCCTGTCGCTCGGGATGGATACCCTGGCCTGGCTCACCCTGTTGCCACTGTGGCTCATCGGGGTCGGCGTGCTGCTCACCCCGCGCCTGCGCAGCCTTGCCAGTGCCACCACCCTGCTGGGGCTGGCCCTGCTGCTGCTCGCGGCGGGCAGTGCCCTGCGTTTTGATGCCCAGAGCGGCGCCCTGCTGATCACCACCGCTGCACTCTGCGGCCTGGGTTCGGCGCTGGTGCAGGGGGTGCTGCCCGCCCTTATCAAGCAGCACTTTGCCCGCAAGGTGCCGCAAGTGATGGGGATCTTCTCTGCCTGCATGATGGGGGGTGGTGCGCTCGGCGCCAGTCTCACGCCACGGTTGGCGGCGAGCCTCGACTGGTCGCAGGCACTGGCGCTCTGGAGCCTGCCGCTGCTGCTGGCCCTCGTCTGGCTAGGGTGGAAAGTGCGTCTGCCAAGCACCGCGGCGGTCGCCATTCCTCATGGCGAGCAGCGACTGATCACCCTGCCCCGCAGCTGGTTGCTGATCGTCTGCTTTGGCATCATCAACAGCGGCTACGGCATAGTGGTGGCCTGGCTGGCCCCCGCCTATATGGCGCAAGGGTGGAGCGCCGCGCAGGCGGGCGAGCTGGTCGCCTGGCTGGCACTGGCGCAGACCGCCAGCGGCCTTGGCTTGCCGCTACTGGCGGCGCGCAGTCTGGATCGGCGGCCGTGGATGGGGCTTGCCATCGCCATGCAGCTGGCGGGATTTGGCGGCCTCTGGCTAGCGCCAGCCAGTGCCCCGATCCTCTGGTGCATGCTGTGTGGTGCCGGTCTGGGCGGCAGCTTTTCCCTCATCATGGTGATTGCGCTCGATCACCTGCCCGACCCGCGCCGCGCCGGCACCCTGAGCGCCCTGATGCAGGGCTTCGGCTTTATGCTGGCGGCCACCGGCCCCTGGGTCGCCGCCCGCCTCTATCACCTGTTCGGCGACTTCGCCGCCGCATGGCAGTGGCAGCTGGGGGGATTGCTGCTGATGAGCCTGCTGGTGCTGCGCCTCGACCCGCACCACTACCCTCGCGTCATGCGGTTACCGATCGCCAGCGAGCCAACCCTTTCGACGGCCCTCCCGGCCAACTCTGCGGCCCAAAGCAACACACCGGCCTGAGGCCGGTGTGTTGGAGATAATAGTGTTGGGGATAACCGTATTGGAGATGACTGGCGGCTGATGCCACTCAGAGGGGCAACTCAGCGCCCCTTCTTCTGCCGTCCGCTGTTAGCAGTGCGCGGCTTGCCTGCGGCCGGTTTGCCTCCCTTGGGAGCCCCTTTGCCTGCACTGCCCTTGCCAGCGCCACCCTTGCCCACCGGCAGCTTCTTCTCGAAGGCTTCCGGGCCCGGCACATTGGGACGCCCGCCAATCTCGTGATCATCATCGCGGCGCGGCTTCTTGCCTTGGGCCGGCTTGGCGGTTTGCGCCGCAGGGGCCTTGGCCGCCTTCGGTTTGTCGCCTTTGGCCGGTTTCACCTCGGAGGAGGAGTCCTCAATCAGCTTGAACAGATCGATCAGCTCGTCGTCGGTGAGATCGCGCCACTCGCCCACCGGCAGCCCCTTGAGGCTGACGTTCATGATGCGGATGCGCTCCAGCTTGGTCACTTCAAAACCGAAGTGCTCGCACATGCGGCGGATCTGGCGGTTCAGCCCCTGCACCAGGGTGATGCGAAAGACGAACGGCGCCTCTTTCTTCACCTTGCACTTCTTGGTCACAGTACCGAGGATCGGCACCCCGGCCGCCATGCCGCGCACAAACTCGTCGGTCACCGGCTTGTCGACGGTCACCAGATACTCTTTCTCGTGATCGTTGCCCGCCCGCAGGATCTTGTTGACCAGATCGCCGTGGTTGGTGAGGAAGATCAGCCCCTGCGAATCCTTGTCGAGCCGCCCGATGGGGAAGACCCGGGTGCTGTGGTTGACGAAATCGACGATGTTGTCCTTCTCGCCCGCCTCTGTGGTACTGACGATACCCACCGGCTTGTTGAGGGCGATCAGCACCAGACTGTCCGCCTCGCGCGGCTCGATCACCTGACCGTTCACCTTGACCAGATCGCCAACCTGCACCTGATCGCCAATCCCGGCACGCTTGCCGTTGATAAAGACGTGGCCCTGCTCGATAAAGCGGTCGGCCTCGCGACGCGAGCAGATACCGCTCTCGCTGATGTATTTGTTCAGGCGCATGGATTCGTTAGCCAGCATGGGTCACCTGCCACAGGGTCTGGGCCGCGCCCGGTTGTGCCATCGCCTGTTCCGGCTGCGCCGGGGAGGCTGTTTGCTGCATCAGCCAATTCACTACGTCAAAGTTCTGCATACCATTCCATCTTCAAAAAAGGCCAATGCCAGCTTATCCATCAAAAAACGCCGCTACAGTAGCATAATTGCCCCCTTTCAGGGGCAGATAGTTGCAAGGTCGCAGCGCCCAAACGGGCATCCGCGGACAAGTTCACGCCGCCAGATGGCCCGCGATGCAGCCTTCGAACGGCCAGCCTGATGTAAGCGGCGTGATCAGGCGCCCACAGCCAGCGCGGCCGAACGCCATCAACTATACATATCACCTTGTTTCCATTAGGCTTTAAGCCGGTTGGCAGCGCCTTGGATGCTGCGCCAAACTCGCCCGCCCAGAGGCGGCTCTACCCCTATCGCCAAGGATTGCACCATGCTGGCTCACACTCGCCGCCTTGTTCGCCGTGCTCTGCTGACCCTGTTGCTGCTGTTGCTGACCGCATGGGCGGTGATCGCCTACTTCGCCTGGCAGGCAGCGCCGCTGCAGCTGTGGCACACAGTGGTGCCCCCCGAACTCAGTGCCGATGAGCTCGATCGCAGCGACTGGCAAGCCTATCTGGCCCGCGAAGCAGAGCTGTTCGAGCTGGTGGCCACCGAGGTAGTCGCCAAAACGCCGCCGGAGCAGCAACTGGCCAGCAATCGCTACTATCAGGACGCCCCCATCAATCCCGCCCGCTTTCAGCAGAACTGGAACCGCTCCTACCTGCTGCGCCCCGAGGGGGAAGTCAAAGGGGTAGCGGTGCTGCTGCACGGCCTGACCGACTCCCCCTACAGCCTGCGCCATCTGGCCAGACGCTATCAGCAACAGGGTTTTATCGCGCTGGGACTGAGGATCCCCGGCCACGGCACCGTGCCCGCTGGCCTCGTGGATGTGGATTGGGAGACCTGGCTGGCCGCCACCCGACTGGCGGTGCGGGAGGCCAGATTGCTGGCACCGGGCAAGCGGCCGCTGCATCTGGTGGGCTTTTCCAACGGCGGCGCACTGGCGGTGAAATATGCGCTCGATGCGCTGGCCGACCCGAGCGGCACGCTGGCAAAACCGGATCGGCTGGTGCTGATCTCCCCGATGATCGGGGTGACCCGTTTTGCCCGCTTCGCCGGGCTCAAGGCCGTGCCGGCCCTGCTGCCCGCCTTTGCCAACGCCGCCTGGCTCGACACCATGCCGGAGTTCAACCCGTTCAAGTACAACTCGTTTCCGGTCAACGGCGCGCGCCAGTCCTACCGCCTGACCCACGCCATCCAGCAGCAGGTGCGCCAGCTGGCCGCCAGTGGCGAGCTGGCGGCATTTCCCCCCGCCCTCACCTTCCAGTCGGTGATGGACTACACCGTCAGCACCCGCTCCATCATTGCCGATCTCTACCACTACCTGCCGGCCAACGGCAGCGAACTGGTGCTGTTTGATATCAACCGCAGTACCCTGTTTGGCCCGCTGATGAGCTCGGCCTCCGAGCTGGCGCTGCACCGCTTGCTGCCAAACGCCCCCGGGCACTATCGCCTCACCGTGGTGGGCAATGTCGACCCCGCCTCTCCCACGACGCAGGCCAGAACGCTGGCCAGCGCAGACCAGCCTGAGCAGCTCCGCCCGCTGGGTATCGATTATCCCAAGGAGATCTACTCCCTCTCCCACGTCGCGCTCCCCTTCCCGATGGACGACCCCCTCTATGGCATGGCAGCGCGCCCGGAGCAGCGGGAGCAATACGGCATCAATCTCGGCGGTCTGGCCCTGCGTGGTGAGCGCGGCGTGCTGATCGTCAACCCCGGCGCCCTCACCCGCACCTCCTCCAACCCCTTCTACCCCTATCTGCAGCAGCGGGTGATGGAGACCCTCACCGCCCCTCCCGTCGTCCGGCCTGCCGCCGTAATCCCTGCCAGCAGCGGTCAACCGGATGCGGCCTATCAGGCAGAAGTGGAGCAGTTTTTACAGGAGAGCGATGAGAGCAGCGCGCCTTTCTAGGGCGTTTCTGGAGTATCGGCAAAGAGCCACTGGCGCTGGGTCGATGGCGATACAAGAAAGGGGCCGTCAATTGACGGCCCCTTTCTATTGATGATGGCAATCGGAGTGATGGCTTGATGGGCTCAGGGATAGATGCTCACTTCTATCAGGTTCTGGTCAGGGTCGAGGAAGTAGAGTGATTCTGATAGGCGTTGCACCGTCAGGCGCCACGCCAACCCTGTCAGGGATAAATGCTCACTTCTATCAGATTCTGATCCGGGTCGAGGAAGTAGATGGATTCTATCGGCCCGCAGGCGCCACTTTTGGTCACCGGGCCCTCGACAATCTCCACCCCGTGGCAGGCCAGCTGGGCCATCACCTGCTCCAGCGGCCAGCGGGTGATAAGGCAGACATCCCCCGACCCCACCTGCGCCCGATTGCGCGGCTCCTGCCCCGGCAGCTGCAGATTGATCTTCTGGTTGCCAAACCCTACCGCCCGGCGCCCCGCACCGAAGGTGATGGCCTCCATATTGAGCACCGAACTGTAAAATTCCACGGCCCGTTCGATATCACTGACCGTCAATACCAGATGGTCGATATGGCTGATCATGGTTACCTCCTGGTGGTGATCTGGCTGATGTGACCGACATATGCCCGCAAGCATCCGACTGTCGTCGCCACGGCGGGCTACCCCATCATACCCGGCAAGGGAGAGCCCATGTGTGCCGTGGCGCGCAAAGAGAGCGCAAATGATGATGTAATTTTTAAGGGGTGTTCAGTTGGGCGTTGCAATGGCTGCTGTTGTCGCGTTTGGCTAACTCTTCACTGGCATTAATGCTTCTGGAGTCATCACAATGAGCGGGATGGCCAGCGCCTGACTCAACCGCTCCGCCAGTTCGTAGGCAGGGCCGATGGTGTCGTAGTCTGCCACACAGGTTGCCAAGGCACAGCCGTTGCTCTCTTCGACTCGCAAGTAAACGCTGTAGCCTTGAACGGTCAGACCGCTGTCACGCACCACCTGTATCTCACCTTCCTGATTGATTGCCTCCAGTTCAACCGCTACCGGTTTCTTGAACATCTGTACTCCTCAGTCACTGCAGATAGTGGCAGTAATAAAGCCCAGCATGGGGTAAGAAAAAAATGCTGCCACATCTTGAATCTGTGAGCCACGTGAAAAAATTAATAATACGGGCTCCATAACCAAACCTGCCACCGATAATAACATGCTGATTTAGATGAAAAAATGATATTATCTCTTTCTTCTATAGACAATGTTCGAGGCTCGGGCGTGATGCAACAATGCGGTATTTATGAACAGCTCATTACTCAACTGCTGACATCTCGACTCGACCGCGAGCACTTTTACGTGGGGGAACGCCAACTTGAGCCTGCCGAAGCGGCAGTTTGGTTATCCAGATTTCTGAGCCGGGTTTTGGAATATGCGGTGGGCTCGGTCACTGGAGAGGATCAGCTGCAACGGCAGATTGAACTGGCTAACCAGTTATTGCTTTGGCTAAAGGATCGCACCCAAGATCCAGACTTTATTGGCGAGAACCTCATCGATAGTCAGGGTAAAATTCTGACCGCGCTCTACCAGTTAGATAACCCCATCTCAGCCAATTTAAAGCAATATGCTGAGGATATTTTCCCTCTGACCGGTCTAACGCAAAGTGAGCTGTTCTGCGGCAGCAATGCGGGTTTGTCGATGGAATCGGAGATTAAACGGGAGATATTATCGGCAGATAGCATCTGCTGGCTGGTCTCATTTATCAAATGGGCAGGAATCCGGATTTTCCGTCATGAGCTGGAAGAGTTCACTCGCAGCGGCCGCCAATTAAAAGTAATTACTACCTCTTATATGGGGGCGACCGATGCCAAGGCAGTTGAATTTTTAGCCAGTCTCCCAAATACCGAAGTCAAACTCAGCTATAACACCCAGCGCGAGCGGTTGCATGCCAAGAGCTATCTCTTTTGCCGAAATACCGGCTTTCATACCGGCTATATAGGTTCATCCAACCTCTCTCATTCTGCCCTCACCAGTGGCTTGGAGTGGAACCTAAAAATCACCTCGCAAGAGATCCCGCATATTATCGAGAAATCCCTGAGTACCTTTGAAACCTATTGGGAATCCGATGATTTTGAGCTGTTCGATAGCAAGCTCGAAAGCCGCAAGAAATTACAACATGCCCTGCAAGAGGCCCGTGGCGATGGGGACAAAAATAACCCGGCCTATTTCTTTGATATCGCGCCGTTTCACCATCAACAGGAGATCCTTGAACAATTGGCGATGGAGCGCACTTTACACCAGCGCTTCCGTAACTTGGTGGTTGCGGCCACCGGTACAGGGAAAACCCTGATCTCCGCTTTTGATTTTGCGCGTTTTCTGAAAACCAAACCTGATGCCAAGTTTCTGTTTGTCGCCCACAAAGAGGAGATCTTGCGCCAAGCATTGGCCTCATACCGCGGTGTGCTCAAGCAATCCAATTTTGGCGAACTCTTGGTCGGCGGTGCCGTACCTACTCACTACCGTCAGCTATTTGCCTCGGTGCAATCCTTGAATAACCAGCTGGCTAATTTACGTCTTAGCCCAGACTATTTCGATTACATTGTCATCGATGAGGTTCACCATATTGCAGCGGCCAGTTATCGTGGTCTGCTCGCTGCCTTTGAACCTCACATTCTGTTGGGATTAACCGCAACGCCAGAGCGCCATGATGGCGGCGATATTCTCGCTGACTTTTGTGGTGTCATCGCAGCGGAGATCCGTTTACCAGAGGCCATCAATCGTCGCCATCTCTGTCCGTTCCAATATTTTGGTATCGATGATGATACTGACTTGCGCCAAGTGACTTGGAAAAATGGTCGTTATGACATCACAGAGCTCACCAATATCTACACCCATAATCAACAGCGGGTGCAGAAAATAGTCCAAAGCCTCTATGAGATCGTCACCGATATTACCAAGATCAAAGCGCTGGCATTTTGTGTGAGCCGTGAACATGCCGATTTTATGCGCAAAGCATTTTTATTAAAGGGTATCAAGGCTGACATCCTCACCAGCGATAACCGAGACGAGCGTCACAGCAAACAACAGGATTTGCGTACCGGCGTTATCAATATTCTCTGCGTGGTAGACATCTTCAACGAAGGTGTTGATATCCCAGAAGTCGATACCTTGCTGTTTTTACGACCAACGGAAAGCCTCACCATTTTCTTGCAGCAATTAGGGCGGGGCCTGCGGCTGGCGAACGATAAAGAGTGCTGTACCGTGTTGGATTTTGTTGGCAATGCTCGCGCAGAGTATGACTTTGCCCAGAAATTCCGGGCTCTGGTGGGTAAAACCAATAAGGCAATCGGCCACGAAATCAAACAAGGCTTTCCCCATGCCCCATTGGGTTGCCGTATCGAACTCTCAAAACAGACCCAAGAGTTAATTCTGAGCAATATCAAGAAGGCGACGCTCAATACCTCGCGCCTCATGGGTCTGATCCGCCGTTTCTCACAGGATTGCGATTTACCGCTGACACTGGCGAACTTTTTGAAGTTCTACCCTCACATCAGCCTTGAGGAGATCTACAAGCGCGGCAATTGGAGCACCTTGGTCAAACAGGCCCGCAACCACACTGTTTCTGAAATGAGCGATGAAAAGCTGTCGACCCTCTACACCCGGGTCATCAAAACCCGACTATTGGGTTGCGATGCGCTCCATTACTTGAACTTCTTACAAACCTTGGTGGAAAGCGCCTTTACCTTAACGGCTGAGCACGATGAGCGAATGGCCTTGATGTGCCATTACGACTTCTGGCAACAGAGCGGCCCCAACGCCGGCTTTAGCTCCTTGGCGCACAGCCTGAAACAACTCAATCAACCAGAGTTGAGGGCCGAGCTTGCAGATCTGTTGCCCATGCTGATCAACCGGGTGCAACACGAGCAACTGGCCATGCCTGACCTTCCCGGCAATCCACTGCAACTGCATGCCCGTTATGCCAGAGAGCAGGTACTGGTTGGCTTTGGCGCGACCACCTTCGCGCAGCAACCCACGGCTCGCGAAGGGGTCTATGTCATCGCAGAGCAAAACATAGAATTGCTGTTCGTTACCTTGAACAAAACGGAGCAGCACTTCTCCCCCACTACCCGTTATCACGACTACGCCATCAACGAGTCGCTGTTTCATTGGCAGAGCCAAAACAGCGCTCGCCCAGAACGGGGGAAGGGGCTGAGTTACATAAACCACAGGGCAGAGGGTAAGCGCTTGTTTTTGTTCGTTCGTGAGCAGAGCAAAGATGAATTTGGCCGCACCCTTGGCTTTGTGAACTTTGGTGAGGTGGAGTACGTATCCCACAGCGGCAGCCAACCGATGAACATAAAATGGCGACTCACCACTCCGATGCCGCCATTTATGTGGAAAGAGGCCGCCAAACTGGCTGTTGGTTAGTAAGGCTTCTCACCCGGTGTGAAGATGACGCAAAACCCACCGGATTCTCGCCCAAAACCCCGGCTAAATTATCCAGTTGCATAATAACCATGCGGCCTTGCGGTTGTTTAACTGGCCCTAACGTCAGATAATACCGCCCGCCTTCAAACCCCGATAACCCGACTTTCAGTGACGGTAATTGATGACTGAGTACCTGCTTTTATTGATCGGCACCGTGCTGGTTAACAACTTCGTGCTGGTGAAATTCCTCGGCCTCTGCCCCTTTATGGGGGTCTCCGGCAAGCTGGAAACCGCCATCGGCATGGGGCTGGCGACCACCTTCGTGATGACCCTCGCCAGTGCCAGCTCCTATCTGGTGGAGCACTATATCCTGCTGCCGCTGGATATCGCCTATCTGCGCACCCTCGCCTTTATTCTGGTGATCGCCGTGGTGGTGCAGTTTACCGAGATGGTGGTGCGCAAGAGCAGCCCGACCCTCTATCGCCTGCTGGGGATCTTCCTGCCCCTCATCACCACCAACTGCGCGGTGCTCGGGGTGGCGCTGCTCAGCATCAATGAGCGACACGACTTTATCCAGAGCGTGATCTACGGCTTTGGCGCCGCCACCGGCTTCTCGCTGGTGTTGATCCTGTTCGCCGCCATGCGAGAGCGTCTGGTCGCCGCCGATGTGCCCGCGCCGTTTCGCGGGGTGTCGATTGCCATGATCACCGCCGGTCTGATGTCGCTGGCCTTTATGGGCTTTACCGGCCTTATCAAGATATAACCATGATCCATATTCTCTTTGCCATTCTGGTGCTCACCCTGCTGGCGCTGGCGTTCGGGATTATCCTGGGCTTTGCCGCCGTCAAGTTTCATGTGGAAGCAGACCCCATCGTCGATCAGCTCGATGCCCTGCTGCCCCAGACCCAGTGTGGCCAGTGCGGCTATCCCGGCTGCAAACCCTACGCCGAGGCGCTCGCCAACGGCGATCAGATCAACAAGTGCGTACCCGGTGGCGAGGCCACCATGCGCAAGATTGCCGATCTGATGGGGGTCGAGCCCCAGCCACTGGGGGGCAGTGACGAGGCCGCCGTGCCGGTCAAGAAGGTTGCCTTTATCCACGAAGATCAGTGCATCGGCTGCACCAAGTGCATTCAGGCCTGCCCGGTGGACGCCATCGTCGGCGCCACCAAGGCGATGCATACCGTGATTGCCAACGAGTGCACCGGTTGCGATCTCTGTGTCGATCCCTGCCCGACCGACTGCATCGAGATGATCCCGGTGCCTACCACGGTCGATAACTGGAAGTGGGATCTCAATAACGTGCATGTTCCGGGCAAGATTCCGGTCAAGATAGTGGAATAAACAGCGGAGCAACCATGCATTCCTTACTCGAACGTATCAAAGCCGGCACGCTCTGGGACTTTCACGGTGGCATTCACCCCGCCGACAACAAGCTGCAATCAAGCCAGAGCCCGGTGGTAGACGCCGGTCTGCCGCCACGCCTCATCATTCCGCTGCGCCAGCACGCAGGCCCCGCCGGCGATCTGCTGGTGCAGGTGGGCGACAAGGTCAAAAAAGGGCAGCCGCTGACCCGTTATGCCAAGGGGCGGGTCGTCCCTGTCCATGCCTCCACCTCGGGCACCATCACCGAGATTGGCAACCACACGGTTGCCCACCCCTCCGGACTCGGCGATCTCTGTGTCATTCTCACCCCCGATGGGGAGGATGAGTGGGGCGAGCGCAATGGCAAAGCCGATTACTGGAATCTGGAGCGGGGCGAGCTGCTCGAGCGCATCCAGCAGGCGGGAGTTGCGGGCCTTGGCGGCGCCGTGTTCCCCACTCACAGCAAACTCGACGGCCGCGGCCAACTCACCGAGATCCTGATCGTCAACGGGCTGGAGTGCGAGCCCTATATCACCACCGATGATCGGCTGATGCAGCAATACGCTGACGAGATCATGGATGGCATCCGGGTGCTCAAGCACCTGCTCAAACCGAAACTCACCCTGATCGGGGTGGAAGACAACAAACCCGAGGCGATCGAGCAGCTGACCCGCCACGCCACCGATGAGGATGTGCTGGTCAAGACGGTACCGACCAAGTACCCCTCGGGCGGTGCCAAGCAGACCATCGAACTGCTCACCGGCCGTCAGGTGCCCAAAGGGGGCCGCGCGGTCGATATCGGCATCATGGTGCTCAACGTCGCCACCGTGTTTGCCATCAAGCGCGCCATTATCGACGGCGAGCCGCTGATCGAGCGGATCGTCACCCTCACCGGCGACAGCTTCAAAAAGCCCGGCAACGCCTGGGTACGCCTCGGTACGCCGGTACGCTGGCTGTTGCAGCGTTTCGAGCTGCAACCGGAAGCGGAGCAGCGGGTGATCATGGGGGGTCCCATGATGGGCTTTACCCTGCCCCACGCCATGGTACCGGTGGTCAAGGCAACCAACTGTCTGCTGGCGCCGACGCAAGCAGAACTGCCCGCACCCGGCCCGGAGCAGGCCTGCATCCGTTGCAGCGCCTGTGCCGATGCCTGCCCGGCCAGCCTGCTGCCGCAAGAGCTCTACTGGTACAGCCGGGCCAAGGAGTATGACAAGGCCGAGAAGCTCAACCTGATGGACTGCATCGAGTGCGGCGCCTGCGCCTGGGTCTGCCCGAGCGAAATCCCGCTGGTGCAGTACTACAAGATCGCCAAAGACGACATTCGCGAAGCCCGTGCCGAGGCCGAAAAAGCCGAACGCGCCAAGCAGCGTTTCGAGGCCAAGCAGGCCCGTTTCGAGCGGGAGAAAGCAGCCCGCGAAGCGCGCCACGCCGAAGCCGCCGCCCAGCGCCGTCAGACCATGACGGCCGCAGGCGGCGAAGATCCGGTGGCAGCCGCCCTCGCCCGCCTCAAGGCCAAGCAGGATGCGCCCATCACAGCCATTACCGCCACCGCCGAGGGCTTGCCTGACAACAGCGCCGTGATTGCCGCCCGCGAAGCCCGCAAACGGGAAGCGGAGGCGCGCCGCGCCGCTAAACTGGCGGAGAGCGCAAACAGCGAAACAGCCGCTGCGGCGCAACCCGCCGAGGCGGTTGACCCCGCCAGCGATCCCAAGAAAGCAGCCATCGCCGCCGCACTGGCGCGCGCCAAGGCCAAGAAAGCCGCTCAGGCTGGCGATAGCGCCGAGCCTGCGACTGCCGAAACCACTGCTGCGCCTGCGGTAGATGCTGATCAACAAAAGGCAGAAGTTGATCCGAAAAAGGCAGCAATTGCCGCCGCCATTGCCCGTGCCAAAGCCAAAAAGGCCGAGGCGAATGGTGAACCGGTAAGCGCTGCCAACGGCACCGCAGCCGAGGCAGACATCCAAAGCGATGCGCCCGTCGATCCCAAAAAAGCGGCAATTGCTGCCGCTATCGCCCGGGCCAAAGCCAAAAAGGCCGCTCAGCAGGGTGACAGCGCTGAGGGCGATCTGACTGCAAACGCAGGCACCAGCGAATCCGCTGCAACCCAAAGTGATGCGCCATCTGCGGCCAGCGAAGCGGTTGATCCCAAGAAAGCTGCTATCGCCGCTGCCATTGCCCGCGCCAAGGCCAAAAAGCTGGCCCAGCAGGGCGCAAGTACCAGTGCTGAAGATGCGAAGAGTGAGCCTACTGCCAACGCGGAGACCCGCGACGATACAGTAGCCAAGAGCGAAGTAACCACCAGCCAAAGCGATACGGCTGCAAGCGAAGCGGTCGATCCCAAGAAAGCCGCTATCGCCGCAGCCATCGCCCGAGCCAAGGCCAAAAAGCTGGCGCAGCAGAGCGCAAGTACCAGTGCTGAGGTAGCGAGTAGCAGTGCTGAGGTAGGAAGTGCCGGTACTCAGGTAGATAGAGCCGGAACTGAGGGTGAGCGCGTATCGGCAGAGCCGATGCAAAGCGATGCCGCCAGCAGTGAGCAACCACTTGCCGTCACTGCCGCGCCTGAAGCGAGCGCCCCTGCGGCTGATGCCCCGGTTGATCCGAAAAAAGCGGCCATTGCAGCCGCGGTGGCCCGCGCCAAGGCGAAGAAGCTGGCGGCCGAGGCAGCCAGAGCTGCCGAAACCGCCGCTGAAGATGCCCCGTCAGCCGACCGAACAACCACAAGGTAATCGACAGACTCATGTTCAATATTGCGACTGCGCCGTTTGCCCATAACCGCAAACAGACCCGAACCCTGATGCTGCTGGTGATCCTGGCCTGCGTGCCGGGCTTGCTGGCCCAGACCTGGTTCTTCGGCTGGGGCTCCTTTATCCAGATCCTGCTGGCGTTGGTGACCGCGCTGCTGTGCGAGGCGCTGGTGCTCAAGCTCCGTGGCCGCGCCATCAAGCCTGCCCTGATGGATGGCAGTGCGGCGCTCACCGCCGTGCTGATCGGTCTCTCCCTGCCGCCGCTGCTGCCGTGGTGGATGCTGGTGGTGGGCACGGCCTTTGCCATCATTGTCGCCAAACACCTTTACGGCGGACTGGGCCAGAACCTGTTCAACCCGGCCATGGTCGCCTATGTGCTGCTGCTGGTCTCCTTCCCGGTGCAGATGACCAGCTGGCTGCCGCCGGAGAGCGTGCGCGCCTACAGCCTCGGCTTTGGTGATGCGGCGTCGGTGATCTTCACCGGCTTTAGTCTCGACGGCTACAGCATGGCCCAGCTCAAGCAGGGGGTGGATGGGCTGACCATGGCGACCCCGCTTGATACCCTGAAAACCGGCCTGACTCAGGGGCTCACCACCGGCGAGATCCTGAGCGGCCCGCTGTTCGAGGGTTGGGGCGGCATCGGCTGGAGCTGGGTCAACCTGGGCTATCTGCTGGGTGGCCTGTTCCTGCTGCAACAGAAGGTGATCAACTGGCGCATTCCGACCGCCATTCTCGGTGCCCTGCTGGCGGCCTCCACCATCGGCTATCTGGTGAGCCCGGATGCGACTGCCACGCCCATGTTCCATCTCTTTAGCGGCGCGACCATGCTGGGGGCCTTCTTTATCGCCACCGATCCGGTCAGTGCCTGCACTACACCGCGCGGCCGACTGGTCTATGGCGTGCTGATCGGGGTGCTGGTCTACATCATTCGCCGCTTTGGCGGCTATCCGGATGCGTTCGCCTTCGCCGTGCTGCTGGCCAACCTTTGTGTGCCGTTTATTGACAGCCTGACTCGCCCGAAAGTGTATGGAGCCCGTCGCCAATGATGTTTCTGCCCTTTTCCCCCATCACAGCTGACGGAGCCCGGACATGTTAAAGAGCATGCGCAAGAACGGCCTTATTCTGGCGATGTTCGCGCTCGGCTGTACCGCGCTGGTGGCACTGACCAACGAGCTGACCAAGGATAAAATCGCCCACCAGCAGCAGCTGGAGAAGCAGCAGACCCTCTCGGTATTGCTGCCAGAGGGGAGCTATGACAACGATCTGGTGGCCAGCTGCAAACAGGTGACCAGCAGGAAGTATCTCGGCAGCGATCAGCCGCAGGCCCTCTATACCGCCAGCAAGAATGGCGTGGTAACGGGCTATGCGCTGGAGGCGATCGCGCCGGATGGTTACAGCGGAGCGATCCGCATCGTGGCGGGCTTTGATACCAAAGGCACCATCACCGCCGTGCGCGTGCTCGCTCACAACGAGACCCCGGGCCTCGGTGACAAGATCGAGCTGAAGAAATCGGACTGGATCAACAGCTTTGCCGGAAAATTCCTGACCCATGACAACGAGCCCCAGTGGGCGGTGAAGAAGGATGGCGGCGAGTTTGATGCCTTTACCGGCGCCACCATCACCCCGCGAGCCGTGGTCAAGGCAGTGAAGAACCTGCTGAAACTGCAGCAGGAGCAACCCGAACTGCTCAGCAACGCCCCGGCTTGTCCGGCGGCGAACTAACGGAGTCGAGCCATCATGAACCAGATGGAACAGATTGAAACGGGCGCAACCCCGATTGCCGAGCTGGAAAGCCGCAAGGGCGAGCTCAAGGAGCTGATGAGTCAGGGGCTGTGGAAGAACAACCCCTCGCTGGTGCAGGTGCTGGGCCTCTGCCCGACCCTCGCCGTCTCCTCCACCTTTACCAATGCGCTGGGGCTGGGCCTTGCCACCATGGCGGTGCTGGTCTGCTCCAACCTCGCCGTCTCGCTGGTGCGCAACTGGGTGCCGAAGGATATTCGCATCCCGGTCTATGTGATGATCATCGCCTCGCTGGTGACCAGCGTGCAGCTGCTGATGAACGCCTACACCTATGGCCTCTATCAGGCACTCGGCATCTTTATCGCCCTGATCGTCACCAACTGCGTCATCATCGGCCGCGCCGAGGCCTATGCCTCCAAGAATCCGCCGCTGCTGGCGGCCCTCGACGGCCTGATGATGGGCCTTGGTTTTACCCTGGTGCTGCTGGTACTGGGTGGCATGCGCGAGATCATCGGCATGGGCACCCTGTTTGATGGCGCCGAGCTACTGCTGGGCGAGTGGGCCAAATCCCTGCGCATCGAGCTGTTCCACGCCGATGCAAGCCTGCTGCTGGCGATTTTGCCGCCTGGCGGCTTTATCGGGCTGGGGCTGCTGATCGCCGCCAAGAACGCCATCAACGACTGGCGGGACCGCAAACAGGCCGCTACCATAGCCCACTGCAACGTTGCCCCGGCCCGCGTCCGGGCGACCGAGCTATGATCGGACGCAAGGCATGAACAACCAGAAACGCAGAGAGATCCTCGAGCGACTGCGGGAAAACAACCCCCACCCCACCACAGAGCTCAACTTCAACTCGCCATTCGAGCTGTTGATTGCCGTGCTGCTCTCGGCGCAGGCGACCGATGTCAGCGTCAACAAGGCGACCGACAAGCTCTATCCGGTGGCCAACACCCCGCAAGCGATGCTGGATCTCGGGGTTGAGGGGCTCAAGGAGTACATCAAGACCATTGGCCTGTTCAACACCAAGGCCGAGAACGTCATCAAGACCTGCGCCATCTTGCTGGAGCGCCACGGTGGCGAGGTGCCGGAGAACCGCGAAGCGCTGGAAGCCCTGCCCGGCGTCGGCCGCAAGACCGCCAACGTGGTGCTCAACACCGCCTTTGGCTGGCCCACCATCGCCGTCGATACCCATATATTCCGGGTATCGAACCGCACCGGTTTTGCGGTAGGCAAGAACGTGGATCAGGTGGAGGAGAAGCTGCTCAAAGTGGTACCCGCCGAGTTCAAGCTCGATGTCCACCACTGGCTCATCCTGCACGGGCGTTACACCTGTCTGGCTCGCAAGCCCCGTTGTGGTTCCTGTATCATCGAGGACTTGTGCGAGTACAAAGAGAAGGTCTATCCAGAGAGCTGAATGACTGGGCGCTACAACCGTCCTACCTGTCTCGCTCGCAAACATCCGCTGCAGTGGTTCCTGTATCATCGAGGACCTCTGCGAGTACAAAGAGAAGGTCTATCCAGAAAGCTGATGGCCTCGCAACCGAGATTGAAAGCAGTACACATCACCAACCCGGAGAACTGAGCAATGAGAATTCTGCATACCATGCTGCGTGTCGGCGATCTGCAACGCTCCATCGACTTCTACACCCGTGTCCTTGGCATGAAGCTGCTGCGCAAGAGCGAGAACAGCGAGTACAAGTACACCCTGGCCTTCGTCGGCTACGGTGACGAGAAAGATGAAGCGGTGATCGAGCTGACCTACAACTGGGGGGTGAGCGAGTACGAACTGGGCTCCGCCTACGGCCACATCGCGCTGGAAGCGGACGACATCTATGCCACTTGCGAAGCGCTGCGCGCCGCCGGTGCCAAGATCACCCGCGAGCCGGGCCCGGTCAAAGGCGGCACCACCGTGATCGCCTTCGTCGAAGATCCGGACGGTTACAAGATTGAACTGATCGCCAAGAAAGATGCCGGTACTGGCCTCGGTGACAGCTTCTAAGCTGCCCTAATCCCGCTGCCGAATGGCAGGATCAAAAAAGAGCGCAGATGCGCTCTTTTTTATATCCGGCTGCCGGGGACGGCGCTAGATCTCGCCATTGCGCCCCATGCTGATCACCACCCGCCGGTTCTTGGCACGACCCTGCTCCGTTTCGTTGGAGGCAACGTGCTGCTTCTCGCCATGCCCCTCCACCGAGATCTTGCCGGGATCAATCCCCAGATCGACAAACACCTTCTTGATGGCATCGGCCCGCTTCTCGGAAAGTTTCAGGTTCGGCCAGCGGCCGCCATAGCTGTCGCTGTAAGCATCGATCACCACCACGTCGATGCTCTTGTCCGCCTTGATAAACTCGCTGATCATCGCCAGCCGCCGCTTGGAGGGGATGGAGAGCTGATCGCTGTTCTTGTCGTAGGTGAGCACGCTAAAGGCGATATCGTTGAAGCTGTAGGGCAAGAGCCCGCTCAGGCAGTCGATAAAGGCCTGATATTTGACCCGAAAGTTGACAGACGAAAGCGATACTCGCACCGCGCGGTTTTGGCGATACCAGTCCCGATACTGGAAAGTGGGCATTCGCCCCCCCTCCAGCTCGTCGAGCATGGTCCAGGCGGTTTGCCCCTCCACCAGTCCATCGAACTGCTGATAGAAGCGCAGCTGGCTCACTTCTCGCCCGGCTATCCCCGGGCGCCATACCGGCGGCATGATGCCAAGGCTCACCGTCTGGGTCTGGGCCTGCGGCCGCTTGCCCTTGAGCTCGAAGTCGAGGTTGATCTTGCGACCGGCGCGGCTGACAAAGGCCCCCGTTCCCCAGTTGGGAATAGGATGCTCGAGGCGACACTCAATCTGGGTATCGGAGGTCAAACGCCAGACGGATTGATCCAGACCGGCACCAAATTCGGTGACCCCAGCCTGTAACTGCATACTCACGGATATGCTGACCAACCCCAACACCCAAGCGTTCAATTGCTTGTCCTCCACACGATCTCACAAGAGATATCGGCGGCAAGAGGCCAAGCTTTAGCGACAAACTGCAAAGGCGTGCCGTTGGTGTGGCAAAGGCTTGCCCCCAAGCGGCAACCGACCGCAAGCGGCGCTTATTCCCCCCTCTTAGCTCCGTGCCAACCGGCAGGAAGCTCGCTACAGTAAAATCAGGGCAACCAGACGCCGCTTATCGGGAACCAAACTCATGCACCGCTCTTGCTCCTCTTTGTTGCAGATGTTGTTGCCAATGCTGCTGGCGCTATCCGGCAGCGTCGTCAAAGCCGCAACACAGGATCAGGAGTGGGCACAGGAGCGCGCCAATGCGGTGCTTTCGCTGATGACCTTCACCGTGGTGCCCGACATCACCGCCAGCAACCTCGATATCGGCAGCGGCACCAATCAATCTGCCGCCCTCAACATGACCCAGATCGGCGGCGGCGCCACCATGAGTGAAGCCGTGCCCATCTATCTGGAAGGGGCGATCGGCTTTAGCCGCTACGATCCCCAGTTTGTGGTGAGCAACGGCACAGAGAGCCGCACCCTCCCGACCAAATGGAACAGCCTGACAGCCTCTGGCGGGGTCGGCTGGGATATCGCCCTCCATGAAGACCCGCGCGGTGGCCACTGGGTGCTGCGCCCCATCGCCAACGTCTCGCTCGGTACCATGGCCAGCGATCTGCGGATCGGCAACTGGCTGCTGGAGCGCACCAAGGGCTACTCGCTGGATTTTCTCGATGGTGGGCAGCTCAATATGTACGGACTGGGAGGCTCGCTGATGCTCGACTACGAGCTCTTTTCAAAGGCGCAGGATATCGATGTCGAAGTGCGCTACTCCTACCAGCACCTGCAGAGCTTTGGCGGTACCTCGACCAGCGTCCGTGGTCACGCCGAGGCGGAGAACCTCGGTCTCTATCTGCGCCGCCGGGCCCCGCTGTTCCACTGGACCCTGCTCGACAGACCGGTGCGTTATGTACTGGAGGGGGCTCATACCGCATATCTGGGGGAACAGCGGGGGTTGCTTGGCTTTGACTCCCTCAACTCTATCGGCGCCGGTCTGGAGCTGGACAGCAGCAAATACGACATCATAGTCACCCGCACCCGGCTGGTTGCCCGCTATATGTTCAGCCACAACACCAGCGGTTATTCCATCGGGTTGGCCATGAGTTTCTAAGTCGTTATATTTTCCTACCACGAGTGGGCAATCCTCAGGGAAAGCACAGTAACACTCCGGATAATTATTTCCGTATTGATGGAGATTTATTGATCTGCCACCTTTCATATTTATCACGACCCAGTCATATCAGGTAAAAATATCTTCCTGCTGGCAGGCTAATTTTCCTCCTCGTACACCGAATATTGGCGTTTTTGTCTGTGTATTTACGGCGTGCAATGGCTGATTGGTCCTGTGATATCACCAGCCTGTGCTATCATGCAACAGAGGAAATACTCTACTCCCGGCATTGCAGCCCTATGGCCAACTTTATCGACACCCATAAGGAACCATCCCGGATGGTCCCCCATCTTTTGCACAGTGACCTGAGCTGCACCTAACTCATTGTTTTAAATGATTTATAGTTTTTCATATTTTATGAACCCAATTAATCCTGTTTTATTTTACTTACATCACCCGACTGCTAAATTTGGCGTCATCCCGGCAGGACGAGGCGCACTGAAACGACTGACTGCGGGCTACCGATAACAGGTGTGCAATGAGCACAGAAATAACGTTCAGGCATAGCAACCGTTATTTTGATGACATCACACTTGCTGATCCTTGTTGATTTGAGGTTATCTGATGAAAAAAACGCTGCTTGCTCTCTCTGTATTGGTCATAACCGGAACCGCATATGCAGGGGTGCCTGATTTATCCGCCAGCTGTCCTGGACATATTAATCTTCGCGTCGAAGATGGCACGGCTTATATCAATAACCAGCAAGTTCCACTTAAAAAAGTGAATTCAAATTTCTACGAGGCGAGCAAGGGGCGCACCACCCTCTCCATGGTGAAAAATGGCGACTGGGGCATCACCTATTTTGTCAAAAATGGCGACAGCGGCGCCTGCCAGCTCAATGACGATGAGAACGATGACGACGGCGATGATGAGAACGCCAGCAGCAGTGCCTACAACGGCAGCACTGCGCAAACCAAGGTTGCCGAGAACGCCTGCATGAACGCCGTTGCCAGAAAAGCCGGCGTCAGCCGCAGCAAACTGACCCTCGACTATGTGGCCGACTCCCAGGCGGGGATGATGATTGATATCAAGGGGCCCCATGACCGGCTCTGGCACTGCCTCACCGACGCCCGCGGCCATATTTCTGGCATCAATCAGGACTGATTTCGAGCCACAGCTCAGCGGGGCCCACACCTACCGTGGGGGCTCCACCCCTTATCCATTGCAATTATTTGATACAGGTAAATGAAGATGAAATCCAAACAGACTCTGCTCAATGTCGCCCTCGGTTGCCTGCTTGCGGTCGGTATCTCCGGCTGTGCCATGGCCAAAACCCATCACGGCCACAAGACCCATGCCCAAGCGCACGCTCAGGAAGGGGCCGTGCAGTATGGCGACGAGAGCCCGTGGGCTGGCAACTATATGGCGGTCACTGACGATGGCCGCACCGTGGCCGAAATTCACGTCGATACCACAGGGGAAACCTATATCGATGGCAATCAGGTCAAACCGAGCCACAGCGGCAGCGACTACCTGAAATTCAAGCAGGAGACCATCACTTACACCCTGCGCAAAAGCGGCGCCAGCTGGAAAGACAGCGATGCCGGCACCAGCGGCCGTATCCTGTTCGATTGATAATCCCGACACCAGCCTTGCCAGACACCAAGCCCCGCCAAGGGGCTTTTTTGCACCTGCAAAATACTATCAGCCTCTGCATGATCACCAACGAGAAAGTAGCACGTCGCAAACTCAGCCTGCTAGAGCTTGCCAAAGAGCTCAATAATGTCAGCAAAGCCTGCAAATTCATTGGCTACAGCCGTCAGCAGTTCTACGAAATTCGCCGTAATTACCAGACCTATGGCGCCGAGTGATTGCTCGACAAATTGCCTGGCTGTAAAGGGGCTCATCCCAATCGGGTTGCGCCCGAGATTGAACAGGCCATCTTCAATTACTCCCTCACCAGACCAACTCATGGCCCGCTGCGAGTCGCCCAAGAACTGGCTCTGCAAGGCATCAATGTCAGTGCGGGCGGTGCGTGGCGTGTGGCAACGGCACGACTTGCTCTCCAAACACGACCGCTGGCTGCGCCTTGAGAAAACTCACCGTGAGCAGACCATTGAGCTCAATGACGAGCAAATTCACCTGTTAGAGCGCTTCAGCCCCGAGTTTCGCGAACGCCAGATTGAGGTCCACTACACCGGGGAACTGGTGGCGGTCGACACCTTCTTCGTCGGCGCGCTCAAGGTGGTTGGTAAGGTGTATCTGCAAACCGTGCTGGACTGCTACAGTTGCCACGCCTGGGGACGGCTCTACACCAGCAAGCTGCCGGTGACCTCGGTTCATGTGCTCAATGAAACGGTGCAGCCGTTCTTCGAAGCCCACGAGGCACGGGTCTATACCATCCTGTCGGACAACGGGCGCGAGTTCTGTGGGCGCCCTGACCACCATCCCTACGAGCTGTTCCTGCAACTGGAGGGGATTGAGCACCGGACAACCAAGGTGCGCAGGCCACAGAGCAACGGCTTTATCGAGCGACTGCATCGCACACTGCTGGATGAACACTTCCGAATCAAGGGGAGAACGACTTGGTATTAGTCGGTGGAGCAGATGCAGACAAACCTGGATAGCTACCTGGAGCACTACAACACCCAACGGCCACATCAGGGCAGGATGATGGAGGGGCAAACCCCCTACAACATGTTCAAGAAGGGTCTGAAATTGATACCGAAGGAAGTGCGCACTAAAGTAGCGTAAACAAGACACCGATTTGAGGCCGGTGTCAGGTGATAACTAGATCTGTACAAATTAACCGAGACCGGCAATTTGCCAACTATCACTAGAAATTACAATCCGGCGATTCACCAGAACTCCGTTACGCAATAGCAATGCAGCCAAAAAGAAAATGGCCGAGATATCATCTCGGCCATTCGTAGCCTGGTCAAAGACTCAAGCCAGGATATTACTCATGTGCAACTTATTAGAAGTTGTACTGCATACCGAATTCAAACTGGTCGTCTTTTTCACCAGCATTTTCGATTGCATAGTTAGCGTAAGACTTCAGATTGCCAGTAAATGCATATTCAACACCGAGTACTACACGGTCAAAAATATCGGCATAACCAGCACTCTTACCAGTATAAGTTGCTTCGCTTTCTAGGAAGTTATAGCCAGCAAGCAACTTCCAAGCATCGATGGTATAAGAACCGGCGATTTCATAACCACGAGCTTTCATGCTTTCATCTGCATAAGACTCAATCTTGGATTGGTTATACATGGCACCAACGTAGAAGGCATCGTACGCATAAGACGCGCCCAGAGCCCAATCTTCTTTAGATTTGGCGCGAACAATCTCATCACCAAGAGTAACAACGACACCGTCAGCAAGGCTTCCTGCGGTCACATCTTCAAACTTCTTGTCTTGGTAACTCGCACCAAAACCAAAGCCGTTGGTGAAGTTATAACCAGCGCCGACCGCATAACCGTTTTTCAGGCCCGCGTCATTAGCATTGTTCTGACCACCTGCTGTGGTGTTAATACCAACTTGCTCATCAGATGAATAGGAGCTGTTGTGGCTGATGTAGGAAGCATTAAAGAAAGCGCCATCCCATGCACCACGATAAATCACTTGGCCTTCTTGACGACCGTCGTCCAAGTTGCCTACGTTGCCCAACTCTTCGAAGATATCGGCACGGTCACGAACACCCCATTTAGCAGCGGTATCAGTCTGACCAAACAGGAATTGACCGTACTGGGAACCATCAAAACCGGCAAAAACATGACGCGAAGCGAACTGTTTATCATCAGCACCTGAGTTTTCTGATTCGACCTGCCACTCACCCATGGCCAGAGCAGACCATGTATTATTCAGTGCGACCTTACCACTCAGCCCCATACGGGCATAGGTGTTGACCTCGCCCTTCTTGGTTTGAAACTGATCCTTTACAAAGCTATTTTTAGTCGTATCAAAACTCGCGCTGTCTTCCTCACCTTGATAGCGAGCATGCACGCGACCGTTCACATCAAATTTGGCGCCATCTTTGTCATACACGGTAGCAGCGTTGGCTGCGGAAGCGAACAGAGCCGGAATAGCAATAGCCAGAATTGTCTTTTTCATAGTTTCCAATGCCTACTGTAATTAAACACTAAGTTGTTGTTATTCCCTGTGTTAGCGATGTTCTTTGCATCACTATGCCGCCGAGACTAGCACCGGATTTTTTGAACCGCAATGAAAAAACTTGGAACTTTTTACGGAAATCATAGTCATGGAGGCAAAAATGTGAGCCAAGTCTCACCTGACAGCAAGGCAAAAGGAAAACGTTTACAATGAATCCTGCTGATTATTTGGACTCAAATAGTCTATTTTGCATGCAAGCAACGCTAACTACCTGATAAACAACCAAAGTGGTCTGATCAGCCTAAAACAGCCGTGATAATGGCTGTTACCTCGACCTCACCAAGGGGTTGCGGGTATCCTTGTCCTTCGATTAACCCCTAACTGGGCTTATCTTCATGCTCTCTACTCGCCTTAAAGCCACCATTCGTCAAACCTATCGCCAGATTTCGGATGGATTACCCGGTTTTGTGCCGCGCAAAGAGCAGAACTTTCTGGTGGCCGAGATAGCCAAAACCCTGACCGGCGAGTACGACAAACAGCGCCGTATTCTGGTTGCCGAAGCAGGAACCGGTATCGGCAAATCTCTCTCTTATGCGCAGGGTGCCATCCCGGTGGCGCGGCTCACCCAGAAAAAGCTGGTGATCTCTACCGCCACCGTGGCCCTGCAAGAGCAGCTGATCCACAAAGACCTTCCTTTTTACCACCGCCACAGCGAGCTGCCGTTTCGCTTTATGCTGGTCAAGGGGCGTCAGCGCTACTGCTGCGAGCATCTGCTGGAGCAGGCAGCCAGTGGTGCCGAGATGGCCAACTTCGAGCTCGACTTTGGCAGTCTGAGCAAATCCAAACCATCTGACAGCGACAAAGATCGCTACCAGGCCCTGTGGCAGGCCTACACCAATGGCAAATGGGACGGGGATCGGGACAACTGGCCGGAACCCATTCCCGACACTTGCTGGGATCGCATCGCCGCCGACCGCCACACCTGCAACAAGGCGCTGAGCCATCACCAGCACTGCCCCTTTCATCGCGCCCGCAACGACATGGAGAGCGCCGATGTGCTGGTCGTCAACCATGCGCTGCTGCTCTCCGATCTGACCATGGGCGGCGGCATCATTCTGCCCCCCCCCGATGAGTGCATCTATGTGCTGGATGAGGCCCATCACCTGCCCACCATCGCCCGGGATCACGGCGCGGCGTCGGCCAGCGTCAAAGGCTCGCGTCGCTGGCTGGAGAAGCTGGTACAAAGTGCAGGCAAGCTGGCGCGGACTCTTAATAAGGAGAGCCTGCTCGACCCCCAACTCAAACTGCAGGATGCACTGGCCTCCATCCAGCCCGACCTGAAGGAGGTCGAGCAGTGGCTCAGCGCCAACGATCGGCTTTTTGGCAGTGAACCCCACTACCGCTTCGCCGAAGGGGTATTGCCGGATCCCCTGCCCATGCTGGCGGAGAATCTCAAGGAGTCGAGCAAGAAGGCGCTGCGGGCGCTGGATCGGATGCAAGGGGCCATAGGTGAAGCGCTGAAAGATGGCGAGATCCGCCGCAAGGAGGCCGAACCCCTGCTGGCAGAGAGCGGTTTTCATCTGCAACGGCTGGAGAGTTTCTGCGCCCTCTGGGAGATGCTGGGGCGCCATGTGCCGACCGGCAAAACCCCGCTCGCCCGCTGGATGGCCAAGAGCGATGACGGCGATATCTGGCTGCACGCCTCACCGATTGAGGTAGGCTATCTGCTGGAAGAGTGGCTCTGGTCGAAATGTCTGGGGGCCGTACTGGTCTCCGCGACCCTCACCGCCCTCTCTTCCTTTAGTTATTTTCGCCATCAGGTGGGGCTCAAGGAGCACGACGGTACCCGCTATCTGCGCCTGCGCTCCCCCTTTGACTATCAGAAAGCCGAGCTCTATCTGCCCAAGATGGAGCACGAACCCAACTCGCCGGCCTTTACCAACGAACTCATCAGCGTGCTGCCACGCATTTTGGCGGGCAAGGAGGCGAGTCTGGTGCTCTTCTCCTCCTACCGCCAGATGAATGAGGTGGCTGTTGGCTTGCGAGCCAAGGGACTGTCATTGCTGGTGCAGGGGGAAGCCTCCCGCAATGCCCTGCTCACCCTGCACAAACAAAAGTGCGATGGCGGTCAGGCCAGCATTCTGTTTGGTACCGGCAGCTTCTCGGAGGGGCTGGATCTGCCGGGTCACTACCTCACCAATCTGGTGATCACCAAGCTCCCCTTTGCGGTGCCCAACTCACCGGTCGAGGAGGCTACCGCCGAATGGGTGGAGCAGCGAGGGGGGAACCCGTTTCTGCAACTGACGGTGCCGGAGGCCTCCCGCAAACTGATCCAGGCCTGTGGTCGCCTCATTCGCAAAGAGGCCGATCGGGGGCGAGTCACCATTCTGGACCGCCGCCTGCTGACCAAACGTTATGGCAAGGGGTTGCTTGATGCCCTCCCCCCGTTCACACGTCGGATCGAATAAATATGTCAGCCTCTATTGATAAACAAACTGACAGCAGCGCAAACGTTGACCACCAGAAAGAGCCATTGCCGCAGTAGACCAAACCTGTAAAAATGAGCCCCTGTTTTCAGTGGGCAATCGCCTGACTGTTCAAGGAGATGAAATGAAACTGACTGTTCTGGTACCGGCGCTGGCTGGTCTGTTGTGGGCCGGTAGCGCCCTTGCTGATGCCCAATTGGAAGTGACCACCCCGTATGTCGTCCAGCTGATCGATGGTCAATCCATCAACCCCAAGCTGCTCGACAAAACCAGCACCTTCCCCCTCTCTGCCGGCAAACACCAGTTGGTCGTCGCCTTTGAAGGCAACTACTCCAGCCGTAACGAAATCAAGCTGGTCACCGCCGAGCCGCTGGTGCTGAACTTCACCGCCGCCGACAATCAGCAGCTGGTGCTGGACTACAAAAAGCCCCGCAACGAAGCCGAAGCCAAGCAGTTTGTCAAAGAGCAGAAAGTGGCGCTGAAAGACAAAGTCAGTGGCCAGCAAGTGAGCAGCGAACAGTTCGTGATGCCGAAAGTAGAAGGCTTCCAGCTGACCCGTGACTATCAGCAAGAGCTGATCAACATGGGCAAAGCCTTCAACCAGCCCAAGACCGTCACCGTCTCCTCTGCTGCCGTGATGGCCGCCGCCAGCGCACCGGTTCAGGTTGCCCCCAGCAAGGCTCAAAGCAATCCGGAAGCGCTGACCCAGTTGCAAAACTGGTACAACAAGGCCGATGCGGAAACCCGCAAAGCCTTCCAGATCTGGGTTATCCAGCAGCAATAAGCCGGGCTGAGTGATTGACTGAAAGGGGAGCCAAGCTCCCCTTTTCCATATCCTGCGGTCTCACTCACGACGCGTCTTTATTTATGCGCTGCCACTTCCCCTTTATATAGGGAGTACATATATGGATTCATCTGCTGATTTCATATATAGAAAGCGCCACCTTGCCAGGGAGAATGGCACCATGTCGTTGCGCATTTTCTATCACCCTCTCTACTCCTCCCTGACGCTACCCGAGCGCCATCGCTTTCCGCTGGCCAAGTATCAGGGGCTGTTTGAACGCCTGCAGGTGCAGGGTTACCCCCTTGGCGAAGCACCGGCCGCAACCTGTGAGCAAATCTGTCGCATTCACGATGCCGATTATGTCGCGGCGGCCCTGAGCGGCCAGCTGGAAGATCGCGCCATCCGCAAGATCGGTTTTCCCTGGTCACCCATGCTGATAGAGCGCACCTTGCGCTCGGTGGGTGCCACCGTTGCCGCCAGCCGCCATGCTCTTGAGCAGGGATGCGGCTTGCAGATCTCCGGTGGCTACCACCACGCCCATCGGGATCACGGCAGCGGTTTTTGTCTGTTCAACGATCTGGTGATTGCGGCGCAGGCTTGCCTCGACGAGGGGCACTGTGAACAGGTGCTGATCGTCGATCTCGATGTGCATCAGGGGGATGGCAGTGCGGCCCTGTGCGCCGGACGGCGCGATATCATCACCCTCTCCCTCCATGGTGAGCACAACTTTCCCCATCACAAAGCCACCTCTCACCTCGACTTTCCGCTGCCAAGCGGCATGACGGACGATGCCTATCTCACCACATTGCAGCAGGCGCTCTCGCTGGCACTGCGCCTCTATTCGCCTGATCTCATCCTCTATCAGGCGGGCGTCGATGTGCATCATGCCGACGAGCTTGGCTATCTCTCCCTGAGCGATGAAGGGGTGCGCCTGCGCGATGCCATGGTGTTTGACTGTGCAATCCAGCATGGGTTGCCAATCGCGGCGGTGCCCGGTGGCGGCTATCGCCGCGACTGGCAGCAGCTGATCCCGCTTCATATGTCGCTGTTTGAAACAGCGCGCCACCGTTTTGGCTGATGGCATGGCTTTATAGCGCGGACACCCCATCAGAGTCGGGCGGGCACTTCACCAGATAAAACAGAAGAGGCGACCCCTGGGGGCGCCTATTCGTGTTTAGTCATCTGGGTCACACAAGCTCGCTCGTTGTCAGGCAAGCTTGGGACGCCTGAGGATAACTATTTCTGACGCTTGCGGGCGTACTTGCGACGGGCGCGGGCCTGACGCTCCTCTTCCCGCTCGGCCTTCTCTTTGGCTTTTTGCTCGGCTTCTGCGGCGGCTTCGACAATCTCGACGCTCACCATCTCCGGCGTCTCCAGCGAGATGCGGCCAAGCAAGCCGGAGCGGAACTCGTTGATC
Organism: Aeromonas sp. Y293-4; assembly: GCF_027705905.1. Classification (NCBI taxonomy): domain Bacteria; kingdom Pseudomonadati; phylum Pseudomonadota; class Gammaproteobacteria; order Aeromonadales; family Aeromonadaceae; genus Aeromonas; species Aeromonas sp. Y293-4. The sequence goes on along the minus strand of NZ_JAPDCI010000005.1, from coordinate 108,160 downwards.
AGGATCTCGGACGCCTTGTGCAGGTCGGCCAGCCCCCCTTTGCGCATAAACGCCCGCTGGCGGGCGATCATCTCCAGCAGCTCGATCTCAGTCTCGGGCAACTCGTCAATCTGGTAGCGCGCCTTGATCCGCTCCGGATAGGCCTTGATGAAGTAATCGGCGGCGAACATGGCGATATCGGCATAGTCGAACACCGTGTCCTTGATGGCCGCTGTGATGGCCAGACGATAACCACAGGAGGGCGGGTTGAGCTTGGGCCAGAGGAAACCCGGGGTATCGGTCAGGATAACGTTGTTATCCAGCTTGATCCGCTGCTGGGACTTGGTCACCCCCGCCTCGTTGCCGGTACGGGCGATGATGCGCCCGGCCAGGGTATTGATCAGGGTGGACTTGCCCACGTTGGGGATCCCCATGATCATCGCCCGTACACCGCGCAGCTCAAAGTTGCGCTCCGGCAGCATCTCGTGGCAGAGAGTCAGCAGTTGCTTGATCTTCTCCGGCTCTTGTTGCGTCAGCGGCAGCGCCTTGATCCCCTTCTCTTTTTCCATGTGTGCCACCCACAGATCGGTGATCGCCGGATCGGCCAGGTCCGCCTTGTTCAGCACCTTGATCACCGGGGTATAACCACGCAGCTCGGGCACCAGCGGGTTTTCGCTGGAGAAGGGGATGCGGGCATCGAGCATCTCGATGATCACATCGACCTGGGGCATGACCTCGGCAATCTCTTTGCGGGCCTTGTGCATGTGACCGGGGAACCAGTTGATGGACATATCCGTTACTCTCTGTGGGGGCTGCGGGCGCGCGCATGGAACAACAGGCACTCTGCCGCGGGCATCGAACGAAGGGGGCGCATTTTACCTGCTGCGGGCACATTTTGACAGGTCATTCTAGCCATCACTTCATCAAATCAGCAAACCGCCGAGGCGGAGCAACCTTGCCGGAAGCGACCGGACCAACCGGCTCAATTGATAGATAAAACATTGATATAGTGTAACATTTTTATCACTTTTTCACACAACCGTCACCGATAGTCAGTAAAAGTGTCATCTGCCCCCTCTAGGCTGCGCTCAGGTTTTACAAGGAGCGAACCCCAATGAGAAAAATGGCAGGACTTGCAGTGATGATCGGCGCCGCCCTGGCTGCCGGCTGCAAATCAGACAATGACACGGTGGCGACCAAGCCCGCAGCCCAACCCACCAACGTCATCTTCTTCCTCGGTGACGGCATGGGTCTCAACACCCTGACGGCGGCCCGCATCTACGGTGTCGGCGAAGAGGGTGATCTCACCATCGATACCCTGCCAGAGACGGCCTTTATCAAGACTTTCTCCCACGATGCCCAGGTCACTGACTCGGCCCCCTCCATGGCGGCCTACATGACCGGGGTCAAGAGCAACAACGGCGTCATCAGCATGGACGGCGACGCCACCTATGAGAGTGACTGCAGCAAGAGCGCCGGCAAGCCGGTGACCACCCTGCTGGAGCTGGCCAAAGCCGATGGCCGCGGCACCGGTGTGGTAACCAGCACCCGGGTAACCCACGCCACCCCGGCGGCTACCTATGCCCATATCTGCAACCGGGATCTGGAGGCAGATATCGCCGTCCAGCTGGTACCGGGCGGCAAAGGCTACAACAGCGCCCTCAAGGAGGGGCTGGATGTGGTGCTCGGTGGCGGCAGCAGCTTCTTCCTGCCCAAAGCTGACAAGGGCAAGCGGGAAGATGGCCGCAACCTCATCAGCGAAATGCAGGCCAAGGGCTACCAGTTTGCCAGCAATCTGGATGAGCTGAACAAGGCCGATGCGGGCAAGCCGCTGCTGGGACTGTTTGGTTCCAGTCACATGAAATATGACCTGGACCGCCCTGCCAGCGAGCCGTCACTGGCCCAGATGACCCTGGCCGCCATCAAGCAGCTCAAGGGCAAAGAGAAGGGTTACTTCCTGATGGTGGAAGGGGGACGTATCGACCACGCCCTGCACGACACCAACGCCAAGCGGGCGCTGCAGGACACCATCGCCTTCGACAACGCCATCAAGGCCGCCATCGACGAGGTGAAAAAGAGCGACCCCGAGCTGAAAAACACCCTGATCGTGGTCACCGCTGACCACGACCACACGCTAGTGCTCAACGGCTATGCCAAGCGCACCGGCAAGACCACCGCCGACAACCCCGGCGTACTCGGCCTGGTGAAGAACTACGAGACTGGCGAGCCAAGCAAGGATAGCGAGGGCATGCCCTACACCATCATAGGTTTTGGCAACGGCTACAACCGGGTGGATGGCCCGCGCAGCAGCGTCGCCCCGCTCGACGACGCCACCGTCTCCGCCAATGACTACCACCAGGAAGTGGTGGTCAAGGTAGGCGAGATCGGCAACGAGACCCACGGCGGCACAGATGTCTTCCTCGGCGCCATCGGCAAGGGGGCTGACAGCTTCCATGGCTCACTCGATAACACCGCCGTGTTCGGCAAGATCAAGGCTGCGGCCAAGCTGTAAGGAGCACTTTCATGAGCAAACAGATGAACACATCCATCAAGCACACGCTGGTCTGCGCCGCCCTGTTCAGTGCGCTGGGCGCAACCTCCCAGGCACAGGCCGGTGATGCCAAAAACGTCATTCTCTTTATCGGTGATGGCATGGGCCCCACCGTGCTCACCGCTACCCGCCTGTTCAAGGTGGGAGAAGAGGGCAATCTGGAGATGATGAAACTGCCGCGCAGTGCCCGCATCAAGACCTTCTCCAACGATGCCCAGACCACCGACTCGGCCCCCTCCATGGCGGCCTACACCACCGGGGTCAAGATGAACAACGAGGTGATCGCCATGAGCAGCGACACCAAAGCCGTTGCCCCCGGCAAAGACGTCAATGGCAACAAAACCGTCAACAATTGCAGCAGCGATAACGGCAAGCCGGTGCCCACCATCCTGGAGCTGGCCAAGGCGGCAGGCAAATCGGTCGGGGCCGTCACCACTACCGAGCTGACCCACGCGACCCCGGCGGCTACCTACGCCCACATCTGCCATCGGGATGCCGCTTATGACATCGCCGCACAAGCTGTTCCGGGAGGCGCAGGTTTCAACCAGGCGCTGGGAGATGGGGTCGATGTGCTGATGGGCGGTGGTGCCAACCACTGGACCCCCTACAGCGCCAGCAACAAGGGCGGTCGCAATGACAACCGCGACCTGACCGCCGAGATGAAGGCGCAGGGATACAGCTATGTCACTACCCAAAGTGAACTGGCCAAGGTCACCAGTGGCAAAGTGCTCGGTCTGTTCAGCAGCAAATCCCACCTCGACTACGAGCTGGATCGGGTCGCCAAGGGGGCTGCCAATACCCAGCCGTCCCTCTCCGAGATGACCGCCAAGGCGATAGATCTGCTGAGCAAAAACAGTCAGGGTTACTTCCTGATGGTAGAAGGCGGCCGGATCGATCACGCCCTGCACGGCACCAATGCCAAGCGCTCGCTCACCGACGCGGTGGCTCTGGATGAGGCGGTCAAAACGGCGCTGGGTAAAGTGGATCTCAGCAATACCCTGATCGTGGTCACCGCCGACCATGACCACACCATGACCATTAACGGCTACTCCGCCAAGGGCAATCCGGTGCTGGATCTGGTGAAAAATGGCGACGGCTCGACCCAGAACGACGTGGATGGCAAGCCCTTCACCACCCTGGTGTTCGGTAACGGCCCCAATCGTGCGGCCGTGCGCCCGGTCCTCACCAGCGATCAGGTGATGGCCAATGACTACCTGCAGGAGACCGGCGTCAAGCTGACATCGGAAACCCACGGCGGCGGCGATGTGATGCTGTTTGCCGATGGCGCCGGCAGCAACCGCTTCAAAGGCACGCTGGATAACACCAAGGTGTTTGGCAAATTGCGGGAGGCGCTCGGCCTGTAAGCAGCAGGGGCCCGGCTGCATCTGAGCAATCGACTCAGCGGCCCGGGCCCCGGCTCTTTCGAGCGACAGATGATGATGCGACTTTTGCTTTCGTTATGGCTGCTTGGCAGCACCCTCGCCTTCCCTCTGCATGCTGACGACACGCCCCCGGATCTCGCCGCCCGGATCAGCTATCACGACCGGAACACCGGCAGCGATGGCATCGCCAGAGAGAGTATCTGGCAAGAGAAGTGGCTGCGGGTGGGTAATCAGGTGTGGAGCCAGCGGCTCATTCCCCTACCCCTTGCCCGCGCCTATCACGCCACTCACGACGCCACCCCCGGCCACAAGCACTTTACCCACCAGATGGCAGCCCGCTGGGTCAGTCGCAGTGATGAAGGTGAGTTGCAACTGCGTTATGCCGACAGCTGGCACAACCAGCTGGTTGAAGTGCCGGTGGAAGAGTATGGCCAGGTGGCCTTCAAACCCGACTGGCCACGGATCCGCCATCTCGTCCACCCGGCGCTGCTCGAGGGAATGACCCCGCTGGATGAGGCCGCCCCCGAGCAGGCCCGCTGGTATGAAAAGCGCGAAGGGCAGCGACGAACCCGCATTCTCTGGTCGAGTCAGTGGCAGATCCCGCTGGTGGTCGAATCGGCCAGTCTCGACGGCTATCGCAGCTACCGGATGGAGGTGACCCTGCGCAAGCTGCCTGCTCAGCTCCCCTGGCAGCAACTCGCTGATTACGAAGTGCGCGATCTGCGGGATTTCTTCGACTGAGATCCCAACCCCTCAGCGGGTACAACGACAACGCAGGCAGGAATGTTACACTCTGCATATTCGACTCTGGCTCACGACCTTGATGCGCGCTCTCTGCCTGCCCTTTTTTGCCCTGCTGTTATTGCTGGTACACACCGGTGCCCAGGCTATTGTGCTGGTGGCGGCCGAGTTGCCCCCCTATGTCATTCGCTCCTCTCACGGCAAACCAAGCGGTGTCGCCATCGAGATCATGGAAGAGGCCGCGCGACGCCTTAAAGAACCGCTCACCATCGAGCTGATGCCACTTCCACGTGCACTGACCCAGACAATTCACCGCCCCGATGTCTTGATGATACCGCCTGTGCGAAGCAGTCAGCGAGAGCACCTCTATCAGTGGGTAACGCCCATCCTCGATGAGCAATTTTTGATCGTCAGCGATCGCCGGTTTCACCCAAAAGCACTGAAAAGCAGCGATTTGAAAAACCTTGATGTGGGCGTGCTGCGCTACTCGTTTGGTCAACATCTACTCAAGCAACGCATCGGGATCCAGGGAGAGACAGTGGCAGATGAGCAACTCAACGCTCATAAACTCCATCGCGGTCGCATTGATGCCTGGGTCGCCGCATGGAATGTCATCCTGTATGCCCAACAACAAGACAAACGCTCATCACAACAGCTGGTTCGCGGGGAAGTGTTGATGAACACCCAACTGTTCCTGGCCGCTCACAAGAATTTCCCCTTCAAACAGGCGCAGCGCTGGCAAGCCGTAATCGACGAGATGCGCCATGATGGCACACTGGCGCGGATCATCCGTCAGTACAACTATCAGGCTCCTGAGTAGTCACTCAATCACGGTTGCCAAGGCCGGCCAGAATGGTTATGGTAGCCCCATGAAAATACTCGCTATTTCCTCGCATTTGCTCACACCCTGCTGAGCCCCCGCCTCGCTCCTTCGGCCGCGAGTCGCTTGGGGGCATGGCATTTTCAATTGATTGAACCTGTTGAATCCATTTTTGTAACACCCAGTGTGATGGCCAACCTGCACCCGCCGGTATGGGCCTATCCGCTATTGATAAGGAATATCTTATGAAACAACCTCATCTGGTTATCTCCAGCCTTGATCTGGACCGTATCGAACAACTGCTCGGCAACCATCCGCAGCATCTGGCCCTGCAAGAGGAGCTGGACCGCGCCGAGATCCGCGAACCGGCGGACATGCCGCCGGACGTGGTCACCATGAACAGCAAGGTTCGCTTCAAGATGCAGAGCAGCGGCAACGAGTTCTGCCTCACCCTGGTCTATCCGCGCGATGCCAAGGGCGACGAGAGCAACATCTCGGTACTGGCGCCGGTGGGCAGCGCCCTGCTCGGCCTGAAAGTGGGCGACAGCATCGCCTGGCCTGGCCCGGCCGGCCGCACCATCGAGGTCGAAATTCTGGAAGTGGTCTATCAGCCGGAGCGCGCCGGCGAGCTGCACCGCTGAGTCCCCCGGGCTGGTCATCCCCTGTTGATCAGCCCGCTTGCTCGCCCTTGCCAGCTGATCCCGATCAAGCTTTGCGCACCTTGCCCCCCGGTTTTTAGCCCCTTTTCCTGCTGCTGCTTGAGCCTGACTCGGGGGGCAGGTATCTTGTTGGCCGCGTCATGGTCATGACGCACCGAATTTCAGGCTGACATCATGATAAAAATTGCCCTCATCGACGATCACCAGATCGTCCGATCCGGTTTTGCCCAACTGCTCAATCTGGAGCCAGACCTGCAGGTGGTCGGCGAATTCGGCTCCGCCAGCGATGCCCTTGCCGGCCTGCCCGGCAGCGGGGCGCGCGTCTGTGTCTGCGACATCTCGATGCCCGATCAGTCGGGACTGGATCTGCTCAAGCAGCTCCCCTCCGGCCTTGCGGTGGTGATGCTCTCGGTGCACGACAGCCCGGCCCTCATCGAGCAGGCCTTGCAAACCGGCGCCAAGGGGTTTCTCTCCAAACGCTGCAGTCCGGACGAGCTGATCGCTGCCGTGCGCACCGCCGCCCAGGGGGGGTGTTATCTTACGCCGGACATCGCCCAGAAACTGGCCAGCAGCAGCCGGGATCCCCTCACCAATCGGGAGCGGGAGATTGCCCAGTTGCTGGCACAGGGGCTGGAGGTGAAGGCCATCGCCGAGCAGCTCGGCCTCTCCCCCAAGACGGTGCACGTCCATCGCGCCAACCTGATGGACAAGCTCAAGGTCAGCAACAACGTCGAGCTGGCCCACCGCATGCTGGATAGCTGGTGATCTCCCGTTTTGCCAGCTATGTCGCCATCGCGCTGGCGGCCTGCTTCATCTTTGCCGCCGGCTGGTTTTGCCTCTGGAGCATCAGCCTGCATCTGGCAGGCGGCCCGGCGCTGGCGGTGCTGCTGTTCCCCTTCGGCCTGCGCCTCGGCTTGCTGCTGCAAAGCCCGGGCCACTACTGGCCGCCGCTATTATTGTGCGAAGGGCTGCTGCTCTACTGGCTCAATCTGGAGGTAGGGCTGCCCCACTGGCCTTGGCTGGTCGCGGGCAGTCTGCTGACCCTGCTACCGCTGCTGATTGCCCGTCGCCAACAGGTGCGCAACGACTGGCAGCAACTGTTGCTGCTGCTCGCCACCGTCACGGCGGCGGCGCTGCTGCAAGCCCTGCTCTGGCATCTGGCCGGGGAAGATGGCCTCTCGGCCCTGCTGCTCAGCCTGACCGGCGGGCTGACGCTGACCTCCACCTGCATGCTGATCTGGCACTACCTCACCCGCGCCACCTGGGTGCCGCTGGGGCCTGCGCTGGTGGATCAGCCGGTGGAGTGGCGCTTTCGCCATCTGGTCTGGTATCTGCTGCTGTTCGTATTGAGCCTCTGGCTGCAACTGGGATTGCCCAACTCGCTGGTGCGCTTCACCCCGTTTTGTCTGGCCATCCCCATCATCGCCATGGCGTGGCGCTACGGCTGGCAAGGGGCACTGCTCGCCACCCTGATGAACACCATCGCCCTGCTGGCCAGTCAGGCCTGGCACGATCACCCCCTCGATCTGCTGCTCTCCCTGCTGGCCCAGAGTCTCACTGGCCTGCTGCTGGGTGCCGGGATCCAGCGCCAGCGCGAACTCAATCAGGCGCTGACGCGCCAGCTCGCCCACAATCGCCAGCTCACCGAGCGGCTGCTGGAGACCGAGGAGAGTATCCGCAAGGAGGTGGCGCGCGAGCTGCACGACGACATCGGCCAGACCATCACAGCCATTCGAACCCAGGCAGGGATCGTGCGCCGCCTAGCCCCCGATAATGCCGGGGTGGGCCAGAGCAGCGCCCTGATCGACACACTGTCGCTAGGGATCTACGACGCGGTGCGCGGTCTGCTCGGGCGGCTGCGCCCGCGCCAGCTCGACGACATGACTCTGGAACAGGCGGTACGGGCACTGCTCAGAGAGCTGGAGCTGGAGCGTCACGGCATCGTCACCCGGCTGGAGTGGCAGCTGGCGGATGGGGATCTCTCGGATGCCCAGCGGGTCACCCTGTTTCGGGTCTGTCAGGAGGGGCTCAACAACGTGGTCAAACATGCCAACGCCCACTCGGTCACCATTCGCGCCCGGACCAGCGGCGAGCAGTTGCAACTGGTGCTGGAAGATGATGGCCGCGGTCTGCCGGAAAGCCGCCCGCAACAGGGCTATGGCCTGCTCGGCATTCGCGAGCGGGTACAGGCCCTCGGGGGCAGTCTGCAACTCTCCTGCATCCACGGCACCCAACTGACGGTCAACCTGCCCAGTCGCAGACGGGAGGAGAGTCATGGCTAATCACCACCAGAGGGCCTGCCTGTGCTGAGTTTTATGAGAAGCGCGCCGCCCCGGCCCCTTATCCGGGATCAGGCCGAGATCGATGCCACCTATCGCCACTGGCGGCTGCACCTGCTGCTGACCATGTATCTGGGCTACGCGGTCTTCTACTTCACCCGCAAGAGTTTCAACTTCGCCATGCCGGACATGCTGGCGAGCGGCATGCTGGACAAGTCCGATATCGGCATACTCTGGACCCTGTTCTACATCACCTACGGCTGCTCCAAGTTCTTCTCCGGCATCATCAGTGACCGCGCCAACCCGCGCTACTTTATGGGTGTCGGACTGATGGCCACCGGCGTTATCAATATCCTGTTCGGCCTCTCGTCGGCACTCTGGATGTTTGCCGCCCTCTGGGTTGCCAACGCCTTCTTTCAGGGCTGGGGCTGGCCCCCCTGCTCCAAGCTGCTCACCAGCTGGTATTCGCGCACCGAGCGCGGGGTCTGGTGGTCGGCCTGGAACACCGCCCACAACGTCGGCGGGGCGCTCATCCCCCTTATCGTCAGCACCATCGCCCTGCAGCATGGCTGGCGCTACGGCATGATAGTGCCCGGCCTTATCGCCATCATCGCGGGGTTATTCCTCTGCTGGCGGCTGCGGGATACCCCGGCCGCCATGGGGTTGCCGTCGGTGGGCGAGTGGCGCAAGGATGCGATGGAGCTGGCCCAGCAGACTCAGGATGCGGGGCTCTCCCATCGCCAGATCCTGCGCAAATATGTGCTGGGCAACCCCTATATCTGGCTGCTCGCCTGCTGTTACGTACTGGTCTATGTGGTGCGCACCGCCATCAATGACTGGGGCAATCTCTACATGACCGAGCAGCGCGGCTTCAATCTGATGAGCGCCAACTCGGCCATCTCCATGTTCGAGGTGGGAGGCTTTATCGGTGCGCTGGTGGCGGGCTGGGGATCGGACAAGCTGTTCAACGGCAACCGTGGCCCGATGAACCTCATCTTTGCGGTGGGGATCCTGCTGGCGGTGGGATCGCTCTGGCTGATGCCCTTCTTCAGCTATGTGATGCAGGCGGCCTGCTTCTTTACTATCGGCTTTTTCGTGTTTGGCCCCCAGATGCTGATCGGCATGGCGGCAGCGGAGTGCTCCCACAAAAATTCAGCAGGGGCTGCCACCGGCTTTGTCGGGCTGTTCGCCTACATGGGGGCGGCGCTGTCGGGCTATCCGCTGGCCAAGGTGATGGAGATCTGGCACTGGAACGGCTTCTTCGTAGTGATCTCGGTGGCGGCAGGCGTTTCGGCCCTGCTGCTGCTCCCCTTTCTCAAGGCGCAGGCACCGAGAACCCCTCAAACGAATGCAGAGTAGCGGGTGGCAGCTGACAAGCTATATCCGGCAAACAGAAACAATCAGGGCGCGGATCACCGCGCCCTGATTTTATTCCTGAACCTATTCCTGCATCAGGCAGCCTGACAGACCCGGTTCTTTCCTTCCCGCTTGGCCCGATAGAGAGCGTCATCCGCACGGCTGAACAGGCTGTCAAAGTGCCACTCACCCTGCCAGTGAGCAATACCCATGCTGACGGTGATATGGATCCCCTCTACCTCGCAGGCTGCAAGCTGAACCCGCAGTGACTGACAACGGGCAATCGCCTCCTCTGCGGTGGCATGGCGAAACAACAGCACAAACTCCTCGCCCCCAAAGCGACTGGCCAATACTCCCTCCAGCTCGCGCAGTGCCAACCCGACCCGCTCCAGCACCCGATCCCCCACCTCATGGCCATGCCGATCGTTGATCTGCTTGAAGTCATCCAGATCGAGCACCGCCAGCGCCCCCTGCTGTGCAGGGCGTCCCCGGGCCAGACGCTCCATAAAACCACGGCGATTGAACAAGCCGGTCAACGGATCATGACTGGCCTGATAGCGCAGCTCCAGCGCCCGGTGCTGGTTGCAGAGCAGTAGCACCCCGAAGGTGAGCATGGAGCTACCCACCAGCATGGAGACATAGGGCAACACGTTGAACAACTGACGCTGGAACGGGCTTTCGATCACCTCGCCCCACACGGTAAATATCCGCATCAGGGTCATGGCAATCAGCACCAGATTGAGGCCAATCAGCACCCAGACCGCCACCTGATAATCGGGTCGACCGTGACGCCAGAGCTGCCAGATGATGAGCGTACTGAGCATGAGGAAGGTGGCGCTGCTGATCATCACCCGTACCGCAATCCGGCCATCGATGGCGACCGACCAGGTCATGACGGCGGCAAACAGCAGGATGAATCCCCAGCAGACAGGCCAGCCCGGCGATTGCCGGAAGAAACAGCGTTGGGCGACCAGCAATAACGACACATGAAAAATCAGGAAGACATTGCCCACCCAGGAGCCATAGGGGGTGGGTGTCAGCAGCAGACTGGCAAATCCCGCCTGACCCAGCATGGCAAACAGACTGGACCACCACCAGACCCCGACGCCGGGAATATCGTTGTGGGTAACGCGAATGATGGTAAGAGTGAGGAAACCGAGACAATAGCCACACAAGGCCATGATCATCAAGGTAAAAATATCCAGCTTAAGCAGTAGTGAGGCGTCCATACCAAAGCCATGCAGAGAGGGTAACTGAGTATATGAGAAGCGTTTGCCAAGACCCAGTGCGACTTGATGGTTTTCACAATAAAGCCCGTTCGTTTGCTGACAAACAGAGCAATGCGTGTGATATCCCACCAATGCGTATTCGTATCAGCCTCATAAAAAGCCTCTTACGGAGCCCAATAGCACAATAAGAGCTGCAAGCGGCACCCTGGCTTTGTAACAAAATGTCTTGGGGATAATTTGGGCTTGAACCCACTCAATTAGATAGATATGTTGTTTTCGTGTGATTTTATGAATGAAGCCATGAGCAATAAATGTCTCTAACCTGTTGAGTCTTCTGACACAATCTGTTTTTGGTACATTTTTCACTCAACCACTATTCATAGCATCTCATATGGGGCTTTTGTCCCGCTCAAGACATTCATCCTGTCTTGCCTGTTGCCGGATGCAGCAGTCTCTTGTGCCACGGAGTCGCACGGGATCAGGTTCAAGGCCGAACACACCACCGACAGAGACGTCACTTATGATCAAAAAACTGATTCTTTCTACCCTGCTGTTTTGCGGGATCGCCACGGCGGCCCCGACCCCTGCCCCCACCTCCACCCTGGATGCCGTGCTCGAACGTGGCGTGCTGCGAGTCGGCTTCGATGCAGGCTATCAACCCTTCGAGATGACCAACAAGCAGGGCCAATACATCGGCTTTGACGTGGATCTCGCCAAGATGGTCGCCAAAGAGATGGGCGTGAAGGTCGAGTTCGTCAACACCGCCTGGGATGGCATCATTCCGGCACTGCTGACCAACAAGTTCGACGTCATCATGGGCGGCATGACCGTCACTCCCCAGCGTAACCTGCGAGTCAACTTCGCCGATCCTTACATCGTGGTCGGCCAGACCATAGTCCTGCGCAAAGAGAAGGCGGGTGAAATCAAATCCTTCACCGACCTCAACGACCCGAAATACAAGATCGCGGTCAAGCTCGGCACCACCGGCGAGCAGGCAGTCAAGCGCCTGATCCCCAAAGCCACCCTGCTGCAGTTTGAAACTCAGGATGACGCCAAGCTGGAAGTGATCAACGGCAAGGTCGATGCGTTCGTCTATGACCTGCCCTACAACGCTATTTTCGCCTCCCAGAATCAGGGCGCCGTGGTGCACCTCGACAAGCCGTTCACCTTCGAGCCGCTGGCCTGGGCCATCCGCAAAGGGGATCAGGACACCCTCAACTGGTTCAACAACTACCTGCGCCAGATCAAGGGCGATGGCAGCTACGACCGTCTCTACAAGAAGTGGTTCGAATCCAACGCCTGGCTGAACCAGCTCAAATAACCTCCGGGGGGCGGCACATGCCGCCCCTGCACCACGCAGCTCCCCACACAATAACGAGAAGAGGTTGTGACTGTGCACACACCCAAACCGACAAGACAGATGGAAAAACAGCCCAATCAGCTACTCTGGCATGGGGTTTTCCTGCTGATGCTGCTGGTTGCCGTATTCGGCATCTACAAGGCTGTCCAGTCAGTGGATTACACCTGGCGCTGGGAACGCATTCCCCAATACATCGCCTATCAGGCGGAGCAGAAGAATCTCGCCGAATTTGACGGCACCGTGATGACGGGCACCAGCGAGGCCGAGAAGGGCAAGCTGTTCCTGCAAGACGATCTCGACCCCAATGTGCGGCAAGCCATTGCCAGTACCGGCGTACAAGTCGCCGAAGGGGATACCGTTTTTCGTGGCGATACCCTCGACACCCAACTGAGCTGGACCGCAGGCCCCATCGCCTGGGGCGTCTGGGTCACCGTCAAGCTCTCGCTGGTGGCAGGCATCTTCGCCATCCTGCTCGGCACCCTGGCCGGGCTGGCGCGCCTCTCCCCCAATCCCGCCCTGCGCAATCTGGCCATCACCTATGTGGAGCTGATCCGCGGCACACCGCTGCTGGTGCAGATCTTTATTGTCTACTTCTTTATCGGTACCGTGCTGAACCTCGATCGCTTCACCGCCGGGGTCGCCGCGCTGGCGGTCTTTACCGGTGCCTATGTGGCGGAGATCGTCCGCGCCGGTATCAGCTCCATCCACAAGGGGCAGATGGAGGCGGGTCGCAGCCTGGGTATGACCTCGGCCCAGACCATGCGCTATGTCATCCTGCCGCAGGCGTTCAAGCGGGTACTACCACCGCTGGCAGGCCAATTCATCAACCTCATCAAGGACTCCTCGCTGGTCTCGGTCATCTCCATCACCGATCTGACCAAGGCCGGTCGCGAGGTAGTCAGCTCCACCTTCAGTCCGTTCGAGGTGTGGTTTACCGTCGCCTTGCTCTATCTGGTGCTGACCGGCACCCTCTCCTTCTTGGTACGCCGTCTCGAGGTGAAATATGCACGCAGTAACTGATCCCATCATCAAGGTGCAACGGGCGTCGAGAAGTGCAGCCATCACCGGCACCCCTTTCACCTTCCCGGTTCGTTTTCTGGAGGCGAAATATGCGCGCAGCAACTGATCCCATCATCAAAGCGACCGGCGTAGAGAAGTTCTACGGTAGCGAAGTGCACGCCCTGAAAAATGTCAGCACCGAGGTGGCCGAAGGGGAAGTGGTGGTGATCGTCGGCCCCAGCGGTTCGGGCAAGTCCACCTTCCTGCGCACCCTCAACCAGCTGGAGACCATCAACGACGGCAATATCGTGGTCGATGGAATCAGCCTGACCGAACCGGGCGATGTCAACAAGCTGCGGGAAGAGGTGGGCATGGTGTTTCAGTCCTTCAACCTCTTCCCCCACCTGACGGTGCTGGATAATATCTGCCTCGCTCCGCAGAAGGTGCGTGGCCTGTCGCGCCGTGAGGCCGAAGACAGAGCCAAGGCGCTGCTGCTGAAAGTGGGGCTGTCGGTGAAAGCGGCCAGCTATCCCTCCCAACTCTCCGGCGGTCAGCAACAGCGGGTGGCCATCGCCCGGGCGCTCGCCATGCAGCCACGCATAATGCTGTTTGACGAGCCCACCAGTGCGCTGGACCCCGAAATGGTGGGGGAAGTGCTGGATGTGATGAAGGGGCTGGCCCGCGAAGGAATGACCATGGTGGTGGTGACCCACGAGATGGGCTTTGCCCGCGAGGTGGCTGATCGGGTGCTCTTTATGGAGAGTGGCGAACTGCTGGTGGATGAAAAACCTGCAGACTTCTTCGACAATCCCCCCTCCCCGCGTCTGCGCCAGTTCCTCAGTCAGGTGCTGTAGCCAACATGCTCTGCTGGATAAACGAAGAGGGACCGCAAGGTCCCTCTTCTTGTGTTTCACGCTGAGCAGACTCAACCCAGCTGAACCCGAGTGCCCCTCTCATCGGCTCAGCGCGGGGACTTTCCCAGATAGCGCTCCACGATCACTTTCACCCCGTCACGTTTTTTGAGCTGATAGAGCTCCTTGTCAAACTGGTCGATAAAGGCCTGTTTGTAGGGGTACTCCCCCTTGCGGCTGTAGCCGAGAAACCCCTGCTCCTTGCTGAGCACCGGCCCCTGTTTGAGCAGGGACATATCGGCCACCGCCAGCTGCTCGGCCTTTATCATGTTGAGCAACTCATAGAGCAGGGAGAGACGATCATTAATGGTGCAATCGACCCTGCCGCGGACAATCTTGAGCAGGTTCTCCCGATTGCTTTTCACCTCCTCCACGTCGATCTGCTTCTCTTTTACTGCCTGCCAGAAGGCATCGCCGCCGACGGCAAAACCGGCGTTCATGCCAAAACGCAAACCGTGATAGTCGAGCGGAAACCTGGCCTGCGGGGTATTGGCCGCCACACTGGCTCCGCACATCACCACCAGCTCTTCATCCAGCATCGGCTGGGAGTAGGGCCACATATAAGGGCGGGTGTCGGGCATGTAGTAGGGTGGAAAAATAGCGAAGGCGGCCCCCTGCTCCACCATGCTCAGGCCGCGCCGCCAAGGCATGGGCTTGAGCACCACCTCATAGTCAGGCATGGCAGAGGTCACCTCGCGGATGATGTCGGCATAGATCCCCCTGACCTCCTCCCCTTCCTGCCAGGAGTAGGGGGGATAGGCGGCATCCGCCAGGATCTCGACCCGGGTCTTGGCGTGCGCCATCATGCACAACCCCAACAACAAGCAACACCAGACGCGCATAAGCCAGCACCTCCTGAAAAAGCCTGCATCAAGCATAGCCATCCACTGCGCCTTCCTCTGCTGGCGCGCCATATTTCATGCCATCTCTTCGTTGGCTGAAAAATGTTAATGAAATATTAAGGTCATCCTTTATGCTGGAGAGCAATTGCTCTGAATGGATGGCCGCATATGGATGTGCAACTGCTTCTGCTCTACCTCTCCCCGATTTTTCTGGCCTTTATCGGCTGGGAGATGCTTTACCTGCGCAAACATGGCGCTGACTTTCCCACCGCCACCTACCAGTGGCGGGATCTGTTCGCCAACGCCGCCCTGGCCCTGATGCACCAAGGGGGCGATGCTCTGGCGGCCATCGCCATTGCTTATCTGTATGACACCCTCTGGGGCTGGCGACTGTTCGATATCGAGCTGAATCTCTGGAGTGTGCTACTGCTGTTCCTGTTGCAGGATCTCTGCTACTGGCTGTTCCACTTCACCAGCCACCATGTGCGCTGGCTGTGGGCCTCCCACGTGGTGCACCACAGCTCGGAGCGGCTCAACCTCTCCACCGCCTTTCGCCAGAGCCTGATGTACCCCATCTCCGGCATGTGGCTGTTCTGGATCCCGATGATTGTCATCGGCTTCCCGCCCGAGGCGGTGGTCGCCACCGTGCTGCTGAGTCTGGGCTTCCAGTTCTTCGTCCACACCCAGGTAGTGGGCAAACTCGGCTGGCTTGAGTGGCTCTTCAACACCCCCTCCCACCACAGGGTGCATCACGCCAGCAACGCCAAGTACATAGACCGCAACTTTGCCGGGGTGCTGATCATCTGGGATCGGCTGTTCGGCACCTTTGTCGAAGAAGATCCGGCCGAGCCGTGTCGCTTTGGCATCACCAAGCCGATCCACAGCTTCAACCCCCTCACTCTCACCTTCCATGAGTGGCGCGACATGCTGCGTGACGCCCGTGGCCTGCCATGGCGACAAAAACTCGCGGTGCTGTTTGGCAAACCGGCCGGACCAGCCAGACGCTAGGCCTTCGCCCCGAATCGCAACTCCCGGATAGCAAGCCCCTGATAACCAGTCCCTGATAACAAGAGAGCGCCACTGTGGCGCTCTCTTTTATGGTCAGTCACATCTTCGATATCAGAGATGGGCAAACGACCAGACGGCGGGGATCAGGCTCAGTAAGGTCACTCCGGCCAACAGCCGCTCGCGACCACTCAGGCAAAGATCTGCGCCCAGCTGACGGCGGCTGTAGAGAAACAGCAGCAAGCCCGGCCCGTAGAGCAACAACGACAGCAGCAGATACTCCACCCCGGCGGCATAGAGCAGCCAGAAGCCGTAACCGCTCGACACCAGCGCCACCGCCCGCATCAGACTGCGGCCCTGCCCGCCCTCACCCTTCCTGCTGAACGAGAGCTTGAGCAAGAACAGCCCGATCAGCAGGTAAGGCACCAGGATCATCGAGGTGGAGATAAGCAGCAGGCTGGTGTAACCCTTGCCGAGCAGCCACACCAGCAGCAGGCATGTTTGCACCGTCAGGCTGGTGAGCCAGAGCGAGGCGATAGGCGTCCCATTGCGGTTCTGGCGCCGGAAGATGGCGGGAAACGCGCCGTGGCGGGCTGCGCTGAAGGGCACCTCCGCCGAGAAGAGGGTCCAGCTCACGTAGGAGGCAAGCACCGAGACGATAAGGCCGACGCTGATGAGCAGCTTGCCCCAGGAGCCGGTCATCTGGGCCATCAGCCCTGCCATGGAGGGGTTGGGCAGCGCCGCCAGCTCGGGTCGGCTCAATATTCCCAGCGCCAGCACCGAGATAAGCACATAGAGCAGCAGTGCCAACACGACCCCCAGTACGGTGGCGGTGCCCACATCCCGCCGGTTTCTGGCGCGGGCCGACAACACCGCCGCCCCCTCGATACCGGTGAAGACCCAGAGGGTGATCAGCATGGTGTTGCGCACCTGCTCGGAAACCGGCACCGCCAGGCTACTACCCTGCTGATCCGCCGCGAAGGTGACCGGATCGAACCAGTAGCAGGCGAACAGAATAAACAGCAGCAGCGGCAGGCTCTTGGCCAGGGTCGCCACCAGATTGAACTGCGCCGCCTGCTGCACGCCGCGAGCCACCAGCAGGTGCACCGCCCAAAGGATGCAGGACTCGCCGACAAACGCCGCCAGGGTATTGCCGTCACCAAACCAGATCTGCTCCGGCGTATCGACAAAGCTGCCCAGCGCCGCAAAGGCGATCACCAGATAGCCCACCACGCCGATGGTGGCACAGAGCCAGTATCCCCAGGCGGAGAAGAAGCCCACCAGCTCGCCAAAACCTGCGCGGGCGTAGCTGTAGATGCCGCCGTCGAGATCCGGTCTGAGTCGCGACAGATAGAGAAAACTCATGGCGAGCGCCAGGATGCCCACACCCGTCACGCCCCAACCGATCAGCACGGCGCGGGCGCCTGCCACCTCGGCCATGTTCTGGGGCAGGCTGAAAATCCCCGCCCCCACCATGGAGCTGAACACCAGCGCGGTGAGAGACCAGAGCCCAATCTTGTTCTCTTTCATGGAAGCTCCTTAGCGCAACCGGCTGCTCAGCGCCTGCATATGCTCGGGACCGATACCGCAGCAACCGCCGATGAGGTTCGCCCCGGCCCCGCGCCAGCGCTCGGCCCAGCCAAGGTAATCCAGCGGCCCCAGATCGGCGCGGATCTCGTCCAGCCCATCGTTGGCGGTGGCCTCTTTGGGTTGCGGCGGGAAGGCGTTGGCATAGGCACCGAGGCGGATGTCGCTGCGACCCTCTGCCTGCAACGCAGCACTTGCCACCTTGAGCGCCCCCTCAATCACCTCGGGCTGACAGCAGTTGAACAGGATGGCATCGACCCCGGCCGCCACCAGCGCGGTCACCGCATCAGCTACCCGCTCGCCGGAACGTAGTCGCGGCTCGTTGCCCGGCGCCTCATCTTCCAGCGTGAAGGAGACCCAGAACGGCTTGCCATCGTCAGGCAGCAGCGCTTTCAGAGCCAGTGGCTCGGCAATCAGGCTCATGGTCTCGGCCAGCCAGATATCCACATGAGGGGATAGCGCCCGGATAAGCGGCGTCGCCAGCTCGCTCACCCGGTCCGCCTTGAACAGGTCGGCACGGTAGGAGCCAAACAGCGGTGGCAGAGAACCCGCCACCTGCACGGCGCCCTTCTGCTCGTCAGCCACCTCACGGGCCAGTTGACCAGCCAGCGCTGCCAGCCCCTCCCCGTCGGCAAAGAAACGCTCATCGCCGATATGAAACGGCACCAGCGCATAGCTGTTGGTAGTAATGACTCTGGCCCCGCTCGCCACATAGGCCTGATGCACGTAACGCACCGTCTCTGGCGCCTCCATCAAGGCCAGCGCCGACCACTCGGGTTGACGAAACGGTGCCCCCCGCCGTGCCAGCTCGCGCCCCATGCCCCCATCCAGCACCCACAATTCCCTGGTTTTCATCTGTCGTGTCTCTTTGTTATATGCGTTGTTTATTTGCGTATTTATCTGTTTGTTTTGTTGATCTGCGGTTTCGCATCGAATCGCTGCAGATCGTCCAGCTTCATCTTGGGAAGCGCTTTTATTATGCAGCCATAAAAACATATAGATGTTTAGACGGCCAAAACAAGATAAAACAAAGTGCCACGGGCGGCAATCAGTATCAGCAGAAATCAGCGTGCAAACGGCGAGGCAAACGCAGAAATGCAAGAGGCCACCCGAAGGTGGCCTCATCACTATCTTGATCCGCTGGCGACTTAACGCCCGGCCAGCACGCGCTTGATCTGCTTGACCCAGTCGGAGACCCGACCCTGCTGCGGCAAACCGCGCCAGATCTGCTCCCATTGGGCAGGGCTGAGCGGACGACCGAGACGACGCTGCACACCCGCATAGAGGTAGTCATGGGCCGTGGTGGCCGCATGCTCGGAGGTGAGGAATTTGGAGACCGGATCGGTCAACCGCACGTCCCGCATGCCGAGCAGCGGATAGTCGTTGTGCACCGCCGCCAGCATGGTCTCGCGCATGGCGGACTCGATGTAGCCACGAGCAAACAGGGCGGTCACCGACTCCAGCGACCCCTGATCCGGGCCGTGATACTGCTCGTCAAAGACCGGGCTCGGCTCGGCCATGCCGCTTTGTACCACCGCATCGGGATCCGGCTGCGGCACCACCACGGCAGGCTTGGGGGTTACCGGCTTGGCTGCCACTGTGGCTTTGCGCGGCGCACTCTGACTACAGGCACCCAGTGCCAGGGCGAGCGCGACACAGGCCAGCGCACGGGAATGAGACTGCATCTTCATGACTCTTATGTCGCTCCTTTTACGATTCCTGAGCTAGCTTCTCGGCCACCGCCGGTTCGACCCGGGTAACCAGCAGCTGATCAATCTTGTAACTGTCGATATCCACCACTTCGAACTTGTAACCGGCGTATTTGACCGAGTCAGTGCGTTTGGGGATCTTGCGCAGCATATACATGATAAAGCCGGCGATGGTCTCGTAGTTCTGGTTCTCTGGGAACTCTTCGATATCGAAGGCACGCATCACGTCGGAGATGGGGGTAACCCCGTCCACCAGCCAGGAGTTCTCGTCGCGCTGGACGATCTGCTCTTCCACCACGTGGGTCGCCCACTCGCCCATGACGGTACTCATCAGGTCGTTCATGGTGACAATCCCCACCACCAGCGCGTACTCGTTCATCACCACGGCAAAGTCGCCACGATGATTCTTGAAGTACTCCATCGCCTCATAGAGGTTCAGGGTATCGGGGATGATGATGACGTTCTGCACCAGGTTGCCACCGATAAGGTCGATGCTCTGGCCGCCGATAACGCGGATCAGCAGCTCTTTGGCATCGACAAAGCCCTTGATGCTGTCGAGGTTGTGGTCACAGACCAGAAACTTGTTGTGGGGATGTTCGGCGATCTTCGCCTTGATGCTCTCTTCACTCTCTTGCAGGGTGAAATAGATCAGGCTCTCGCGGGCCGTCATGGCAGAGGTGACACCAAGGGACTGCAACTCGAACACGTTCTCGATGAGCTGATGCTCCTCGCGCTGGATAACCCCCGCCTCGGCACCGGCATCCATCACCGCATAGATATCATCGGAGGTGATCTCGTCGTTGCGCACCGTGGAGACGCGCATCAGACGGAACAGGGAGTTGGCCAACCCGTTGAAGATCCACACCAGCGGCATCAACACGGTGACGAAGAAGAGCATGGGGCGCACCACCACCACGGCAATCTGCTCGGGCATGGTCATGGCCAGACGCTTGGGCATCAGATCGGCGATCAGGATAAACATGCCGGTGACGAACACGAAGGAGGCACCGGAGCTGATCTCGCCAAGCCAGGGACCCTGGTAGAACTGAGAGACAATCCCCTTGATGGCGGGGTTGAGGGCAGACTCACCCAGGATACCGCCCAGAATGGCGACGGTATTGAGGCCAATCTGCACCACGGTGAAAAAGTTGCCCGGCTGGGCCTGCAAGGCCAGCACCTTTTCGGCCTGGCGATTACCTTCATCCGCCATCACCTGCAATTTGATTTTGCGAGACGCGGCGAGAGAAATCTCGGAGAGGGAGAAGAACACACTGCCGCCAACCAGCAGCATTAAAAAGAACAAACTATCGGCAAAACTCATGATTAACCTATTGCTACACCCGCCTTAGCACAAGACGGCAAACTGGGCCCGGGAGACCGGACCGTGAGCCCATCCGGGACTCACACAGGGGGAGTATTCTATCAGAAAACAGCCAGTTGGGGGCTTTATCTTACTCCGACCAGTTATGCAACAAAAAAGGCGCTTCACGCGCCTTTTTATTCACTTCCGGTTAGCCCTTGCCCAGCAGGGTACCCAGATCATCCGCCTTGGTGTGGCGCACATCCTTGCCTTTCACGTAGTAGACGATGTACTCGCAGATGTGCTGGCAGCGATCGCCGACCCGCTCGATGGCCCGCGCCGCCCACAGGACGTTGAGCACCTGGGGGATGGTGCGGGGATCTTCCATCATGTAGGTCATCAGCTCGCGAATGATGGACTCGTACTCGCGGTCTACCTTGTCATCTTCCTTGTAGACCGCCAGCGCCGCATCCAGATCCATGCGGGCGAAGGCGTCGAGCACATCGTGCAGCATCTTGATGGTACGACGGCCCATGTTCTCCAGAGACACCAGCGGCGGCTGCGGCTTGTTGGCGTTGTCGGTCAGCATGCGGGCGATCTTGTCGGCCACGTCGCCAATGCGCTCCAGATCGGTGATGGTCTTGATGATGGCCATCACCAGTCGCAGGTCGGAGGCTGTCGGCTGACGCTTGGCGATGATGCGAGTGCACTCCTCGTCGATCGCCACTTCCATGGCGTTGACCTTGTGGTCGTTGGCCACGATTTTGCGGGCCGCATCGAGATCCTGATCGTGGATCGCTGCGATGGCGTCGGTGAGCTGCTGCTCCACCAGACCGCCCATCACCAGCACCTGGTTGCGCACGCTCTCTAGCTCGGCATTGAACTGACCGGAGATGTGTTTATTGAGGTTCATATTGTCCATACAAATAATCCTTGATTGCTCCGATTATGCCTTAGCCGTTGAACCGACTGCCAATCTGTTTGCTGAGATTCATCCTCTCCTCTCCTTAGCCGTAACGACCGGTAATGTAATCTTCGGTCTTTTTCTTGGCCGGGGTGGTGAAAATGGTGTTGGTATCCGAGTACTCGATAAGCTCGCCCATATACATGAAGGCGGTCTGATCCGACACTCGCGCAGCCTGTTGCATGTTGTGGGTCACAATCACCACGGTGAACTGGCTCTTGAGCTCGTTGATCAGCTCCTCGATGGTCAGGGTGGAGATGGGGTCGAGCGCCGAGGTCGGTTCATCGAGCAGCAACACTTCCGGCTCAATGGCGATGGCACGGGCAATCACCAGACGCTGCTGCTGACCACCGGAGAGACCGAAGGCGTTGTCATGCAGACGATCCTTCACCTCGTCCCACAGGGCCGCACCGCGCAGAGAGCGCTCGGCGGCCTCATCCAGGGTACGGCGATCATTGATCCCCTGCAGGCGCAGACCATAGACCACGTTCTCGTAGATGGACTTGGGAAACGGGTTCGGGCGCTGGAACACCATGCCCACCTGACGGCGCAGGGCAGAAACATCGACGCTCTTGTCATAGATGTTGTGGCCGTGCAGCTGAATTTCCCCCTCGATGCGGCAGATCTCCACCAGATCGTTCATCCGGTTGATGCAGCGCAGCAGGGTCGATTTACCACAGCCTGACGGGCCGATAAAGGCGGTCACCTGCCCTTTAGGGATCTTCATGTTGACGTTGAACAACGCCTGCTTGCTGCCGTAGTACAGGTTGAGATCCTTCACCTCCAGCGCGGTCTGCTCCGGGGTCAGGTTGAGCAGGTCCAGCGCGGTGTGCTGGGTAGACGTGGTCGTTACGTTGATCATCTGTTACCTCAAAATCTATCTGGAGTGGCCGGACAGCTGCCGGCGCCCCTCACGTATTGGTGCAGAGAGATGGCGGCTCGCGCTCGGCCGCCCCTCTGTTATCTCACTCTTGTATCACTCAAGCGGCGCCGGATTAATGCTCCAGCGACCGGAATTTCTCGCGCAAGTGGTTACGAATACCGATAGCGGTCAGGTTCAGACCCACGATCACCGTCACCAGCAGGAAGGAGGTGGCGTAGACCAGCGGGCGGGCCGCCTCGACGTTAGGGCTCTGGAAGCCGACGTCATAGATGTGGAAGCCCAGGTGCATGAACTTGCGCTCCACATGCAGATACGGGAAGTTGCCATCCATCGGCAGGGTCGGTGCCAGTTTTACCACCCCCACCAGCATCAGCGGCGCCACTTCACCGGCTGCACGGGCAATCGCCAGAATAAGGCCGGTCATGATGGCCGGGCTCGCCATCGGCAGCACGATGCGCCACAGGGTCTCGGCCTGGGTGGCACCCAGTGCCAACGAGCCCTGACGGATGGTGCTCGGGATCCGCGCCAACCCCTCTTCGGTGGAGACAATCACCACCGGCAGAGTCAGGATGGCCAGGGTCAGCGCCGACCAGATCACGCCGGGTGAGCCAAAGGTCGGGCTCGGCAGCGCTTCCGGGTAGAAGAGGCGGTCGATGCTGCCCCCCAGGGTGTAAACGAAGAAGCCCAGACCAAACACGCCGTAGACGATGGAGGGCACGCCCGCCAGGTTGATCACCGCAATGCGGATGATCTTGGTCAGACTGTTCTTGCCCGCGTATTCGTGCAGGTAGACTGCCGCCACCACCCCCAGCGGGGTCACGATGATCGCCATCAGGAACACCATGAACACGGTGCCGAAGATGGCCGGGAACACCCCGCCCTCGGTGTTGGCTTCACGGGGATCGTCAGAGACGAACTTGCCTATCTGGTGGAACCAGTGACCTACCTTGGCCAGCAGGCTCATGTCGTTGGGCCATACCACGTCCAGTACCTTGGACATCGGCATGGTCACCAGCTCGCCACGCATATCCTTGACGGTAATGGCGTCGCGGTCCGCTTGGCTACGCAGGGAGAAGAGCTCTTTTTCCAGCACTTGATAGCGATCGTTGAGGGCCTGACGCTCGCTGGCCAGTTCGGCTTTGAGCTGATCGGTCAGCTTGTCATCCAGCTCGGCCTTGCGCTCTTTCAGGCGCAGCCGCTCCAGTTGATAGTTGATGCTGCCGATGTCCCCTTTTTGCAGATCGTTGGCCTGTTCGGAGAGGGCATTGGCTCGCGCCAGCACCCGCTGCAGGGCAGGATGCAGATCAGAGGTGAGCTCGCGGCCATCCTCTTTCACCCCGACGATATAGCCATAGAAGTTGCCGTTAGTGGCACGCTCAACCATGGCCAGCTCAGCCGGCTGGCTCTGGGACTTGATGTCCGTCTCCAGCACCCAGCGAAAATCGAGGTCAACGAACTCACGGTTGCCGGTCTTGACCAGATAGCGGGTCAGCAGCTCGCGCTCTTCCCCTTCCAATGGCAGACCTGCAGCGCGCAGTCGCTCCACCGGTACCTGCTCGCGATCGTTGATCTCGCCGATCAGTACGCTCTTGTTGCCGCTGGCGTCTTCCAGCTGCCACTCATAGATGGGGTGCGGCCAGAAGTAGACCAGACCACGCCAGCCGATCAGCAGCAGCAGACCCAGTACCGCCACCAGACTCAGGCTGACGGCACCGCCGGTCATCCAGATCCAGGGGGCCCCTGATTTAAACCACTTACCCATTGTCGATTCCTTGTCCATTACAGAGTCGCCCCTTACATCGAGCTGTATTTTTCACGCAACCGCTGACGGACAAATTCGGCCAGGGTGTTGAACAAAAAGGTGAACACAAACAGGACGAAGGCCGCGAGGAACAGTACCCGATAGTGGGAGCTGCCCACTTCCGATTCCGGCATCTCCACCGCGATGTTGGCGGCGAGGGTGCGCAGCCCCTGGAACATGGAGAAGTCCATGATGGGGGTGTTGCCGGTAGCCATCAGCACGATCATGGTCTCGCCCACGGCGCGGCCAAGGCCCATCATCACCGCCGAGAAGATGCCCGGGCTCGCGGTGAGGATCACCACCCGGCTCAGGGTCTGCCACGGGGTGGCCCCTAGCGCCAGCGAGCCCTGGGTCAGGTGCTTGGGCACCGAGAAGACTGCATCTTCAGCGATGGAGAAGATGGTGGGGATGACCGCAAAGCCCATGGCGATACCGACCACCAGCGAGTTGCGCTGGTCAAACTTGATGCCCATTTCGTGAGTCAGCCAGATGCGCGAATCGCCGTGCATAAAAGCATTCTCGATGAGCGGGCTCAGGGCGAAGGCCCCCCAGCCAATCAGCAGCAGCACCGGGATCAACAGGATGGCGTGCCACCCCTCCGGCAGCCAGGACTTGCCGCGCTCCGGCAGATAGTTCCAGAGCAATGCAGTCAGCAGCATCCCCATCGGCAGCAATATCAGCAGCAGGATCACCCCGGGCAAGGCACCCTCGATGATCGGCGCCAGCCACAGACCCGCCAGGAAGCCCAAGATAACAGTCGGCAGCGCCGCCATGATCTCGACCGTTGGCTTGACGTATTTGCGCAGCCCCGCCGACATGAAGTAGGCGGTATAGATGGCACCGGCCACGCCGAGCGGCACAGCAAACACCATGGCGTAAAAAGAGGCTTTCAGCGTACCGAATACCAGCGGCACCAAACTCAGCTTGGCTTCAAAGTCGTTGCTGGCGGAGGTGGATTGCCACACATACTGGGGCTCCGGATACCCTTCATACCACACCTGTTGCCAGAGGGCAGACCAGGTCACTTCGGGGTGCTCGTTCTCCACCGAGAAGAGCTTGAAGGTATTCCCTTGCTGCATCAGCAACAGGTTGTGACGGGGGGAGATGGCCAGGGCAGAGAGTTCGCCCCCTTCCACCGTCTCGGTCAGCAGCTTGGTCTCGCCGGTGGCGTGGAAGAAGCTGATGATGCCGTCCTTGTCGGCACTGATGAAGCCTTTGCGAAAGTGCTCGGGAGTCAGCAGATCTACCGCGCCATCGCCCTTGAAGTCACGAATTTGGGTGAACTGGCGTTTGCCATCCTTCGCCACTTCGAACCACTGGGAAATCACGCCGTTGTCATTACCCACCAGCAGTGAAGAGGCGCCGGAGAGCAGCTGAACCCGGGTCACATTGGCGTTGGGTGCATTGATCTCCAGCACGTTGCGCAGGGAGATTTCGCTCAGGTTATGAATGTCATAGACGGAGAGACGATTGCCCTCGCGCACGAACAGGATCCGCAGATTGGGGGTCAGCAACATCTGATCCACATGGCGCGGCAGGGACGGAATGGTGTAGTTCTCACTGCTCCACTCAATCTCCCCGGAGATGAAGTTCTCCTCACCGCTCATCACAGTCATCACGCCACGACCATCTTCGGTCACGGCGGCGGTCGCCATCTTGTCCTTGGTGGCTTCGAACACCATCAGTTGCAGCGCCTTCCCTTGCGGGTCGATCACCACCGGCTCTTCGCCGAAGGGATATTGCAGGCTGGGCTCAATCACCCGCACATCGTTGGGATAGGAAACCTTGAACGCTGGCTGGACGACCTGCGCCTTGCCATCGGCAAAGCCGTAAGCAATCAGCCGCTGGCCCGGTGCCGGGGTCGCTACCGTGGTGATGTCACCAGCAACCTGAGCCTGACCCAGTGACTGGCCGACCTTGATCTTGTCATCTCCCTGCACCGTAAAGAAGTTGACCTGCCCTTTATCGCTGAAGCGATAGCCGATCTCGTTCTGCTCTTCCACGCCGAGCCAGGCGGTCTTCCCTGCGGCAGGCAGGGTAAACGAGGTGGTCTGCTCCATGGAGGCGCCATTGAAGATGGGTTTCACCACATAGAGCAGATAAAAGAAGATAAGCAGCAGCGCCACCAGTACCAGGGCTCCGCCTGTGGTGACGCCATATTTGGCCAATTTATCCTTGATCCGGCGTTTTCTACTGCCCGCCATGACCAGGTTTAACGATTCCGATGACATGCAAGACCTCAATGTAAGCTAGGCTTCGCGGCATTATATGGCGGTTGCATGACAGTTTTGTTACATCGAGAGTGCTTTAACAGAGGTTGTTAACGGAAAAATGGGCGGGGATCCTTTCGAAGGAAGATGGACGCAATGTATTGTTTATAAAGGGATATTTATGAGGATAATCAGCAAGGGCAGCCTGCACTGCCCCCGAATGATTCAGGAAAGGGTATCGTTTGATTGTTGGAGCGCCAGTTTGGCCGCCTTTTTTTCGGCGCGGCGGCGCTTGAAGAAGGCCGACAACTGAGCCGAGCAGGCATCGGCCAGCACGCCGCCGGTCAGCTCGACTCTATGATTGTGGCGCGGGTCCTGCAAGATCTCGAACACCGACCCCGCGGCACCGGTCTTGAGATCTCGGGCGCCGTAAACCACCCGCTTGACCCGGCTATGGATCAGCGCACCGGCACACATACAGCAGGGCTCCAGCGTCACATAAAGAGTGGTGTCGAGCAGGCGGTAGTTCGCCAGCTGCTTGCCCGCCGCCCGGATTGCCATCACCTCGGCATGGGCACAGGCATCGTGTTCGCTGATGGAGCGGTTCCACCCCTCTCCCACCACCTGACCATCCAGCACCAGTACGGCACCGACCGGGATCTCGCCAATCCCTTCGGCCCGGGCGGCCAATGCCATGGCATGGCGCATCCACTGTTCGTCCTGCTCGGTTTGGCTCTGTGCCTGACTCGGTATTTCTGGGACCTCTGATGGTTTCACGCCCATCCCCTCTTTATATTGTTCAATTGTGCTGTTTACATTCCAGCTATCCATACCTGTCAGATGAATCCATAGATAGCAGGCATGATAGCTCGCAGTGACAGGGCGGCGATTATGCCAAATCTGCACGTCAGACCCAAGCCGCATCCAGACTGAGCAATAAAGAAGCAATCGGCATCTCTATGATAAAAAAGGAGTTGCACCCGTTTGGCCATGCTATTAGACTTCCTCCCCGTCAGCCGAGTCTGACTCCGTCGGTGTGTAGCGCAGCCAGGTAGCGCATCTGCATGGGGTGTAGAGGGTCGGAGGTTCGAATCCTCTCACACCGACCATTTTCCCCGAGAATAGCCCAGTCAAACGACTGGGCTATTTTTTTGCCTCCGATTTATCCTCCTGACAACGCCAGCCTGCCAAGAACAAAAAACACTCAGAACCACTTGAATCTTTTTGCCGAACTCATTAAGATGCGCAACTTTCCGCCGGTAGACAACACAGGGAGGTGGAAACACGAGTGAAGGGATCACTGTCCGGCTTGCGTGCAACACAGGACCAGGCATGAACCAGAACACCGATTTCGCACCCGCCATTACGCTTTATTCCGTTCCTCACGACACCCCTTGCCACACCGAAAGCGAAAATGAACAGGTCATCCAGCTGGATGTGATCGATCTTGCCGAACCGGATGATGACTATTGAGCCCGGCCAGATGGCCGCTCAATCACTGGGGCATCGCCTGTTCAACACACTCAGTTTCACACCCTTGGCGAGAAATCTGCAAAAAACGACAAACTGCTAATTCTATCAAGGATGGCAGTATTATTGACTAATGCGTCTCCCTCTTCCCTCCCCGGCATCCCCCCCGACAATTGATACAAACCTACGTTATTGCGCTTCACTTTCCATCGTTGCAACCGCTGGTGCCAACAGAGCCTGCATCACCACACCAAGTTTAAAACGCACGTTCACCAACTAGATCTAGCAATAGCAAAACATTCATTGCCACATTCAAACGCACTTTATACGGCTGTTTTGGCAAAGCCTGGAGTTAGGTCGGGATTTGTTTTTGCATTTGTAATTTTATTACGTAATAAGTTACAGAACGAGGAGCAAGGTAACGGCCCAAATTAGCCGTTGTCAGATGGGAAAAAGCAGGAGCATAACCATCTGCGTAGAGTTTTTATACCAACCAAATAAAGCAATAAAAAACATCAACTTAACCATATCCAAAAAACAAGTGTTTAAAAAAAACTGTTGACGTACTCAACAATATTTCGCACCTTATCAATCGTGTTATCCCGTTGTTGCGGTAACGTTTCAGGAACAGGGATTCGACTTTAGTCGTAGTTAGTAAGTTCAAAATGTAATTCTCAAAGGAGTGAACCTTATGTCGGCACCGGCTCAGACCCACTGCAGCGCCCGCCTTCGCATCCAGGGCGAGATGCTGCCCGAATACGCGCAAATTCTGACGCCGGACGCGGTGGCTCTGGTCTCCGAACTGGTGGAACGTTTTGCTCCCCAAAGAGGGGAATTGCTGAAACAACGTGTGGCACGTCAGGCCCGTATCGATGGTGGCGAGCTGCCGGACTTCCTGCCGGAAACCGCCCACATCCGTGAAGGTGACTGGACCATTCGCGGCATTCCTGCCGACCTGCAAGACCGCCGTGTGGAGATCACAGGCCCGGTCGAGCGCAAGATGGTGATCAACGCCCTCAACGCCAACGTCAAGGTGTTCATGGCGGATTTCGAGGATTCACTGGCACCCGCCTGGAACAAGGTGATCGAGGGCCAAATCAACCTGCGCGATGCGGTCAACGGCACCATTTCTTACACCAGTCCGGAAGGTAAGGCTTATACCCTGAACCCCAATCCGGCCGTCCTCATTTGCCGGGTGCGCGGTCTGCACCTGCCGGAAAAACATGTCACCTTCGATGGCGAACCCATCCCCGGCGGCCTGTTCGATTTTGCCCTCTACTTCCTGCACAACTATCAGGCGCTGCTGGCCAAAGGCTCGGGCCCCTACTTCTACGTGCCCAAGTTGCAGAGCCATCTGGAAGGGCGTTGGTGGAGCGAGGTGTTCGCCTGGACCGAGGACAAGTTCGGTCTGCCCCGTGGCACCATTAAGGCCACCGTGCTGATTGAAACCCTGCCAGCCGTATTCGAGATGGATGAGCTGCTCTATCAGATGAAGGATCACATCGTCGCCCTCAACTGCGGCCGCTGGGACTACATCTTCAGCTATATCAAAACCTTGAAGAGCCATCCGGATCGGGTACTGCCCGACCGCCAGGTGGTGACCATGGACAAGCCGTTCCTCTCCGCCTACTCGCGGCTGCTGATCAAGACCTGTCACAAGCGCGGTGCGCTGGCGATGGGGGGTATGGCCGCCTTTATTCCGGCCAAGGACGCGGCCGTCAACGAGCAGGTCTTCGCCAAGGTCAAGGCCGACAAGGAGCGCGAAGCCAACAACGGCCACGACGGTACCTGGGTCGCCCACCCTGGCCTCGCTGATACCGCCATGGCGGTGTTCAACGCCACCATTGCGGCTGGTGCCAAGAACCAGATTGGCGTGCTGCGTGAGCAGGATGCCCCAATCACCGCCGCCGACCTGCTGGCCCCCTGTGAGGGCGAGCGCACCGAGGCAGGGATGCGCACCAATATCCGGGTCGCCCTGCAATATCTGGAGGCCTGGATCAACGGGAACGGCTGCGTGCCCATCTACGGTCTGATGGAAGATGCCGCCACAGCCGAGATCTCCCGCACCTCCATCTGGCAGTGGATCCGCCACGGCAAGAGCCTGTCTAATGGCAAGGTAGTGACCAAGGATCTGTTCCGCCAGATGCTGGCCGAGGAGCAGGAGGTGGTCAAAGCCGAGGTGGGCGCCGCGCGCTGGCAGGCAGGACGCTTTGCCGAGGCAGGCGAGCTGATGGAAGAGATCACCTGCGCCGATACCCTGATCGATTTTCTGACGCTGCCCGGTTACGAGCGGCTCTGAATCACGGGC
The DNA here is from genome assembly GCF_027705905.1 of Aeromonas sp. Y293-4. Taxonomy (NCBI): domain Bacteria; kingdom Pseudomonadati; phylum Pseudomonadota; class Gammaproteobacteria; order Aeromonadales; family Aeromonadaceae; genus Aeromonas; species Aeromonas sp. Y293-4. Next base: position 77,815 of record NZ_JAPDCI010000005.1, on the reverse strand, counting down.
CCCCAGCGGGGCTCGCCAATAACAAGTCAATGGAAACGTGAAATCAATGAAAGAGGGAACTGATATGGCACTGACCCGTGAGCAACAGATCCAGGCTATCGAGAAAGACTGGGCGGAAAACCCCCGCTGGAAAGGGATCAAGCGCGGCTACAGCGCCGAAGATGTGGTGAACCTGCGCGGCAGCTTGCAGCCGGTGCACACTCTGGCCCAGCGTGGTGCCGACAAGCTGTGGGGTCTGATCCACGGCGACGCCAAGAAAGGCTACGTCAACTGCCTCGGCGCCCTGACCGGTGGTCAGGCGGTGCAGCAGGCCAAGGCGGGGATCGAAGCGATCTACCTCTCCGGCTGGCAGGTGGCGGCGGACAACAACTTGTCCTCCACCATGTATCCGGATCAGTCCCTCTACCCGGCCAACTCGGTACCGTCCGTGGTGGAGCGCATCAACAACTCCTTCGCCCGTGCCGACCAGATCCAGTGGGCCAACAAGGTTGGACCGCAGGATGAGGGCTTTATCGACTACTTCCTGCCCATCGTGGCGGATGCGGAAGCCGGTTTCGGCGGTGTGCTTAACGCCTTCGAACTGATGAAGGGGATGATTGAAGCGGGCGCCGCTGGCGTGCACTTCGAAGATCAGCTCGCTTCGGTCAAGAAGTGCGGTCATATGGGTGGCAAGGTGCTGGTACCGACTCAGGAAGCGGTACAGAAACTGGTTGCCGCCCGTCTGGCAGCCGATGTGTGCGGCACCACAACTCTGGTGATCGCCCGTACCGACGCCAACGCCGCTGACCTGTTGACCACCGACGCTGACCCGTACGATGCAGACTTCCTGACTGGCGAGCGCACTGCCGAAGGGTTCTACAAGGTACGTGCCGGAATCGATCAGGCCATCGCTCGCGGTCTGGCTTACGCCCCCTACGCAGACATGGTGTGGTGTGAAACCGCCAAGCCGGATCTGGACGAAGCGCGTAAATTTGCCGAAGCAATCAAGGCCAAGTTCCCGGATCGCATCCTGGCCTACAACTGCTCCCCGAGCTTCAACTGGAAGAAGAATCTGGACGATGCCACCATCGCCCGCTTCCAGCAGGAGCTCTCCGACATGGGCTACAAGTACCAGTTCATCACCCTCGCGGGTATCCACAACATGTGGTTCCACATGTACGAGCTGGCCTACCAGTACGCCCGTGGCGAAGGGATGAAGCACTACGTCGAGATGGTGCAGGAGCCGGAATTTGCCGCCGCCAGCCGTGGCTACACCTTCGTGGCACACCAGCAGGAGGTCGGTACCGGTTACTTCGACAAGGTGACTACCGTCATTCAGGGTGGCCAATCCTCGGTCACCGCGCTGACCGGTTCCACCGAAGAAGATCAGTTCCACTGATAGGCAGAGCTGTCTTGAAATAGCAAAACCCCGGCCTGAAGCCGGGGTTTCTTTTTATCTGTAATTCAAACGAAAGTCAGGCGCACAACCGCACACAGTCGAGAGGCTCAGAGCTCGAGGATCTCTTTGACAAAGGGAATGGTCAGCTTGCGCTTGGCGCGAAATGAGGCGTTGTCGAGCTGATTGAGAGTGGTGAGCAGGGTGCGCATATCGCGGGAGAGTCGGTTGAGCAGGAAGCGGCCCACATCGATGGGCAATTTGAAGCCCCGCAGCTCGGCACGCAGCTGCAGGGCACTGAGCTTGCCTTCGTCATCCAGCTCTTCGAGATGGAAACTCACCCCCCAGTCGAGGCGCGAAGCGAGATCCGGCAGTTGCAGCCCCAGTTTGCGCGGTGCGCTGCAGCCGGTGACCACCAGCGTCCCCTCGCCCTTCTCCTGCCAGCGGTTGTAGAAATCGAACAGCGCCCGCTCCCACACGGCATTGCCGGCGATCGCCTCAAGGCTGTCGAGACAGACCAGCGGCAGGCTTTCGAGGGCATCGAGCATGCTGGGATCGAGCTGTTCAAACTGATCGAGGGAGAGATAGGCCGCCGCCGCATCGCGGGCGTTGACCTCGGCACAGGTGGCGTGGAGCAGATGAGAGCGTCCGGATCCCTTGGCTCCCCAGAAATAGAGGAAAGGCGACCCCTGACCGATGGCCGCATTCTTGAGGGCGGTGATCAGATGAGCATTGGTGCCGGGATAAAAACTGACGAAGGTTTCATCATCCGGTAGTTGTACGGCTAAAGACAGTTGGGCCGGTTGCTTCACTCGTTGGGCTTTGACTGTGACATTTGTGGCTAAGTGTATCATCGCAAAGGCTGATAGAGAACCGCCCGGACAAGCCGGGCGGTCTACAAAAGCCTTATAAAATCAGGGCTGCGACCATTGGTAACGCAAACCGCTGCCATTATCGTCAACCTTGCGCAAACGACTCTCAAGTTGCAGCGCCCGCACCAATTCGGCCTGATCCCCTTGCAGAGTAAAGTTGAAGGTGACCTGGTCCCCCTCCAGCTTGCCGATCGCCACCTTGCTGACGTTGGCCATCCCCTGCAGCATCTTCTGCACGGCGATCATGCTGTCCACTTCGGAGAGGCCATCCACCACCAGGGTCTGGCTGGTTGCCGGACCAGAAATGCGGGCACCGTAGTTTTTCACCAGCCAGGCCGCCAGGGTATCGGCAAACCCTTGCGCCACTTCGGCCTGAGTGCCGGTGTTATTGCCACGGGTCAACTCGGCCACTTCACCGGCCGCTTTGGGGCCATAGAGTCCCCAATCGATGCTCCACTTGTCACCTTCCGGTGTCAGCTTGCCCAACACCACCATCTCGGCGCCATAGCGCTGGCTCGCATGCAAAATCGGGTCGGCAAAGCGTCCCCAGACGTCGGTGGCACTGACCGCCATGTTGTCATCGAGATCCATCAGCGGAATGCTGATGGGCAGCCCCAGCATCTGGGCCTGCTCGCGCAAGGCTTGCGCCCAACCATCGCTGGATTGATCCGCCAGCAAGCGACGCTCACCCTGATCCACCACCAGCCAGATGGCCATTTGGGGACGAGCTGGGCCAAGCAGGGCAAACTGGCTCTCGGAGACCAGGCTGTTGACCTTGTCACTCTTGAACTCGGCTTTCAGATACTTGACGGAGTCCTGATCCTGATAGCCATAGCTTTTGACATAGTCGCCCGGGGCCGCCAGCGCCTTGACCACCACCGGCTGGGTGAGGATGTCGCGCTTGCCGGTCACCTTGATCAGCACCTGACCCAGTGCCTGCCCTTGAGCGGCCACCATGTCACCACTGGTCGGTGCCTTGCCCTGATAGAGGTCGGTCACCTGAGCGGCCGAGGCCATGAATGACAAGCCGCAGCAGAGGGCGGTCACAACACGTTTGAACATGAACAGAGTCTCGAAATGGGAGAGTGTGCTTATGGTAGCGGCAAGGCGCATCCTGCGGCAAGGCTGGCACAAGCGGCCACAAACAGCAGAGCCGGCGATGCGCCGGCTCCGATCACCCCTTCCACATGGGAAGCAGGTCAAGGCATAAACTTATTTGGTACCGAAGATCTTGTCGCCTGCATCGCCCAGACCCGGCACGATGTAGCCTTTCTCGTTCAGCCCCTGGTCGACAGAAGCGCAGTAGAGCTCTACGTCAGGGTGAGCCGCTTCCAGCGCCTTGATCCCTTCCGGCGCGGCAACCAGTACCAGCACCTTGATGGATTGGCAGCCTTTCTTCTTCAGCAGATCGATGGTGGCGATCATGGAGCCGCCGGTGGCCAGCATCGGATCGATGACCAGCGCCAGACGCTCTTCGATGTTGCTGACGATCTTCTCGAAATAGGGAACCGGTTGCAGGGTCTCTTCATCGCGGTAGATACCGACCACGCTGACGCGGGCGCTCGGCATGTGCTCCAGCACGCCATCCATCATGCCAAGGCCGGCACGCAGGATAGGTACGACGGTTACCTTCTTGCCTTTGATCTGGTCAACTTCTACTGGCCCATTCCAGCCATCGATGATAACCTTCTCGGTTTCGAAGTCAGAGGTCGCTTCATAGGTCAACAAACTGCCCACTTCTTTGGCCAGTTCACGGAAACGCTTGGTGCTGATATCGCCTTCACGCATCAGACCGATCTTGTGTTTGACCAGGGGGTGTTTGACTTCAACGACTTTCATTATTATCTCCTCTAACCTGCCGCAAAAAAATCGCGGAATCATACAACAAAAGCCACCGCTTGTAGAGCATTTCCGCGCAAAAACGCGCAAACGATTTCCTTTCTGGTTTTTCACCGCCACTGTTAGAATACGCCCCGAATTTTACCCTCCACTTCTTTACATGACGGGGAATACTCGTGACTGACAAAACCTCACTGAGCTACAAGGATGCTGGCGTAGATATCGATGCCGGCAATGCACTGGTTGAACGTATCAAGGGCGTGTCAAAGCGCACTCGTCGTCCTGAAGTCCTTGGTGGTCTTGGCGGCTTTGGGGCCTTGTGTCAAATCCCTGCGGGCTACAAGGAGCCGGTCCTGGTCTCCGGAACCGATGGTGTGGGCACCAAGCTGCGGCTGGCCATCGACCTGAAGAAGCACGACACCGTGGGCATCGATCTGGTGGCCATGTGCGTCAATGACCTGATCGTACAGGGCGCCGAGCCGCTGTTCTTCCTCGACTACTATGCAACCGGCAAGCTGGACGTGGACACCGCAGCCGCGGTGGTCACCGGGATCGGTGCCGGTTGCGAGCAATCAGGCTGTGCCCTGGTGGGCGGCGAGACCGCCGAGATGCCGGGTATGTATGAAGGGGAAGACTACGACATCGCCGGTTTCTGCGTCGGTGTGGTGGAGAAGAGCGAAATCATCGACGGCAGCAAGGTCGGTGAAGGGGATGCCCTGATCGCGCTGGCTGCCAGCGGCCCTCACTCCAACGGCTTCTCCCTGATCCGTAAAATTCTGGAAGTCTCCAAAGCCGACGTGCATCAGCCGCTGGGTGACACCACTCTGGCCAACGCCCTGCTGGAGCCGACCCGCATCTATGTGAAACCTGTGCTCAAGCTCATCAAGGAGTGCGAGATCCACGCCCTCTCCCACATCACCGGCGGTGGCTTCTGGGAGAACATCCCCCGTGTCCTGCCCGCCAACACCCAAGCGGTGATCGATGAGCAGAGCTGGCAGTGGCCGGCGGTGTTCAGCTGGCTGCAGCAGGCTGGCAACGTCACCCGTCACGAGATGTATCGCACCTTCAACTGCGGCGTCGGCATGATCATCGCCCTGCCCGCCAACCAGCTGGAGAAGGCGCTGACCCTGCTCAAGGCAGAAGGCGAGAACGCATGGCACATCGGTCATATCGCCAAGGCAGCAGACGGTGAGGAGCAGGTCGTCATCAAATGATGCGGATCCTCGTCCTAATCTCTGGCAGCGGCAGCAACCTGCAGGCGATCCTCGACCACTGCGCCAGCGGCAAGATTGCCGGTGAAGTGGTCGGCGTTATCAGCAACAAGGCCGATGCCTATGGTCTGGTTCGCGCCAAAGAAGCTGGCGTGGCGACCTCCATTCTGGCCCAGCAGCAGTTTGCCAGCCGGGAGGAGTATGACGCCGCCCTGCTGGCGCTGATGGCAGACTATCAGCCGGATCTGGTGGTGCTGGCCGGGTTTATGCGGATATTGAGCGGCGATCTGGTGCGCCATTTCGCCGGCAGAATGATCAATATCCACCCCTCCCTGCTGCCCAAGTATCAGGGCCTGCACACCCACCAGCGCGCTATCGATGCCGGTGATAGTGAGCATGGCGCCAGCGTCCACTTCGTCACCGAAGAGCTGGATGGTGGCCCGGTTATCCTGCAGGCCCGCGTGCCCATCTTTGAAGGGGACACTGCGGACGAGGTAGCGGCACGGGTACAGGCGCAGGAGCACAGCATCTACCCGCTGGTGGTGCGCTGGTTCTGCGAAGGCAGGCTGCAGATGGTGGACGGCGCTGTGCAACTGGATGGCGCCCTGCTGGGCCCCGCTGGTTACGCATGCGAGTAAGCAGACGCCTTGTCGAAATGTGAAAAAGGAGGCCGATGGCCTCCTTTTTGTTTCCTGAATTTTCCCACCACAGGCACAGGCTTAAACCTGTTCACGACCTGCAGCGAGAAACCGTCAACAAGGTTACAAGCTGCCCAGGAACCGGAGCGTATGGACATACGTGAGCACTCTTTGCTGTATACATAAGCGAGCAGCACATGAGCCTTGATCACGGTTTCATAGCCAGATCGTGGATAGGTTTAGACAGGATTGTCGATATCGATAAAGGTCACATCCAGCCCATGCACAGTCGCCAGCCACTCCCCCAGCGCCTTGACGCCGTAACGCTCGGTAGCGTGATGGCCCGCAGCGTAGAAGTGCATCCCCATCTCGCGAGCGGTGTGAATGGTCTGCTCGGAGGCTTCACCGGAGATAAAGGCATCGATGCCCTGCTCCGCCGCCAGATTGATGTAGCTCTGACCGCCACCGGTGCACCAGGCCACGGAACGGATAAGCTCGGGGCCGCTGTCGCCACAATAGAGTGGTTCACGGCCAAGGCGCTCGGCAATCAGCTTGGCAAAATCGCTGCCGCTCATCGGCTCTTCCAGCTTGCCCACCATGGCGACGCTCTTGCTGTTCCACGGCTCCAGACCGCGACGCACCTTGATGTCGAGCAGCTTGGCGAGCTGGGCGTTGTTACCCACCTCGGGGTGGACATCCAGCGGCAAATGGTAGGCAAACAGGTTGATATCGTGGGTCAGCAGGGTCTTGAGCCGACGCTGCTTCATGCCGGTGATCTGGGCCGGTTCACCGCTCCAGAAGTAGCCGTGATGAACCAGAATGGCATCGGCTTCGGCAGCCACCGCCGCGTCAATCAGCGCCTGACTGGCTGTGACACCGGTCACCACCTTGCGAATGCGCTCGCGCCCCTCCACTTGCATGCCGTTAGGGCAGTAATCCTTGATGGCGTGCGGTTCGAGCAGATGGTTCAGTACGGTTTCGAGTTTTCGATGAGAGATCATAGGGGTCCCTTATTAAGGCTCGGTCCCCTGCTTTACCAATAAAAACAGGGCCCAGGCTCAAAACGCCAAGGGCCCCATGATAATCGAGCCGGGCCGTCAAGACCATGACAGCCCCCACACAGTGCGGTTTCCCTCTCGGCCTCAGGCTGGCAGGTCGATCCCCGCCTCCCGCATCTGGGCCAGCTTGTAGCGCAGGGTGCGCGGGCTGATGCCGAGTCGGTCGGCCACCGCCTTGCGGCTGCCGTTACAATCTTGCAGGGTGTCGAGGATGATCTGGTGCTCCTGCTGCTTGAGCTCGCTGCCGAGGCGATCGCCGCCATAGCTGCGCTCCACGCTGACAAACTCCATCTCCTGCTCGTCCAGCTCTTCCAGAATGAGGTGGTCACAATCAATGACCCCGTCGGGGCTGAGGATCAGGGCCCGCTGTACCACGTTGTCCAGCTCCCGCACATTGCCGGGCCAGGGGTGGGCCAGCAGTCGCTCCCGCGAGGCGTCCGTCAGCTGTGGTGTCGGCAGTCCCTGCTGACTGGCATGAAGCGCCAGCAGATGCTCCGCCAGCGGCAGAATATCACCGGGCCGCTCGCAGAGGGCAGACCAGCGCAGCGGGAAGACGTTGAGGCGATAGTAGAGATCTTCGCGGAACAGGCCATCCTGCACCGCTTTTTTCAAATCCCGGTTGCTGGTGGCGATGACCCGCACATCCAGCGGGATCATCTTGCGACTGCCGAGCCGCTCCACCTCTTTCTCCTGCAACACCCGCAACAATTTGGCTTGCAACCCCTGATCCATCTCGGTGATCTCGTCGAGCAGCAGGGTGCCCCCCTGCGCCTGTTCGAACTTGCCCGGGCACCCCTGTACCGCACCGGTGAAAGCACCCTTCTCGTAGCCAAACAGGGTCGCCTCCAGCATGTTTTCCGGAATGGCGGCGCAGTTGATGGCGACGAAGGGCTGCTCGGCGCGGCTGGAATTGTCGTGAATGTAACGGGCCAGCACCTCTTTCCCCGTCCCGCTCGGGCCGGTCACCATCACGGTCGCTTCGCTTCTGGCCACCCGGGTCGCCAGCTGGAACAGCTCGGCAGTTTTGGGATCCCCGTAGACCACGGCGCGCTTCTCCACCTTCTGGGCGGGTACATAGCGGCTGACCTGATTAAGCAGCACCTCCGGCGAGAACGGCTTGGCCAGATAGTCGATGGCCCCTTCACGCATGGCGCGCACCGCACCGTCGATGTTGGCGTAGGCGGTCATCAGCAGCACAGGGATCTGCGGATATTGCTGGCGGATGGTGGCCAGCAGGGTGAGGCCGTCCATCCCCCCCATCTGGATATCGGAGATCACCATGTCAAACGGCTGACGGGAGAGGGCCAGCAGAGCCCGCTCGCCGCTGTCCGCTTCACGGCACTCATAACCCCCCAGTAACAGGGTGTCCACCAGCGCTTCGCGCAGGCCATTGTCATCTTCAACTACCAGGATCCTGGCCTGTGTCATGCTACACCTCCAAGCTGCACCGGTTGCTGATGCAGGGGGAACGACAGAGTAAAGCAGGTGCCCTCACCGGGAACCGAGGCCACACCGACCTCCCCCTGATGGGCACGCACTACAGATTGCACCACCGCCAGCCCGAGACCTGTGCCCTGGGAGCGAGTGGTAAAGAAGGGTTCGAATACCTGACCGAGCTGATGGGAAGGGATCCCCTTGCCATTATCGATGACCCGCATCTCTACCCGGGCACCGCTGCGTACCGCGCTGACCAAGAGTGAGGTGGCCCCTGCCTGCTGGGCATTGGCAATCAGATTGTTGATGGCCCCCGCCAGCGCACTGCTGTTGGCCAGCAGACAGAGATCTGGCTCTGGCGCCTCCATGTGCAGCTCGCAGCCCTGCTGCTGGCAGAAGGCCTCGGCTCCGGCCTGCACTTCGGCCAGCAGCCCTTGTACCGAGATGGGGGTGACCACCTGATTGTCGCCATTGCGGGCGAACAGCAGGATGTCGTTGATCTGCTTCTCCAGATCCTGCAAACGGGCCATCAGCTTTTGCTGAAACTGAGAGCGAGATTCCGGCTTGAGGGTACGGTTGGCCAGATTGGCGGCATAGAGCATGGCGGCAGAGAGCGGAGTACGGATCTGGTGGGCGAGCGAGGCCGCCATATTGCCGAGCGCCGACAGCCGCTTCATGTGGTTGATGCGGTCTTGCAGTTTACGGGTTTCGGTCAGGTCATTGATAAAAACCAGCTGGCCGGGCTGATCCGGCAGCGGTTGGGTCGAGAGCTGCACCCGGCGCCCATCGCGCAGGGAGATCTCGTGGCCATCATCCTCGCGCGGCTCGAAGCAGCGGGCAATGATGTGGCGCCAGAGCTCCCCTTCCAGCGGCTCCCCCAGCAGGGAGATGGCCGCCGGATTCGCGCGGGTGACCACCCCTGCCCCGTCAAGCAGCAACACCCCGGTGGGGAGCGCCTTGAAGATGGCATAGAGCTGGCTCACTTCGTGGGACTGGAGTGGCATGTCCTGCTGCTGGATTGTCATAAACCTGACCTCAAACTGGCTATTGGGTCAGGTTATTCAATTTCCATGCCACTAAAATATGTTAATTAAAACAATAGATTGCATGTTGGCGTCAAGGCTTTGACCCTCAGACGTCCTTGCTCATCCCGTACTTTTTCATCTTCTCCACCAAAGTGGTACGCCGCATGCCGAGCAGATCGGCGGCGCGGGCCACCACCCCGTCCTGAGACTCCAGCGCCTGACGGATCAGCTCCACTTCGAGGTCGGCCAGCATCTCTTTGAGGTTGACCCCCTCCTCCGGCAGCTGCATGGTGCGAGCCGAGGCGAGGGCGTGATCCAGCTCGGGCGGATCCTGAAACACCGCCGCCAGCGCATCCCGTTCATCCATCTCGGTCAGCCGCTCATCCCGCGGCTCGCTCGGCAGCAGGCGATAACGGCTCGGCAGATCGGCCACATCGACGATCTGGTGCGGGTAGAGGATCAGCAGCCGTTCCAGCAGGTTGGATAACTCGCGTACGTTGCCGGGCCAGGGGTACTGCATCAGTGACTCCAGCGCCCGCTGAGTCAGCCGAATAAAGCCGTGGTGCTGCTCGGCATGGCGGTTGAGCAGCTCCTGCAGCAGCAGCGGGATGTCGTCGATGCGATCCCGCAGCGGCGGCGTCTCTATGGGGAAGACGTTGAGGCGGTAGTAGAGATCTTCGCGGAAACCCTGAGTGCGGATCATCGCCTCCAGATCCCGGTGGGTCGCCGCTATGATGCGCACATCGGCCTGAATGGGCTTGCCGCCACCGACCCGGTCGAACAACCGCTCCTGCAATACCCGCAGCAGTTTGACCTGCATCGGCATCGGCATGTCGCCGATCTCGTCGAGAAACAGGGTGCCCCCCTGCGCCAGCTCGAAGCGACCACGACGGGCCGCGATGGCGCCGGTAAAGGCTCCCTTCTCGTGGCCGAACAGTTCGCTCTCCAGCAGCTCGGCGGGAATGGCTCCGCAGTTGATGGGCACGAAGGGGCCACTGCTGCGGGAAGAGAGTTCGTGGATGGCGCGCGCCACCACCTCTTTACCAGTGCCAGACTCCCCGAGGATCAGCACGTTGGCATCGGTCTCGGCCACCTGGCTGATGAGGCGGCGTACCTCCTGGATCCCCTTCCCTTTACCCACCAGCAAGCGCAGCAGGGCCTGACCCTTGTCATGGGTCTGCTGACGAGGATGCAAGGAGACGAACGCCTGACAGAAGTGCAGATGACGGGTAAGGGATTCATAGGTAAAGGGCGAGAGCGCGACCCCGATAAAGTTGCTGTTGGGCAGATCGGCCTCAACCAGCGAGAGGAAGGGGGTACGGGGGAAGGCAGCCAGCAGCTCTGACAAGGGACGGTCGGTCAGCTCACCTACCAGTACCCCTTGCAGCGGACCGGAGGATTCGATGGCCACATCCAGATCGCTTTGTGCCACCTCCTGCCACGGGATCCCCATAAACGAGAGCACGGTTCCCAACTGTTGGCGCCGCTGCGCATCGGCATCAACAATCAACACGCCCATCTCCACCATATCCATTCCTCGCGATGTCCTGAACTAACTTATTGTTTTATTTGATGATAAAACAGCTACCGACTGTCTTTTTGCTGGCACACAAAGTGCCAAAATTCCGACACATTGTCAAAAATTGTCGTATTCAGGCTAAGTGTATCGACAGAAACGGGAGATTAGATAAATTTTGCCGAGGAATTTTCTGCATTGGCGCCGTTAACAAACGCAGCCAAAAGCGGAAAGAAAACTGCCCTCGTCAGAGGGCAGCATGGGACACAGTGAAGCGCTCTCAGTGGCGATTATGGTGGTGCGGCGCCGCGTAACGACACTCGGGAAAACGGCTGCAAGCCATAAAGAGTCGACCGGCGTGGGGGCCTTTTTTCGCCTCCCGCTCCACCAGAGGTGCATCACAACGAGGGCAGTGGTGTACCTCGTGCTCTTCATCATCCTCCACATCGGCAAACAAGCCATCGACCAGCTCCCCCTCACTCTGTGGCGCCTCCATCACCCCCTTGGCCTGAATGGCGGGCTCGCGGAGCGACGCAGGCGAGATGGCCTCGGCATGGGCATTGCGGCCACGCATCCCGGCACCGACATCCACGCCGTCCAGCAGCAGAGGGTTGAAGGTGGGCTCGCGGCGCGCCCCGTGCGGCAGATCGTCGATCAATGGTTCGCTGGTTTTGACCAGCAGCGGCAGGATCTGTTCGCGCAGCTCTGCCACCAGATAGCTGGCACTTGCCGGGATCTGCAGCAACGGCAGTCCGGCGCTGTCGCAGGCGGTTTTCAGAAAGAGATCCCGCGCCTTGCGCTTCTGGTGACGATGGGAGCTGTCATCGAGTTCGATGGCGCAGATAAAGGAGAGATCCGCGGGGTGGCAAAGCAGATAGTCGAAATGCTTGGCACTGATCTTGTTGAAGTACTGCTGCCATTTACTTTTGCCGATCCCGGCCTGCGGCGTCAGCACATCGGCCACCCGTACCTTGGCAAAGACCCGGGCCTTGTCACCCACCGCCAGATCCAGCACCCCGAGGAAGGATCGCTCGGCGGGACTGAACAGGGTCTCCTGCACATCATAGGGCAGGCGCTTTTGCTGTCTGCCTCTGCTCCAGAAGATCGCCAGCACAAGCAGCGCCAGCAACAACAATCCCGATAGGACAAGGGTATTCATGAGAGCACGATCCAGTTCATGACACGAAAGGGGAATCACTTTACCACAGCCGCCACGGAGCAAGGCAGCAGACCCGTGTATAGAAAGTGAAAAGTCCCGTCTTTTTATCTATTTGTCAGCAGGCGGGGGTTCATATGACCAGCCCCAGCAGGCACAATAGGGATAGAGCAAGAAATCCCATTTCAAGGAGAGCAGGATGCAAAAGCAATTGGTGGTCACCGTGATCGGTGCAGACAAACCCGGGATCGTCGAGAGTCTGGCTGCAGTCATCAGCCGCGAGCAGGGCAACTGGCTGGGCAGCGCCATGAGCGAACTGGCGGGCCAGTTTGCCGGTATCCTCCATGTCTCTGTCCCCGATGAGCACTATCGCAGCCTGTGCGAAGCACTGGCCCTGCTACCGGGTCTGACCATCAGCTTTGCCGAAGGGACACCGACCACCGAGCCAGCCCATCAAGTCATGATGACGGTGACCGGCAACGACCGCCCCGGTATCGTCCATGAAGTAGCCAGCATCCTGCGCCAGCTCGAGATCAACGTGGCCGATCTCACCACCGGCTGTGAACCGGCTCCCCACTCCGGCGCCCCGCTCTTCTATGCCCATGCGCTGGTTGCCCTGCCCGACGGGCTCGCGATGGATACGCTTATCACCGCGCTGGAATCCCTCTCCGACGATCTGGTGGTCGACATCGACGAAGGGTTCAGCGAGCAGTAACAATGCTGTCATTTATTTGTCATATATTAACGCCATAACTGCCGCGCAGACGCGACCTGAAACAGAGGCACAAGATGAGCACCGACAAGCAGTATGAAGAGAAAGAGCTGAGCTGGCTCTCATTCAATGAACGGGTGTTGCAAGAGGCAATGGACAAGACGGTGCCCCTCATCGAGCGGGTTCGTTTTCTGGGGATCTTCTCCTCCAACCAGGATGAGTTCTTCAAGGTACGGGTATCGGACGTCAAGCGTCGCATCCTCATCAATGAAGTACATGGTGGCGACGATGAAGCGAAAGTGCTGCTGCGCGCCATCCAGCAAAAAGTGATGGCGCTCGGTGAAGCGTTCGACAACACCTATAAAGAACTGTTGATTGCGCTGGCCCGCCACAACATCTTTCTGGTCAACGAGAACCAGCTCTCCGATGCCATTCAGAAGTGGCTGCGGGTCTTCTTCAAGGAGAAGGTGCTGCGTCACATCATCCCGATCCTGCTCAACAAAGAGGTCAATCCGGTCAAATTCCTCAAGGATGAGTACACCTATCTGGCCATCGAGATGAAGAAGAACGGTCAGGTGATCCAGTACGCCCTAGTGGAAGTGCCGACCGACGACCTGCCCCGCTTCTTCCAGCTGCCGCCGGAAGGGACCCGCCGCAAGAAGCAGATCATCATTCTGGATAACGTCATCCGCTTCTGCCTCGACGAGATCTTCAAAGGCTTCTTCGACTACGACGAGATTGCCGCCTATGCGGTGAAGCTGACCCGGGATGCCGAATATGATCTCTCCGACCAGCTGGACTTGAGCCTGGTGGACAAGATGAGTGACGGCTTGAAGCAGCGCCTCACCGCCATGCCGGTGCGCTTCGTCTACGAGCGGGAGATGCCCGCTGCCATGATAAGCTTCCTCAAGCTCAAGCTGCAGATCAGCTCCTACGACGCCATCATGCCGGGCGGACGCTATCACAACTTCAAGGATTTCATCGGCTTCCCCAACGTGGGCCGTGACTATCTGGAAAACCCCAAGCTGCCGGCCCTCGATTGCCGCGATTTTGACGGCTTCGTCAACGCCTTCGATGCGATTACCAAGCAGGATATCCTGCTCTACTACCCGTATCACAAGTTCCACCACTTCACCGAGCTGGTGCGCCAGGCGGCGTTCGACCCGGCGGTCAGCGCCATTCGCATCAATATCTACCGGGTGGCCAAGAAGTCGCGGATCATCCACTCCCTCATCGATGCCGCCAACAACGGCAAGAAGGTGACCGTGGTGGTCGAGCTGCGCGCCCGTTTCGACGAAGCGGCCAACATCGACTGGGCCAATATTCTCACCGATGCCGGGGTCAAGGTTGTGTTCGGGGTGCCGAGCCTCAAGATCCACTCCAAGCTCTGCCTCATCACCCGCCACGAAAATGGCGAGGCGGTGCGCTACGCCCATATCGGCACCGGCAACTTCAACGAGAAGACCGCCAAGATCTACACCGACTTCTCGCTGCTGACCCGCAATCCGGATATCACCGCCGAAGTGGAAGGGGTATTTGAATACATCGAGTACCCCTATAAGCGTTACAAATTCAACCACCTGCTGGTCTCCCCCATCAACAGCCGCCGTCAGCTCTATCGCCTCATCGACAACGAGCTCTCCAACGCCAAGGCGGGCCAGCCGAGCGGCATCATCCTCAAGATCAACAATCTGGTGGACAAGGATCTCATCAACCGCCTCTATGCCGCCGGGCAGGCCGGGGTGCCGATCCAGATGATCATCCGCGGCATGTGCGCCCTGCGTCCGGGCGTGCAGGGCCTCAGTGACAACATCAAGGTGATCAGCATCATCGACCGCTTCCTCGAGCACCCGCGGGTGATGGTGTTCCACAACAAGGGCAACCCCCAGCTCTATATCTCCAGCGCAGACTGGATGAGCCGCAATATCGACGGCCGTATTGAGGTGGGCACCCCCATTTATGATGAGCGCCTCAAGCAGCGCATCATGGACATTCTCGAACTACAACTGAGTGATACCTGCAAGGCGCGGGTCATTGATGCCGACCAGCAGAACGAGTATGTGAAGCGGGGCAACCGCCGCAAGATCCGCTCTCAGGTGGCGATTTACGACTATCTCAAACGTATCGAGTCAAACAATGGACAATAGTCTCTATGCCGCCGTGGATCTCGGCTCCAACAGTTTTCATATGGTGATCGCCCATCTGAGCGAAGGGCGTTTTCGCATCGTCGATCGCATCAAAGAGCGGGTGCGTCTGGCGGAAGGGATGGATGAGCAGAAGCGGATGAGCCCGGAGGCGATGGAACGCGGCCTCGCCTGCCTCTCGCTGTTTGCTGAGCGCCTCACCAATATCAAACCGGACCAGATCCGCATCGCAGGTACCTACACATTGCGCCGGGCCAGCAACGCGCGCGAATTTGTGAGTGAAGCAGCCAAGGTGCTCAACCACCCCATCGAGATCATCAGCGGGCAGGAAGAAGCACGGCTCATCTATCAGGGGGTTGCCCATACCCAGCATATCGAGGGCCAGGTACTGGTGATCGATATCGGCGGCGGCAGCACCGAACTCATCATCGGTGAAGGGTTTGAACACAAGGCCCTTACCAGTCGCAAGATGGGCTGCGTCAGCTTTACCCAGAGCTTCTTTGCCAGCGGCAAGCTGAGCGACAAGCACTTCACCAATGCCGTGCTGGAGGCGCAGCACCAGCTCGCCCCCATCGTCAACCAGTACCGCAAGCTGGGCTGGCAGAGCTGCCTTGGCAGCTCAGGCTCCATTCGTACCGTGCGCGACGTGCTGCAAGGTGAGGGGCTGACCGATGGCAGTATTACGCTGGAGGGGCTGGAGCGGCTCAAGGCGCTGATGATTGAGCGCAAGCGAGTCGATAACCTCAAGCTGACAGGGCTTACCGAGGAGCGTCAGGAGGTGTTTGCCGCTGCGGTCGCCATCCTGCTCGGGCTGTTTACTTCGCTGCCCATCCAGCGGCTCGACTACTCCGATGGTGCGCTGCGCGAAGGATTGCTGTATGAGTTCGAGGAGCGCTTGCAGCACCACGATATTCGCGAACGCACCGCACAGGCGCTCGGTACCCACTACCGGATGGACCGCAAACAAGCCGCCCGGGTGGAGCAGAGCGTGCTGACGCTGTTCGATGCCCTGCAAGAGCCCTGGCAGATGGAAGTAGAGCCCTATCGAGCCATCCTCGGCTGGGCGGCCCGGCTTCACGAAATTGGCCTTGCCATCAACTACAGCGGCATTCATCGCCACTCCGCCTATATCCTGCAACACACCGACCTGCCCGGCTTCAACCAGGACGATCAGGCGCTGCTGGCTGCGCTGGTACGCTTTCAGCGCAAGGGGCTCAAGCTCTCCGAGCTGCCGCCCCTACCCAACCACGACATGCAGACGGTGCTGCGCTGCATCCGAATCCTGCGCCTCGCAGTCGCCGCTCACCACAAGCGGCAGGACAACCTGCTGCCTGAGTGGAAAGTCGCAGTGCAAGGGGATCAGCTGGTCGTGACCCTGCCGATCGACTGGTGCGAGGAGAACCGTCTCCTGATGCAAAATCTGGAGAAGGAGCACCGCTACTGTCAGGAGCAGGGCTGGCCACTGTTGTTCCAGCTCGGCTAAACCGGAAAGATAAATGCAAAAGGCAGCCCAATGGCTGCCTTTTTCATATCAATCTACCCGTTACTGCAACTCGGGCAGCAACCACTTGGCCATCTCGAAGTAGATGATAAGGCCGGTGCCATCCACCAGTGTCGCGATGAATGGCGCAGAGACCACCGCCGGATCGATGCGGAAACGGCGCAGCACCATGGGAATAATGGATGCGACCGTAGCACTCCAGAGCACGATGGCGATGATGGTAAAGGTCACCACCATGCCAATCTGGGGACCGACGCCGAGACTCCATGCCCGTACCCAGGCCGCCATGGCAATGGCACCCGAGATGAGCAGACCGGTGGAGAGCTCCTTTTTCAGCACTGTGCCGAGATTGCGCAGACTCACCTCCCCGACCGCCATGGCACGTACTATGGTGGTGGTGATCTGGGTGCCGCTGTTACCGCCAGTACCGATCAGGAGCGGAATAAAGAAGGCCAGCGCGATAGCCGCTTCCAGCTGCTCCTCGAATGCCCGCAGCACGGTGCCGGTGTAGGCTTCCGCCACAAATAGGATAAGCAGCCAGCCCACCCGTTTGCGCCACAGCTGCCAGGGAGTCGCCTGCAGATAGGGAGTATCGAGTGGCGAGGAGCCACCCTGCATCTCGGCATCCTCGGTGGATTCGAGCTCCAGAATATCCGCAGCATCATCGACGTGGAAAATACCGACCAGTCGCCCCTGATCCTCGACAGGCAATACCGACAGGTCGCGGTCGATGAGCAGGCGCGCTGCCAGCTCCTGATCGGCTCGGGCGTTGATCCGCACCGTCTCCCGATCCATCAGGGTCGCGACACTGGCCAGCGGGTCGGCGATCAGCAAGGTCTTGAGGGAGAGGCTTCCTTGCAGACGACCATCCCCGTTGACCACATAAATATGGCGAAACAGCTGGGCATTGTCCCAGGCATCGTGGATCAGCTGTTTGGCGTGACCGACCGTGTCCTCCTCCCGCACCGCCAGATATTCGTGGCGCATGTTGGCACCCACTGACTCGGTGGGCCAATCCAGTAGGGAGTAATACATGGCCTGAGCCTGGGTCGGAAAGCGAGCCAGCAACATGGTGCGATCCTGACGACCCAGTTTGCGCAGGATGGCGACCATCTCGCGGCGGGGAATGGCCTCCTGCAACACGCTGACGATGCTGCCATGGAGCCGCTGCAACAGGCGCCCGGCACTCTCGGCCGAGAGTGAACCAAGCAGTTCGGCCCCTTGCGGGATTGGCAGGGTATCAAAGATACAGTTGAGCTCTTCCGGACGCAGGGTCAGCAGTTGATCGGCGCGCTGAACCGGATCCAGATTATGTTCCAGCCAACCCTGCAGGGCGGCCAGATCGAGCAGTTGGTGACGGTTAAGAATGGTATGTGTTTTCTTCATCACAGATATCCTCATGTGATTTCAGGCGAGCCTGAATGCCTCCAGAAATAGCCGGAGGCAACGACAAGAAAACAGCAATTTGATTGACGAGTAATAGGCAGGAAATGACGCCGTTCGGCGTGTCATCATCCCCACGTACCAGCTTTAGCACTGTATAACGTATCCGGCATGCCGGAAGCCACTTGGGTTTACACCTTAATCCGATGAAAACTGTCCTGATCTTGGGCGTCTCTGGACGTCGTGAGATCAGTGGCCTGTGTTTATACAGGAGCCTCGCCTAACGAGATGCTGCAAATAATTCGCACAACCCTCTGTTGTGCGGGCGGCATGATTATCCAATCCCGCTGGGAGGTCAACCCCGCAACCACCATTAAATGGGCAACGGCAACAGCTTGTTACAATTGGCAGGAGATGACACGGAACCAATTTTCATATTCTGGACAAAAGAAAAGGCCCCAAAGGGGCCCTTCTTTAATTAGCGAATATAGTCAAATAGCGTCAGACGGCTTATTTTGCTGAAAGAGAGTTGTGAGGCACTCAATGCCGCATCCTCTTTTGACAGCGCGGAAATCACTTCATAAAGGTCCGCTTCCGACACCTTGGCTCTCGCCTCGGCGTTGAGGGTACTCAATCCTTCATTGGAGCCCATAGCCTGCTCCAGACTGTTCATCCGGCCGCCCAACTCACCCAACCCATGATCGATATTCAGACGGGCATTTTTCATATGAACGGTGGCATCGGCTATTTTCTGCTCGAAGGTCTCGGCAGAAATAGCCGGATCTCGCAGAGCCGTAATAAAGTCCGACATACCATTCAATATGTTGTCATTCTTCGGTGGATTAAGATCAAACTGCTGAGCCGCACCACCTGCAGGCAAATCAAGGGTCAACTCCAGACCATTAAAGGGGATCTTGGTGCCAGCAGTGTAGTTACCCGTTTGCAACGTATTGCCACCGGCATCCTTGATATCATAGGTATCAGGCGGACCTATGGTGGTTGATACGGTATAAGTGTTGCTGGGCAGTGCCGAGTTATAATTGGACTTATAGAAATTATCAAAGTTACCCTGATCGCCTATCCCGACCTTGATATTTGCGGTGGTTGCACTGGCGGTTCTTCTGGTCGCCACGATTTCAAACAGATCCTGCCCGGAATCATTGGCAGCGATTTGTACTGTGGGTGAGACCTGAATATTTCGCTGACCTGGATCACCCTGATAAATATATTTTCCGTTGACGTCTTTTATATATGGCTGGGTCTTGCTCTGATTGCCACCAAATATAAATTCACCCGATGAGTTTTTGCTATTCATCAGGTCGAACATCTGCTGCTGCAACCCTTCAAGCTCGCTGGCGATGGCCTTGCGATCATCCATGCTGATAGCGCCATTATTTGACTTCTGGATCAGGGTCTGGGCACTGAGCATCGCCGTATTAAGAGAATCCAATACTGTCTCTTCATGCCCCAGGCTGTTTTCCAGCAAGCTGCCATTGACACTGTACTGCTTGAACAGGTCAATCTCCTTGGTCAGAGCCATCTTCTGACTCATCCCTGCGGGATCTTCTCCAGCTGTCTGAAATTTATTGCCGGTTTGCAGTTGTTGATAGGCAGTATTCAACCGCTCGTTGGCACTGTTGAGGGAATATAAATTCCGGTCGTAGATCATGTTGGTGGTGATGCGCATGACGTTACCTCACGGAAGAGAGCAGTGTATCGAAAATGGTTTTGGCCGTGCTGACGATTTGCGCCGATGCCGCATAGGATTGCTGGAAGCGGATCAGATTGGCCGCCTCCTCCTCCAGATTGACCCCAGACACGCTTTCAAAGATGCCGGTGCTCTGGATAAGCTTGGACTCATTGGCCTTGAGCAGCGTTTTTGCCTGACTGGTATTGTTACCCACTTCCATCACCAACCCGGAATAGGCCTGATTGAAGGTCATCTTGTCGTTGGTCGTCCCACCATTGGTGCTCTTGCGCACCAGATCCTTGTTTTGCAGCTCGGCCAGAACCAGGCCATTGCTGTTATCGGCAAAGCCATTGCTGTTGTAACTGAGCTTGAAGCTGTCACCGGCATCCACCGTGCCGGTGATGCTGAACTCGTAGCCGGGGGCCTGTTTCGGGTTGGCATAGACTGCGGCTCCGGCGGGGAAAGGGTTGACGATCGCAGACATCAGGTTTTGCCCTTTGCTGCTCGCAGGGGCAGTGCCAATCAAGGTAGTACCATCGGCTTGAAACACCTGATAGTTACCACTGCCATCAATTTTGACCACCTGGGGCGCTGTCGGGCTCAGACTATTGGTACCAAAACCTGACCCTGCACCTGTATTGAATACGCCACCCAGTTTGACATCTGCCCCGCCGCCATTATTAGTGGTCTTTTCCGCTTTAAGCGGAGAGGCCAGGGCCAAATCTTCCGGTCGGGTGATCAGCTGACCCAGACCGGCGGCCGCACTTTTGGTGGGTTGCAGCAACAGTTTGTCACCCGCAGCCGGCGTACCGGTGAGATCGATCGAGATCCCGTGTCCGGGCAGCTCAAAGGTCGCTGGCGGCATGGTCCCCGTACTCACAGAGGTACGATTGCCAGACTTGTCGAGCGAGAACACCTCATAACCGGTAGCGCTGCTAAATTGCACTTCGTAATCAAACGGGGTCACTGATGTCCCCTTGCCCGGCACGAAGCTGACATTCGCCCCGACCGTCCCCGTGTTATTGCCGTAGGGTAAGCCCTTGCTGGTAGGCAGGGTGAAGATATCGCCGCCAATCTCGTTATCCAGATCCATCCCGAGGCGGTTCTGCTGGTTCATCGCATCCGCCATCGCCACGGCCAGCTGCCCCAGTTCGCGCTTGGTCGGCTCAAGGTCGGTACGCGCCTTGAACAGCCCCCCCATGGCACCACCAAACGTATCGTGATCGATGGTTGCCTTGTTCGCCCCCAGGGTCAGCTGCAGCTCCTGATCCCGGGAGTCAGGATCTCCTGCAATCACCTTGAACTGGGCGACGCCCCCATCGAGGATCAGCGAATGGCCGGTGCTCATATTGACCAGCATGCTGCCGTTGGGTTGGGCTACGGTGCGAATATCCATCTTCTCCGACAGCTGGCGGATCGCCTCATCCCGTTGATCAAACAGCATCAGGTTCTCTTCGGGTGACCCCTGGGTGCGGATGATGGCCTGATTAAGATCATTGATGCTGGTGAGCAGGCTGTTGACCTGCTTGGTTTCATCTTCAATGCGGGTGTTGAGGGTATCGCTCTGCTTGTCGAGCTGCGCCGAGAGGGTATGAAAACGGTTGACCATGCCACTCAACTCCGTCATCACCACCTTGCGCCCACCGATCTCGGCAGGCGATTCATTGGCAGAGTGAAATGACTTGAAGTAGGAGGTGATGGCCGCCCCCACGCTGTTGCTGGTATCCCCAAGCAAGCTGTCAACGCCAGCCAGCTGTTCATAATGGGTCAGGGAGGCATGATAGGCAGAGGTATCACGGCGCACCTCCCCCTGCATATAGTCGTTGATCACCCGCTCGGTCTTGATGTCACCGGTCCCCAGACCGATGGTATTGGTATACACCAGCGTACGCTCACGCACATAGCCCTGGCTATTGACGTTCACTATGTTGTTACTGGTGGTCTGCAGCAGGCGTTGCTGTGCCAGCACGCCCGATGAACCAATCCCAAGCAGGTCGCTTGCCATACGTTACAGCTCCATCTCGTTGTATTGGGCAATGGCATCACTGCGCAATACCTGTTTCAATTTTCTGGCGTAGTGCGGGTCGGTGGCATAACCCGCCTGTTGCAGCGCCTCGAAGTAGCGATCAGGACTATCCACCTTCGCCAGGGCTCCCTTGTAGCGAGAGCCGGAAGTGAGGAAGTCCACGTAGTCGTTGAAGCTCTCTTCAAACGACTCATAGGAGCGAAATGCCGCTTTCTGGCGGGAGGCGACGCCTTGCTCATACTCGAGCGTGCTGACCACCGCCTTTGGCCCTTCCCAGCGCGGATCGGCCTTGATGCCAAACAGGTTATGGGTCACCTGCCCCTCGCCATCCTTGATCACCCGCTTGCCCCAACCGCTCTCCAGTGCCGCCTGGGCGACCAGTACCGCCGGGCTTAACCCCAGCTTGTCGGCCGCTTTCTTGGCCAGCGGCATCAGGCGATTGACGAACTCTTCCGGTGTATCGAACTCTTTGCCCCCACTACCGGTGGCACTGCCCTCTTCGCTGGCCATGCGTCCCATGGGCGGAATGCTGCGGTGCAGTCGACGGGGCATAGTGAGTGCGTGGCTCTCCTTGACCCCCTCGGTCATCTCTCTTTCAGCAAAATCTTTGCCAACTTTTGATGCCGCGATCAAATCATCGGCAGCGGCCGTGGGTGGCTGATAGGGTTTGTAGGTCCGTTCGGTGCGCTGTGGCATCTTGAGCA
The DNA here is from genome assembly GCF_027705905.1 of Aeromonas sp. Y293-4. Lineage (NCBI taxonomy): Bacteria > Pseudomonadati > Pseudomonadota > Gammaproteobacteria > Aeromonadales > Aeromonadaceae > Aeromonas > Aeromonas sp. Y293-4. The sequence goes on along the minus strand of NZ_JAPDCI010000005.1, from coordinate 55,531 downwards.
CCCGTCCATCCTGATGGGTAAAGGTCTCGGGAGAGAGCTGCTTGGCCACCATGTCAGCCAATCCCAGCCCCCCCTTGCTGGACATGTCGGCGACCCTCTGCTCATCCAGCATCCCTTCATAGAACTGGGTATAGCTGCTGTTCATCGGGTTGTCCTGAGTCAACACCCCGTTGGCCTGACGCATGCTCTGAAACAGCATCTGGGTAAAGATTGACTCGAACTGGCGTGACGCACTCTTGAGCGCTTCGGCCTGCCCCTCTTTGCTTTGGCTCATCTGGCGCAGACGATCCAGGTTCTTGATGTCCTGTACCATCCCGAGATTCATACCGCTGTTGCTGTCAAACTCCGCCATTTTGCTTACCTCATTGCCACCCGTGGCAACCACTTGCCGCTTGTTACAATATGACCAGTTGCCCCTCGATGGCGCCTGCCTGCTGCAGCGCTTCAAGGATGGCCATCAAATCACCGGGGGCGACTCCAACCTGATTGACCGCCCGGACCAAATCGTCCAGGGTCGCACCGGTATCAAACTTGAACATCCGCCCCGGCTCTTGCTGGACATTGATGGTCGAGTTGTTGGTCACCGTCGTCTCTCCTCCCGCCAACGGGTTGGGCTGGGAGACCTGCTGGTTTTCGGCGATGGTCACCGTCAACCCGCCATGGCTGATGGCCGCCGGTTTGAGCTTGACTTGACTGCCGATCACTATGGTGCCGGTGCGGGAGTTAACGATGATCTTGGCCGCCTCGTTGGCCGGATCCACCTCCAGATTCTCGATGGTGGCGAGATAGGAGACACGCTGACCCGGATCCCGCGGGGCATAGACCTTGACCGAGGTGGCATCGAGCGCCTGAGCGGTATTGGGCCCCACCAGATCGTTGACCACATCGGCCAGACGGCGCGCTGTAGTAAAGTCGGGTCGGTTAAGGTTGAAGGTGATGGTGTCCCCCTGACTGAAGGAGTTGGGCACCTCCCGCTCCACGGTCGCACCGTTGGCAATCCGCCCGACGGTCGGGGTATTGATCACTACCTTGGAACCATCAGCCCCCTCGGCCCCCAGACCACCGACCACCAGACTGCCCTGGGCGACCGCATAGACCCGCCCATCGAGCCCTTTCAGGAAGCTTTGCAGCAGAGTGCCGCCCCGCAGGCTCTTGGCCTCGCCGATGGCAGAGACCGTCACGTCGATGGTCTGGCCCGGCTTGGAGAAGGGAGGCAGGTCGGCATGGATCGCCACCGGCGCCACATCCTTGATCTTGGGCTTGATGTTATCCGGCACCTTGATGCCAAAATTGTTGAGCATGGTACGGAAGGTCTGCTCGGTGAAGGCGTTGTTCTTCTCGCCAGTGCCGGGCAACCCCACCACCAGACCGTAACCAATCAGCTGGTTGTTACGCACCCCTTCAACCGAGCTGATGTCCTTGATCCGGGCCGCATTGGCCACGCCCAAGGGCAGCAGACAGCAGAGCAGTGTGACAAGACGGAGTGACTTCATAACATCTCCTAGAGCGGCCACCAGGGACCATTGAAAAAGCTGGTAAGCCACCCTTGCTCCTGGCTATTGGCCAGATCGCCGGTACCACCGTAGTAAATGCGGGCATTGGCCACTTTCTGGGACGAAACGCTGTTATCAGACGTCACGTCCTCCGGGCGAATAAGGCCGGTGATCCGGATATATTCATTGCCATTATTAAGCATGATCCACTTCTCGCCGCGCACCACCAGATTGCCGTTGGGCAGTACCTTGGCCACGCTGACCGAAATATTGCCCTGCAGGCTGTTGCTCTGATCCGCCTTGGCCTGGCCCTTGAACGCGCTGTCTTGAGCAATGGAGGCTGAGAGATCATAGGGGCTGGCGGTCACGGGCACGCCACCCAACTTAACCGGGTCCAGATTGAACTTGTTATTCTTGCCACTCTGAGTATTGGCCTTTTTCGAGGCGGAGGTCGACTCCGACAACTCGATGGTAATGATGTCGCCTACCTTGTGAGCCTTGATATCCGAATAGATGCCATTGACCTGATCCGGCTGGAAAATTGCCCCTGTCGGTCGCACCGACACCGGCTCCGACTCCCCATAGACGGGGGAAAACTCGGGATCATCAGGCTTGGGCGTATTGGGAGTGCTGCTACACCCTCCCAGCACCAACAATCCCAGCATCCATACGGCTTTCATCATGCACCTCCTAATTAGGTACGCTGGATCAGGAAGGACATCATGCCGTCCACGGCGGAGAGCACCTTGGAGTTCATCTCGTAGACCCGCTGAGCCTGAATGAGGTTCACCAGCTCTTCGGTCACGTTGACGTTGGAAGTCTCCAGCATCCCCTGCTTGATCACCCCCAAGCCATCGGCACCGGCAGTCCCCTGAGCGGCAGCACCGCTGGATTGGGTCTCGACAAACATGTTCTCCCCCATCGGCTGCAAGCCGCTGGCGTTGACGAAGTCGGAGATATTGATCTGACCGACGACCTGAGAAGCGCCATCGCCCTTGAGCTGCACCGAGACCTGGCCATCTTCACCCACAGTGACGCTCTGGGCATTTTCCGGGATCTGGATTTCCGGTTGCAGCGGGTAGCCATTACCCGGGGTCACTATGGTCCCTTCATCGTTGAGGGTGAACTGACCGTTGCGGGTATAGGCTGCACTGCCATCCGGCAGCTGAATTTCAAAGTAGCCACGACCACTGATCATCAAATCGAGCGAGTTGTCGGTGGTTTGCACATTGCCCTGGCTGTGGTTTTTCTGGGTCGCCACCACCTTGGCACCCGCCCCCAACATCAAGCCGGAGGGGAGCTCGGTATCGGCAGAGGAGCGGCCACCGGGCTGATTGATGTTTTGATAAAGCAGATCTTCAAAGATGGCCCGTGACTTTTTGAAGCCCACTGTGCTGGCGTTCGCCAGGTTGTTCGAGGTGACCGAAATATTGGTCTGCTGTGCATCCAACCCGGTCTTGCTGATCCAGAGTGCGGGATTCATAGGTAACTCCTTGATTAGCTGATTCGCAGCAGTTGGGTTTGAGCTTCATCATTCTCTTCGGCCGTCTTCATAATTTTGACCTGAGTTTCGAACTGGCGTTGCAGCCGGATCAGGTTGGTCATCTCATCCACCACATTGACGTTGCTCCCCTCAAGGGAGCCGGCAATCAGGCCGACATTGGCAGAGGCGGGTTCATTCTGGCCATCTTTGCGGCGAAACAGACCATCTTGCCCCTTCTCCACCGCATCGGCGGCCGGGTTGACCAGCTTGATCCGCTGAAAATCTTCCGGCAAGTTGGCGGCTGCCCCCTCCGGACGACCGCTGATGGTGCCATCCCGATTGATCTCGAGTTTCTCCATCGGCATCGGCAGCACGATGGGCTGACCACCGTCATCCACCACATTCAGTCCGGTCGAGGTCTGCAAGTTGCCGGTCGCATTGACCTGCAAATTCCCCATGCGGGTATAGGCCTCACCGCCCTTGGGATCCTGCACGGCAATCCAGCCAGGACCATCCACCGCCACGTCCAAATCCCGTCCGGTGGTCATCAGCATGCCATGCTGCAGGTTCTGCCCCGGGCGCTCAGCCATGGCAAACACCCGGCTTGGCAAGCCCTCTCCGAACGCCTGCATGCTTCTCGCCTGCTCAAAATCGGACTTGAAGCCGGTGGTATTGGCATTGGCGAGGTTGTTGCCGCGAACAGCCAGGCTGTTCATGGTCTCTTTGGCCCCGGACATGGCGATATAAAGCAGGTGATCCATGGAATTCTCCGTCAAACAGATGACTCTGACAGGAGAAATGCAATTAGAGTGCCAACAGCAGAGATATGGGGGGATAAGGAGGATGGGAATGCGACAGAAACAGAGAGGGGGCCAAGCCCCCTCTCATTATCATTTATTGCGCGATTAACGGATCTGCAGGATGGTTTGCTGCAGCGAACTGTTGACCTCCAGAGAACGGGAGTTGGCCTGGAAGTTACGTTGAGCAGTGATCAGGTCAACCAGCTCCGAGGTCAAATCCACGTTGGACTGCTCCAGCGCCGATGATTTGATGGTGCCAAATGTCCCTGAGTTTGGCGTCCCCGGCAAAGCATCGCCAGAGAGCAGGGACTGTCGCCAGGAGGTATCGCCAACCTGAGTCAATCCTTGCGAGTTGGCAAACTTTGCCATGGCAACCATAGCGACCTTGAGTGTGGTGGCATTACTATAGGTAGCAGAGACAATCCCGTCTGGCGTGATCTCCACCTTGGTCAAACGGCCAACAGTAGAGCCATCCTGAGTCAACTTGTTGACTTCAAACGGAGAAGAATACTGAGTCACAGTGCCGAGTTGAATCTCAACTTCCTGGGTGGGATCTGCACCGTTGGTGATAATGCCAGCACCTGCCGGGGGCGCGACCCCCAACTGTTCTGTCTTGATGGTTGCCGGTGTTGTTGGCGTCACCATCTTGCCATCAGCGCCAAAGGTGATGCGTGCGGCAAGCGGTGGAACAGGAGTCACACCAGCCGCCATCGTTGTTGGAACCCCCCCTGCAACATCAATGGGTTTATCCCCCTCATACATGTACATACGCCAAGCGGTAGGGTTGGCAGGCTTTGTCACATCAGCTGGGTCAGCTTCCTTGACAAAATATTGTGTGATCACATGAGGAGAACCCAATGAATCATAAATAGTGACCGATGTAGATGAGGCATAACTTTTAGGATTATTGATCGGATCAAAAATGGAGGCGTCTGCAGCAGTGTTACCTGCAGCCAACGGGGTTGAATCAGACTTCAGATTAAAGCTGGCTTCAATCTTGGTTGTTTGTTTCGGCTCCCCTGCCCGATCCGGGATCTGGATAGGCTTGGTTGCGTTTATGCTCACCGCTTTTGGCGTTCCATCAACGTTCACCTCATAGCCTTGCAGATAATGGCCCTGATTGTTGACCATATAACTGTTTTCATTGAGCTTGAAGGCACCGGCACGAGTATAGGTGCGATCCAGGTTGGTCAGGCCATCGGAGGTCACAAAGAATCCATTCCCCTGAATCGCCAAGTCGAGTGCGTTATTGGTAAATTGCAGCGCCCCCTGATGGAACTGCTGGGCAACCGCACCGGTCGCCACACCATTACCGACCTGGGTCTTGGCATTGACAAAGATGGAGTTGGCATAGACATCCGCAAACTCGGCTCGGGACTCCTTAAAGCCCATGGTGTTAACGTTGGCAATGTTGTTGGCGGTGACGTTCAAGTCTTTTTGTGCCGCGTTGACACCGCTCAAGGCATTGTTAAATGACATATCCAGCTCCTTAGATCGATGCTGTCGACGTGGTTTTTGACTGAGTTGTTGGTTTGTTCTGATTAGATCCTGAAATTTGCAGGATACTGTTAAGCGTTGTAGTGCCTAGACCTCTCAGATTAAGTTGAGTCGGGTTGGTTCCGTTCCCCAGGACCACACTATCAACCTTGCCATAGGTCAGGGCCGAGATGCTCTCCGACTTTCCATCCATGGTGCCGTTAGCTTTAATCACGTATTTTCCAGGCTTGGCCGGATTGCCACTCTTGTCTTTACCATCCCAAGCAAATTCAACATTGCCGCGTAAATCACCTTCCAGAGGAAACTCCTTTATCACCTGACCCTTTTCATCTTCCACCGTGATTTTCACATTCGAATACTTGTTCTCGACACCGACAGCCACAACCCCGGATATAGACCCCTCTTTCTCCAAATAACCGATATTGCTAGGGAGCAGCACATTTTGTCCGACCAGTGCAGAGGCTTGCAGCGCCTGACTAGATGTCATCAGAGTATTGAGATTGCCCATCTGGGTGGACAAGCTGTTGATCCCCTCAGAAGTCGACATGGATGTCATCTGGGAGAGCATCTGGGCGTTATCAACAGGCTTGAAAGGATCCTGATACGACAGCTGCATGGTCAGCAGCTTCAGAAAAGAAGCTTGATCCAGCTCTTTCTTCGGCGTTGTAGTGGTGCCTGTCGTCTGGGTCGTGGTACGGCTGATGCCGTTCACATTATTGGTTGTATCGACCATGCTGCATCCCTCCTATCAGGACTTGCCAAGCTGGAGCGTCTGCTGCAGCATCTTCTTGGCCGAATCTGCAACCTGTACGTTGGTCTGGTAGCTGCGCGAGGCGTTGATCATGTCGGCCATCTCTTCAACCATGTTGACGTTTGGCTTGAAGATAAAACCGTCTTTATCCGCCATCGGGTGGTTGGGGTTGTACTCCTTGAGCAGTGGCGCCTTGCTCTCGACAATCCCCTTCACCTCAACCCCGACCGAGCCCTGCTTGTCAGACATCGCCTGATCGAGCTGGGCGGCAAAGACTGGCCGCCTGGCGTGGTAAGTATTTTCCACACTGGAGCTGACGCTGTCCGCATTGGCCATGTTGCTGGCAACCGTGTTGAGGCGCACTGACTGTGCGCTCATAGCCGAGCCTGCTATGTCAAAGACCTTGAACAAACTCATCACTGCTCTCCTTTCAGGGCCTTGAGCAGGCCACTGATCTTGCTATTCATAAATTCAAGGGAGGTTTGATACTCGAGGCTATTGCGCAGAAATTCGCTGCGCTCCTGCTGCACATCGACTGTATTGCCGTCACCGGTATCCGGTTGCAGTGGGTTGCGATATTGCACAGTACCCGGAGCGTCCATATTCAAGGCAAAATGCTTTTCGCTGGTCGTTGCCAAACCAAAACCCTGATGCGACTGGGCCTCCTGCAATGCCTGAGCAAAATTGATATCCCTGGCTTTGAAGCCCGGGGTATCTGCGTTGGCAATATTGCTGGAAAGCACCTCAGCACGCTTTGCGCGAACGCTTATGGTGTGTTGATGCACACCGAATGCCTTGTCAAATGAAAGAGCCATAGCACACCTCCTGCTTGGTTTATTTTGTCTGCAAGAGGTGTGCCATAAGCAAATCACTCAGATCGATGGTGTGGATATGAGCACATTTCAGACCGAAAACGGCAGGAGCATCTCGCGCATTGAGTCAGACGGCATCATTTGGCCACCTTAAGGCTTCAACCACTTTTGCAGTGGCGAGATATGGTAGGTAAATAGAAAGACTGAGCTGTAGATAAAGAAAGAGGGAAGCTCGTAGCTTCCCTCTTTGTATGAACTGGCAATATCCGGCAGACCCCGAATATCAAGGCGGTCAGGCCTATTTGACCTTGTAGACAATCCCCGGATTACAGCGGATCATCTCAAACCGATCAGTCAACCCGGCCAGTGACTCCGACGCTCCCAGCATCAGATATCCACCGGGGTTGAGACTGGCAGCAAACTGGTTGAGGATCTTCGACTTCACTTCCGGCGCAAAATATATGAGCACGTTACGGCAAAAAATAATGTCAAACTTGCCGAGCAGACTATAGCTCTCCAACAAGTTAAGTGGCCGGAAGGTGGTCAATTTTCTGACTCGCTCAGCAACCCGCATCTTGTTGTCACCGTAGGGCTCAAAAAACATCTTCTTGCGCTCCGGTGACAAACCGCGTGCCAGAGCAAGGCTATCGTAAACGCCTTCCTTACACTGATTGAGCATGGTCGTCGAAATATCCGTCCCGACAATCTGCACGCCACCAGGCAAGGTCCCCGGCTTTTTCATCTGCTGCTCCAGTGCCGTCATGGCAATGGAATAGGGCTCCTGACCTGACGAGGATGCAGCCGACCAGATCTTGATGGGGCGGCCACTTTTCCCCAACTCGGGGAAAATCTTGTCAGTAAGAAGCTGAAACGGGTAAGTATCACGAAACCAGAGGGTCTCGTTGGTCGTCATGGCATCTACTACGGCCATTTTCAGGTCACGCTCTCGCACACTCATTGCACGTGTAACCAGATCAGACAGACTCTCGATGCCAAACTGAGCCATCAAAGGTGAAAGACGGCTCTTCACCAGATACTGTTTGTTATCCCCCAGCACAATTCCGCTCTGTACCGCCAGAAAGTTGCTGAACTGTTTGTATAAGTCGTCCGAAAGTGTCTTCATGCAGCTGTTCTTCTTTATTAGAGTGCGTTTTGTACGGCCTTGGCCAATTCATCAGGCTGGAACTTGGCGATAAAATTGTTCGCACCAACTTTCTGCACCATTGCCTGGTTGAATACTCCACTGAGCGAGGTATGCAGAATAACATGCAAATCCTTGAGATTGGGATTATTCCGGATCTCGGCAGTGAAGGTATAGCCATCCATTTCCGGCATTTCGATATCCGAAATAACCAGCGCAACCTGATCCTTGATAGGACCATTTTTGGTCATTTCCAGCAGCATGTTCAATGCTTCGCGGCCATCTTTTGCCAACACGCACTCGACACCGATAGCCTCAAGCGCACGTTGTACCTGTTTGCGTGCCACTGAGGAGTCATCCGCAACAAGAACAGGACGCCCCAGAGTCGGGTGGTCGACACTGGCCTGAACCAACTCCTCACTCACATCCGTTGCAACCGGAGAAATTTCGTTCAATATCCGCTCAACATCAAGAATTTCGACCAACTCGCCATCGACTTCAGTCACGGCAGTCATGTAGTTGATGCGACCCGCACCTTTGGGCGGAGGCAGGATGGATTCCCAGTTCATATTGATGATGCGCTCGACCGAATGCACCAGAAACCCCTGAATAGAGCGGTTGTACTCGGAAATGATAATGAAGCATTTGCTCAGATCATCAATCGGGCGTTTACCAACTGCCATGCTGAGGTCGATAACCGAGATCGTCTGGCCACGAATATGAGCCACTCCGCGAATGCAGGAGTTCAATTTTGGCATCACGGTTAAGGGGGGACACTGCAACACTTCACGCACTTTGAATACGTTGATGCCAAATCTTTGACGTCCATTGAGACGAAACAACAACAACTCCAGCCGGTTTTGCCCCACTAGCTGGGTACGTTGGTTGACCGAGTCCAGGATACTGGCCATAAACACTCCCTAAAAACGCTTGGCATTAATCATGCATGCGTGATGGATTGCGTCAGACTATCGATGTGACAACGAACAGATTCTGAAGCAATCATAGTTAAATATGGTGATATGCGTGAACAACTTATCGACCAACGAGCGAAAATGATTAACCGACTTTTACTCATCAGCCTCTTTTTTGGCAGCATATCTTCCAGCTACGCCTCGGACGTCACTACTTATCTGCAAGAAAAGGCACAAGAGTTCGTTTACAGCCAGCTGGATATTCCGTTGGATGCCAGAGCCGAGGTCACCTCTGCCACGCTGGATGAACGGCTCCCACTGACCCGCTGCGAAGATCTGCTCACTATCAGCTTACCAGCAAAAATGGAAATTCGCCGTAATACAACAGTTTACCTTAAATGTGAGGAAGAGAGGCCTTGGGACGTCTATCTCCCGGTGCGGGTCAGTATTCAAAAGCCCTATGTCACTGTGACCAACCCCATCGCCAAGGGGGACCTGCTGAGTGAAAGCCAGCTGGTGTTGGCCTATCAGGATCAGACCCTGATCCGCGGCGACTACCTGACTGACACAGCCCCTCTTGTCGGAGTACGCAGCAAGCGGGAGCTAAAACCGGGGCAACCCATCCGTTTGAGCCAGGTTTGTGTCGTGTGCAAAGGGGATCAGGTCACCCTGACGGCAGAAAATAGCAACTTCCAGATCAAAACCATGGCCCGAGCCTTGCAAGATGGCAGCTTCGGAGAGATCATCAAACTCGTCAATATTCGCTCCGGCAAAACCGTTGAGGGTAAAGTCAGTGCAGTAGGTGCCGTATCGGTCACTTTTTAAATCCGGATCCTTGACAACTTTTTTCTAAAGTTTTGATCTGCCGCACCGATAACAGGTAAGCAAACCTTAAAGCAGACGAAGGTAACTAAAATGGCCATCAACAATATCAACAACTTGGCGAATAATCGGTTGCAAAATACCGCTAATAGCCAGGGGACAGGCAGCAAGTCAGTCACCTCATCGCCCGAAAACAAAGCGGCTACTGTCAAGCTGGACTCCGTCTCCTTGACCAGTGAGGCGCAACAATTGCAAAAGATGCAACAAAACCTCAATACCGCCTCGACCGGCAATGAGAGCAAGGTCGAACGGCTGAAAAAAGCCGTCGCGAGTGGTGAATATCAGGTTAACAGCGACGCTGTGGCCAAGAAGATGTTCAGTTTCGAGGCCAATCTGGACAAAGTTCTGGGATGATGGATTTACCTTCGTTACTGCACATCCAAGATGATTACCTCAGCCAGATGCAAGGCATTCTGGAAGAGGAGTTCAGCTTGCTCGAACAGCATCAGGCACTGGCCCTGCCCGCACTGACCGAGCGCAAACAGCAGTTGCTTGCTGCGATAGAAACTCTGGACAAGACACTGGCAGAGATGCCTGAACTGGCACTGCAGCTGGCAGCCTATCCCGACGAGATGGCGCAGCTTCGGGCAAAACTGGATGCTTGCCAGGCACAAAATGATATCAACGGTCGATTGCTTGAATTGAGCATCGTCTCAAACCGTCGTCTGGCAACCTTTCTGAGTCAGCTGCGCGATCGCAACAGCCTGACCTATGACGCCAAGGGTAACACTCGCTCTGGCACCCGCTCCTACGGTATCAAGGCCTGACATCTCTTATCAGGCCTTGCATTTTTGCTCTCCGTTTTAAAGCACCAGTCGCAACAGCTCTTGCCCGTCCTCACACGCATTGACGCGCAGTACTCCGTCCTCATAGCTCCCGTAACTGGCAGGCAACTCGCCGCGCGGGAAACAGATCGACCCCGGGTTCATCAATACCCGCTCCCCCTGCCACTCCAGCACCGGCACATGGGTGTGACCGCTCAGGAACAGACTCCCCACAGGCAGCTGTACCTCGTCCGGGCGATAAAGATGGCCATGGCTGACAAACCAGCGCCGCTCATCGACCAGCAGCTGGTTGTAGGGGGCTGTGATGGGAAAGCGCAACAGCATCTGATCCACTTCGGAATCACAATTGCCCCGCACCGCGATGATCTGCGGTGCCAGCTCGTTGAGCCGATCAGCCACGGCGGCCGGGTTATATCCCTCCGGCAGAGGATTGCGCGGGCCATGGTTGAGCAGATCGCCGAGCAGCAGATAGTGATCCGGCTGCCAGGGCTCAAGTTGGGTCAGCACCCGCTCCAGCGCAATGATGCTGCCGTGGATGTCGGAAATGATGGCAAGTTTCATGAAATGCACCTCACTGCGGGCTGAAATAGAGATCCTTGGTAGCAATCGTCCCTTTCAAATTCTGGCTGGGCAGTCCCCGCAAGGTGGGATCGACCAGTCTCATCTGATTGTAATGATACACGGGGAGGATCGGTGCCTCCTCAAGCAGCAACTGTTCGGCATGCCGGTAGAGTTCAACCCGGCTCGCGCTGTCCAGCGTATTGGCAGCCTGCTCCAGCAACAGATCAAAATCGGGATTGCAGTAGCCGCTCTCGTTGCGCAGATCCTGACAACGGAAGCTGCCCAGCATGGCTGATGGCTCCACGTAATCGCCAAACAGGAAGCTTCTGGCCACCTGGAAATCACCGCTATCCTTGGCCACCTGATAGGCGCCCCACTCCAGACTGTTGAGGGTGACCTGCACCCCCAGCTTCTGCCACATGGCGGCAATGGCCATCGCCATCTGTTTGTGGGTTTCTGCGCTGTTGTAGGTAATGCTCAGCTTGAGTGGATTGGCACTGTTATACCCGGCCGCTGACAGCAACGCTGCCGCTTTGGCCTGGCGGGTTGGCATATCTTCAAGCGCCACAGGCAATATCACCCGGGGGTAACCCGGCATCTCCGGCAACAGCGACCATGCCGCCTGTTCATCCTGACCGCTCACCGATCCAATAAGCTGCTGTCGATCAACCGCCATGGAGAGCGCCTGACGCACCCGCACATCCTGCAGTTCGGGGCGTTTCAGATTGAACGCATAGAGATAGGTGCCAAACAGCGGCAAGCCCCAGAGCCGCTCCGGAGATTCGCGCTTCATCTTCTGGTAATAGCCGAGGGAGACCTTGTTGGTGAGCTGTATTTCACCAGCCTCATAGCGCAGCCGTTCGGCATGTTGCGAAGTGATAGGCAGATAGGTGACCCGTCCGATACGGGTGTGAAGGTCATCCCAGTAGTGGATATTGCGCTCGGCTTCTATCCGCTCGTTTGGCGTCCAGCTTGTCAGCCGGTAAGCACCATTGCTCACCAGCTTGCTGGGCTCGGTCCACTGCTTGCCAAATTTGGCTATCGCCTTCTGATTGACTGGCACAAAGGGGCGCTGACTGATGAGCTGCAGGAAATAGGGAGCCGGCCGCTCCAGAGTGATTTTCAGGATCTGATCGCTTTGCGCTTCAATGCCCAGATTGCCGAGCTCCAGCGCGCCGGCATAGATGGATTGCGCATTGTTGATCCCCGTGGCCAGCAGCAATCCGGCAGAAGGGGAGTTGATGGCCGGATCGAGCAGACGGCGCCATGCATAGACAAAATCAGCGGCCACCAGCGGCTCGCCATTGGACCACTTCAGTTGGGGGCGCAGGAAGAATCGCCACTCCAGCCCATCTTCACTCACCTCCCAGCGCTGTGCCTGAGCAGGAACGATATGCCCCTGACCATCTTCGCTGACCAGCCCTTCAAACAGATCGACCAGTACCGCTTCCCCCGGAAAACCGGATCGCACCAGCGCCGGATCCAGTGACTCCGGCTCGGCACCGTTGCCCTTGACCAGGGTTTGCCGATCGGCAAGCAAAGGCTGCTGCTCAACGGTGGTGGCATGGGCCAGGGGACCTGCCAGCACGGCAAGCAATAGCGGGGAGAGCCAGCGTTGCGCCAGCTTGGGGAAGAAACCAGACCTCATGACAAAACCTCGAATAAAACCACTACAGGAGGGGAAGGCCGACGGCGCGCCTGATGAATGCCTGATGCCGCTCTTGTTATCCCCGAAAACGCCCCGTATTGTATCGGGCTTGCCCGGGAGATGGAGTCTTTCGGGTTAATTTTTTCAGGAGTTTTTATGGGTTATGAGTGGCTGGCCCTCGCGTCGGCCAGTTTATGGGCAATTGCAGCGCTAATTTCGGTCAAACCGGCCCGTCATCTCGGCGCATTTGCCTACAGCCGCTGGCGCATGTTTCTGGTCAGCCTGATGCTCGGCACCATGAGTCTGCTCACCGGTGGCTGGCAAACCCTTACCGCAAGCGCCCTGCCCCTGCTCGCCATCTCGGGACTGGTCGGCATCTTCGTGGGCGATACGGCGCTGTTTGCCTGCATGAACCGGTTGGGGCCAAGACGCAGTGCCCTGCTCTTCTCTTGCCATGCGCTGTTTTCCGCCCTGCTTGGGCTATGGCTCCTTAATGAACAGCTGACGGGCTGGCGACTGCTGGGGGCCATGCTGGTCTTTGCCGGCGTGATGCTGGCGATCCTGTTTGGCAAACGCAGTAGCAGCAACGAGTGGGAGCAGATCCGTGGCAATCTGGCACTGGGAATTGGCCTTGGCCTGACGGCGGCACTGTGTCAAAGCGTGGGAGCCATCATCGCCAAGCCGGTGATGATGAGTGGTGAGGTGGATGCGGTGAGCGCATCGGGTATCCGGATGGGCAGTGCCCTGCTGGCCCACTGCGTCCTGCGGCTGGGGCGCTTGCCGCTGGCCATGCCGCTCAAACCGGTCAATCGCCAGATCCTCGCCATGATTGCCACCAACGGTTTTCTGGCGATGGGGCTGGGGATGACGCTGATCCTGATGGCGCTGCGGCAGGGCGAGGTGGGCATGGTGGCCATTCTCTCCTCCACCACGCCGGTACTGCTGCTGCCGCTGTTGTGGTGGCACTCGGGGGAGCGGCCATTCATTGCCGCCTGGGCGGGGGCACTGATTGCCACCCTTGGCACGGCGCTGGTGCTGGGTTTCAGTACCCACTGACACCCGGCACCATCCCTGATCAGAACAGGGCAATCTCCTCAGCGGTCAGCTCGCGGTATTCACCGGGGGCCAGATCGTCATCCAGCGTCAGGCCACCCACCCGCTCGCGATGCAAGCCAACGACCTTGTTGCCGATGGAGGCAAACATCCGCTTGACCTGATGGTACTTGCCTTCGTGGATGGTCAGACGGGCCTCGCACTCGCCGAGAATTTCCAGCTGGGCAGGACGGGTTTTATCGGTCTCGTTACGCAGGTAGACCCCTTCGGCGAACAGCGCGATTGCATCCGGGCTCACCGGATCGGCCAGCCAGACGTGATAGGTCTTGGCACACTCGTGGCGCGGCGAGGTGATACGGTGGGACCATTGACCGTCATCTGTCACCAGCACCAGACCCGTGGTATCGAGGTCGAGGCGCCCCACTACATGCAGCTTGCCCATCGCCGGTTCATCCATCAGGAAGAAGACGGTCGGGTGATCCGGATCCTCGTTGGAGCAGACGTAACCTTCCGGCTTGTGCAGCATGAAATAGCGGTTGCGCTGCTCCAGCGTCAGCAGCACGCCGTCAAACTCGATCTGGCTCTGCTCATTGATATGAAAGGCGGGCTGCTTGACCACAATGCCATCCACCATGACCTCACCCTGACGGATCAGTTTGCCTGCCAGCGAGCGGGTCAAATCGGAACAATCGCACAGAAATTTATCAAGCCGCATTCACAACCTCGGAGTCCAACAAGTAAAGGGGCGTCATTATATCGGGTGGGGGCGACAACGCCACTGTTAGGGGGTTGCCAATTATGACGAACTGGTCATCCGATGTTACACTTCTCCGGTGTAACCCATCCGAACGATACTCATAATAATAAGAGTCAGGAAGCCCTCATGAAGTCTCAAGCATCCTATCCCGTCATTCCCGTCAACCAGCTGAAACCCGGCATGTATGTCATTGCTATCGCCAGCCAGACAGGTGGGATGGAGATCGCCCAGATGGGCTTGGTGACCAGCGTGGCGCAAATTGCCAATCTGGTGCGTCAGGGGGTGCTCACGGTACGCATCGATCTGGCCCGCAGCAAGCTGGGCAGTGCCGAAAGTGACGCCTTTACCTCCCCCGATCTCAATGCCAACAGCGCCCAGGTAGGGCGCCGGGCCAGTGCCAACGGCGAAGGACGGGAGCTTAAAATCCGCCGCCTTTATCAGGAAGCGCGCGAGCTGCAAGGCAAGTTCATTCGCCACCTCAAAGCGGGTGAACCCATCGACATCACCCCGCTGGCCGAAGTCGCCGAAGAGATGGTGGACACCATGTTCACCCACGGCGATGCCATGCTCTGTCTGGCCCGTATTCGCGCCAAGGATGCCTACCTGATGGAGCACTCCATGAACGTGGCCATTCTGCTGGCCAACTTTGGCCGCTATCTGGGACTGGAGCGCAGCGTGCTCAAGGAGCTGACCCTGGGTGGCCTGCTGCACGACGTGGGCAAGATCATGACCCCGGACGAGGTGCTCCACAAACCGGGCAAACTGACCGATGAGGAGTTCGCCATCATGCGTCAGCATGTGGTGCACAGTTACGAGATCCTCAGCAATACCCCTGGCATCACCCCCACCATGCTGGAAGTGGCCGCCAACCACCACGAGCGGCTCGATGGCTCCGGCTACCCGCAGCGACTCAAGGGAGAGCAGCTCTCTCTCTACACCCGGATGAGCGGCATCGTCGATGTCTATGATGCCATCACTGCAGATCGGGTCTACAAAGCGGGTATGCAGCCGACCCAGGCCTTCCGCATTCTGCTCAAGGGGATCAATCATCACTTCGATGCCGAACTGGTCACCAAGTTCATCAAGTGCATGGGGGTCTATCCGGTGGGAACCCTAGTACAGCTCTCAAACCAGCGCCTGGCTATCGTGATGCAGCGCAACGAGCAGCAGCCGCTCAAGCCGGTGGTCAAGGTGATCTATCACGCCACCCAGCGTCACTACCTCGAGGTACAGTGGCTGGATCTGGCCAAGTCAGGGGTGCAGGAGAGCATCGAAAACACGGTCGACCCCAAAGAGTTTGGCATCAACCTCGCCAACTTCTTCTAAATCTCTCACCTCGGATATTCATGATTGGCGCTGGCTGTCGAGCCAGTGCCGGATCAAAAACTCCTCATCCAGCGGCGAGAGATCAAAACGCAGACTGGCCTCTTCAATGGCGGCGATATCGTGCTGGTGGTGCTCGCTGAGCCAAAGCACCGCACGATGCAAATCTTCACCATGGGGGAGCAGCAGATGGTCGCTCATGGGATACCTCCGGTAAACTGCAGGGCGGCCAGCGAACGTGGCCACCTGTTTCAAGTCTAGTCGGTCAATCCCCATCACCCGCGCTTCTTCACCCTCCCCCCTCAATCACGGCAATCAGCTTGTCACCGGGATCAGCGACCGAAGACGCGCTGCCAATCCTGATCGAACTTCACCAGCGCCGCATCCACCGCCGGCACATTCAGCAGCTGCTCCGCCACATCGAGCGGCAAGGTGATGGACTGACAACCCGCCAGCAGGCAGTCGAGCGCCTGACGGGGAGTGCGGAATGACGCCGCCAGCACCTTGCTGTTCGGCGCGTGCAGCGCAAGCAGCTGTTGCAGCTCCTGCACGGTGGCGATGCCATCGCCCCCCTGAGCATCCAGCCGGTTAACGTAGGGCGCGACATATTCCGCCCCCGCCACCGCCGCCAACCAGCCCTGCAGCGGGGTATAGACAGCGGTGCCCAGCGTCGGCACACCGTTGGCGGTCAGGCTCTTGATGGCCGCCAGCCCCTCTGCACATACCGGGATTTTGATCACCAGATCCGGGTCCAGTTCACGCAGGGCGAATGCCTCGCGCACCATATCGGTTTCGGTTTTGGCCATCACCTGGGCAAACAGGCGCGCCTTGGGCCCCAGCACGTCGCGCAGGGCGGGCAGCAGCTCACAGAGCGGCAATCCCCCGGCGGCGGTAATGGAAGGATTGGTGGTGACACCGGCCAACGGCAGGATCCGTGACCAGCGACGCACTGCCGCCACATCGGCGGTATCGAGATACAGCTCCATCTCTAACTCCTTAACGGGATGTTCAATATGTCGCCATTCTAGCGATAAAACATCTGCAAATAGCTTGATCGAAATCAAATCAACTTTCGAACGAAAGCAAATAGAATGCAAATACAAAAGGAGGCGGTATGATTTTCGACCTGCAACGATATTCAACTCACGATGGCCCCGGCATTCGCACCCTGGTATTTCTCAAGGGGTGCTCGCTGGCCTGTCGCTGGTGTCAAAACCCGGAAAGCCGCTCTCCCAAGCCGGACATACTACTCGACCGGCGCCAATGCATCGAGGGATGCCGGCTCTGCAGCGATGCCTGTCCGGCAATCTTGCATGACAGCCAGGGTGTCCAGCTCGCCCGCTCAGCCCTCGGCAATCAGGATGTGGAACGGCTTCGCGGCCTCTGCCCCAGCGAAGCGCTGCAGGTGTGCGGCCGGGAGGAGAGCCTAGACACCCTGATGGCCACCATCTTGCGGGATCGCCCCTTCTTCGAGCGCAGTGGCGGCGGAGTCACCCTCTCTGGCGGCGAACCCTTCATGCAGCCCGAATTTGCTGCCGACCTGCTGGCCCGCTGCAAGGCCGAGGGACTGCATACCGCAGTGGAAAGTTGCCTGCACGTGCCCTGGCACCAGATTGAGCCAAGCCTCCCCCATCTCGACCTGCTGCTGGCGGATCTCAAGCATGTGGATGAGAAGCGCTTCTTCGACTGGACCCGCGGCAAGTTCGCCCTGCCCTTGACCAACCTCAAGCGTCTGGCCGAGCGCGGCGTGGCCATGCAGATCCGGGTGCCGCTCATCCCCGACTTCAATGCTGACCACGCATCCATAGAGGCCATTACCCGAGCTGCCGCCAGCCTTGGCACTGTGCAGGAGATCCACTTTCTCCCCTACCACACCCTGGGCGCAGGCAAGTACGCCCTGCTCGACCAACCCTATCAGGCCCCCCGGCAGCCACTCGATGACCCGGCACTACTCGCCTTTGCCCATGAGTGTGCCCGTGCGCAGGGGCTGACCCCGCTCACCCGGGGCTAGCAACACCCTATGAGATCAGCCACTCACTGCCCAATGACCAGAGGATAAGACCATGACCCAGCTCGACCTCAATACCCTCAGCCCGCGGATCTGCGCCCACAAAGAGAGCCTGATCCACATCGTTCAGCCACCGGTCTGCACCGAGCGCGCCCGTCACTACACCGAGGCCTATCAGGCCCATCTGGCCCGGCCACTGCCGGTGCGCCGTGCCCTGGCGCTGGCCCACCACCTCAAGGCGCGCACCATCTGGATCAAGCACGACGAGCTGATCGTCGGCAATCAGGCCAGTCAGGTGCGGGCGGCGCCGCTGTTTCCTGAGTACACGGTGAGCTGGATTGAGAAGGAGATCGACGAGCTGGCAGACCGTCCCGGTGCCGGTTTTGCAGTCAGCGAAACCGACAAGGCGATCATCCACGCCCTCACGCCCTTCTGGCGCGGCCAGACGGTGCAGGATCGCTGCTTCGGCCTCTTTACCGATGAGCAGAAAGCACTGCTGGAGAGCGGCATCATCAAGGCCGAGGGCAACATGACCTCGGGGGATGCCCACCTCGCGGTCAACTATGAGGAGCTGCTCACGCTGGGGCTCGATGGCTTCAAGGCCAAGGTGGCCGAGCGGCGCAGTCGGCTGGATCTGGCGGATTGGGCCGATCTGCAGCGCGAGCAGTTCCTGCACGCCGTCGCCATCACCCTGGAGGCAGTCAGCGATCACATCGCGCGCTACGCCGCACTTGCCCATGATATGGCAGTACAAGAATCTCGCCCCGAGCGCCGAAACGAGCTTGAGACCATCGCGCTCAACTGCGCCCACATCGCCCACCAGCCACCCGAAACCTTCTGGCAGGCACTGCAGCTCTGCTACTTTATCCAGCTCATCCTGCAGATCGAATCCAACGGCCATTCGGTGTCGTTTGGCCGGATGGATCAATACCTCTACCCCTGGTATCGCCGCGAGGTGGAATTGTCGGAATCCCTGCCTCGGACACGCATCATCGAACTGCTGCAAGGGTGCTGGCTCAAGTTGCTGGAGGTGAACAAGATCCGCTCCGGCACCCACTCCAAGGCCTCCGCCGGCAGCCCGCTCTATCAGAACGTCACCATCGGCGGCCAGAACTGGCGGGATGGCACTGCCCATGACGCGGTCAACGGCCTCTCCTACGCGATTCTGGAGTCCTGCGGCCAGCTCCGATCCACCCAGCCCAACCTCTCTGTGCGCTACCATGCCGGGATGAGCGAGGATTTCCTCGACGCCTGCATTCAGGTGATCCGCTGCGGCTTCGGCATGCCCGCCTTCAACAACGACGAGGTGGTGATCCCCGAGTTCATCAAGCTCGGGGTAAGCGTGGAGGATGCCCACCACTACGCCGCCATCGGCTGCATCGAGACCGCCGTGCCCGGCAAGTGGGGCTACCGCTGCACCGGCATGAGCTTTATCAACTTCGCCCGCATCCTGCTGGCGGCACTGGATGGCGGCCGCGATGCCACCACCGGCAAGGTATTCCTGCCCCAGCCCCAGTCGCTGCGAGACGGGAGCTTTGGCAACTTTGACGAGGTGATGGCCCGCTGGGATGAGCAGGTGCGCTACTTCACCCGCAAATCCATCGAGATCGACTGCGTGATCGACAGCGTGCTGGAGGCCCAAGCCCACGACATTCTCTGCAGCACTTTGGTGGATGACTGCATCGAACGCGGCAAGACCATCAAGGAGGGAGGCGCCGTCTATGACTGGGTCTCCGGTCTGCAGGTGGGAATTGCCAACCTCGGTAACAGCCTGGCTGCCCTGAAGAAACTGGTGTTCGAGCAGGGGATTGTGGATCAGCAAGAGCTGGCCGAAGCACTCGAGCAAGATTTTGCCGGACTGGCGGGGGAGCAGCTGCGCCAGCGCCTCACCAACGCCGCCCCCAAATATGGCAACGATCTGGACGAGGTTGACCTGCTGCTGGTGCAGGCCTACCAGAGCTACATCGACGAGCTCAAGGGGTTGCACAACACCCGCTTCGGCCGTGGCCCCATCGGCGGCACCTACTATGCCGGCACCTCCTCCATCTCGGCCAATGTGCCCTTCGGTGCCGCCACCATGGCTACCCCGGATGGCCGCCACGCCCGCACGCCGCTGGCGGAAGGGGCCAGCCCCTCGTCGGGTTCGGATCGTCTCGGTCCGACAGCGGTATTCAACTCCATCGGCAAGCTGCCCACGGCGGCCATTCTCGGCGGGGTGCTGCTAAACCAGAAGCTGAGTCCGGCGAGCCTTGAGAACGAGCGGGACAAGGCCAAACTGATGAGCCTGCTGCGCACCTTCTTCGAGGTGCACAAGGGGTGGCACGTGCAGTACAACATCGTCTCGCGGGAAACCCTGCTGGCGGCCAAAGCCAATCCGGATCAGTACCGGGATCTGGTGGTACGGGTGGCGGGCTATTCGGCATTCTTCACCGCCTTATCCCCGGATGCGCAAGATGATATCATCGCCCGCACCGAGCACAGTCTCTGACGGGGCGCCCCCCATGGCGCCTGTGACGTCATATGATTGGCAAGCCACCCTCGGGTGGCTTGCCGCTATCCACCACCTTGCATGTGAGCGCACCATGAATCCACGCCACCAACTGATCCTCACTCTGGTCCATCAGGCTCGCAAGATGAGCGTGAGTGAACTCTCCCGACACACAGGAGTGTCTGAGGTGACGGTGCGCAACGACCTCACCGCGCTGGAGAAGCAGGGACTGCTCAGACGAGTACACGGCTCGGCCATGGCGCTGGAGACCGATGACCCGGATGCCCGGATGAACATCAATTACCTGCTCAAGGAGCGCCTCGCCGAGCGGGCCGCCCAGCTGGTAGAGGATGGCGAGACGGTCTTTATCGAGGGGGGCAGCGCCAACGCCATGCTGGCGCGCCATCTGGCCCTGCACAAACGGGTCACCATCATCACCATCAGCAGCTATATCGCCCATCTGCTCAAAGACACCCCGGCTCAGGTGGTGCTGCTCGGCGGGCTGTTCCAGCATCAGAGCGAGAGCGTGGTGGGGCCGCTCACGCGCCTCTGCATCGAGCAGGTGCACTTCTCCAAGGCCTTTATCGGGGTCGACGGTTTTCATCCCGAGATGGGTTTCACTGGCCGCGACATGATGCGTGCCGACGTGGTCAACAGCGTGCTGGCCAAGGGGATGACCAATGTGGTGATCACCGACAGCAGCAAATTTGGCGCCATCCACCCGAGCCAGCTTGGCGCGCCGGGCCAGATCAACGTGCTGGTTACCGACGATGCCCTGCCCGCCCCCATGCGGGCCGCCATCGCGGCCAAGGGGATCACCCTGCACTGCGTTGCGGCCTAGGCCACCCGCTAATTCACGCTATTTCATTGACCTGACAGGATAAAATTTTCATGATGAGCCAGTCCCCATCGGGACTGACATCACCAGTGCGTGATCTGCAGGAAGCAGACTTCAGGAGAGCAAGGACATGCCATCGACCATCACCGCCGGGGAGCGCCGACTCTCCCCTATCATTCGCGCCACCGCCATCACCCTGACCCTGCGCAAATATGGCCCCGACTCCAACGGCGGCTTTGCCGGTTACGTGCGGGAAACCAACCTGCCACTGCTGAGCACTCATCCCGTTACCGGCAACCCCATGCCGATGCTGGCAAACGAGTGGGCTTTCGGCGCCGACAACAAGACCCTCTATTTTCGCATCAATCCCAAGGCGCGCTGGTCAGACGGCCAGCCGGTCACCGCCGATGACTGGCTCTTTACCCTCAAGATGATGCGCAGCAAAGAGATCAACGACCCCTGGTACAACAACTACTACAGCACCCAGATAGCCGATATCACCAAGTTTGATGATCACACCCTGGCCATCACCAGCGGCACCGAAAAGAGCCGCCAGGATCTGCTCGAGTCACTGCCCATCAGCCCAGAGCCGAGCCACGCCATCAAGCTCACCGCCAACTGGGTCAAGGAGTACAACTGGAAGGTGTTGCCAGTCACCGGCCCCTATCAGATCGATCAGGTGAAAAAGGGTAAATCGGTCACCTTCAAGCGGATTGAACACTGGTGGGGGGATGACGAGCGCTACTTCCAGCATCGCTTCAATCCTGCACGGATCGAGATCAAGGTGCTCAGGGATCTGAACATCGCCTGGCAGCACTTCCTGCGCGGCGATCTCGACACCTTCCCGCTGGTGATGCCCAACTGGTGGCACGACAAGACCAACACCGCGGAGTTCGAGAAGGGGTATATCGCGCGTACCTGGTTCTACAACCAGACCCCGCAATCGCCAATGGGGCTCTATCTGAACACCGCCGATCCGCTGCTGAATAATCTCGATGTGCGGCTCGGGGTCCAGCATGCCCTCAACCTCGACAAGATGCTCACCACCCTGCTGCGGGGGGATTACCAGCGACTCAACAGTTATGGCTCAGGTCAGGGTGAGTTTACCAACAGCGAGATCAAGGCCCGTCCGTTCGATCCCAAACTGGCACGGGAATACTTTGCCAAGGCAGGCTTTAACAAAGTGGGGCCACAGGGGATTTTGCAAAACGACAAGGGGCAGTCACTGGCCCTCGCCATCACCTACACCACGGCGGAGCACGCCCAGCGGCTCACGCTGTTGCGGGAAGAGG
The DNA here is from genome assembly GCF_027705905.1 of Aeromonas sp. Y293-4. NCBI lineage: Bacteria > Pseudomonadati > Pseudomonadota > Gammaproteobacteria > Aeromonadales > Aeromonadaceae > Aeromonas > Aeromonas sp. Y293-4. The sequence goes on along the minus strand of NZ_JAPDCI010000005.1, from coordinate 33,005 downwards.
CCAAGAAGGCGGGACTTAATCTGGAGCTCAACCTGATGGATGCCTCGGCCGGTTTCAAATCGATGCTGGAGAAAAAGCACCAGAGCGCCTGGATGGCCTGGGCAGGCAGCCGCTATCCCGCCTATTGGGAGTTCTTCCACAAGGTCAACGCCAACAAGCCCCAGACCAACAACATCATGAACATCGATGACGATGCCATCACGGCTCTGGTGGAGCAGTATGACAAGGAGTTCGACTTTGCCAAAAAGGCGGCCCTGTCACGGCAGATCCAGCAGCGGCTCTATGAGCTGGCAAGCTTCGTCCCCGCCTATCAGGTGCCCTACACCCGGGAAGGGGCATGGAGCTGGATAAAACTGCCAAAAGTACCTGCCACCCCCAAGAGCGAGCAGCTCTACTGGCCCCTTGGGGGCGACAACAGCGGTTACAGCTATGGCGGTCTGCTATGGATTGATGAAGAGCTAAAATCCGAGACCAGGGCAGCCATCAAGAGTGGCAAGATCTTCCCGGCCGAGCCCATCATCGACACCACTTATCGCCAGCCCTGATTGCATCAGCCCATCGGCAAAAGTCCTTAAAACAAAAGACCCCGCCAGATAGCGGGGTCTTTGTTGGCAACCAGTGTTGCGAATAGCTAGGTGATCAGCCGCGCTTGGCCTGCTTCTCGGCAATGGCGTCAGCCACGTCGGCCGGCTCCAGTACGATGCCTTCCTGATCCGGGGTCGGGAACACGGCAACACACAGCTCGTCCTGCTCCATACCGTCAACCCAGCGCTCCAGCCACACCTTGAGGGTGATGGACTGCGGCTTGCAATCGGCCCACTCACCTTCGGCCCACGCCTTGGCGTACTCCGGGTGCGGCCATACCGGGATGCAATCTTCATCATCGGTGGTCAGCATCATGACACCATGCTCGTCAGTCAGGACGAACAGCTCTTCATGCTCGACCAGCTTGCTGATGAAGTGATCGTAACGGTAATCAGCGTTCAGTTGCAGCGCGGCATTGCGCTCGGTGTCGCTCAGTTCATAGCTCATTGGCCAAGTCTCTCTCTCGATAAAGGGCGCCATGTTCACATCTTGTCGTCAGCTTGTCCAGCTTGCAGCCCCTTGGCACCGGATGGGGAGGACAATGACGCCAATAAGGATAGAGCAGCCTCCTCGATAGCGAGACCGCCAGCCATCATATTGCCCCTTTTACAACTCTGGCGTGATCAGCTGCACATCAGGCTGCTCGCTCAGCTTTTGCCGCAGCCAGTAGGCGGACTCCACCTCGACAAAGCAGAGCAGATCCCGGCCATTGGCCGCCATCGCCATCAGCTGCTCAAAACGCAGCTGTTGTTGCTGCTCCCAGGCGGCAGCGAGTTTGGCACCGTGGGCCTCATCCACCACTTCGCGACGCAGCTCGAACAGGTTATCGGTGATCGGGCTGTTGATCTTGGCGGCGGTGTGCCAGTACATCAGCAGGTTATCCATCATCTCGCTGTCGTAGTTGGCCAGTGCATCCAGCTCTGGCGTATCGCCGCTGTCGCTGGCGGCAAAATCACACCAGCCCGCATCGAGTGACGCCAGCTCATGAGCCCCATTGGCATGCTTGCGTAACAGCGCAATGTCGGCCCCCTTGCGTGCAGGTAACCATACCTCGCCCTGATGGGCATCCAGCAGGGAGGTCAACGAAGCAGCGGGGTAGACAGGAAAGCGGGCACAAAGTGAATGCAGCAGGGATACCAGAGTGATCTTGACCATGAGCGATACCTTGAACAGGGCGAACAGCCACCAATAGACCGTCCGATATAAAGAAGTGCCCTATCCTACCACGTTTGGTCCGGCTCGGCCCTTGACGAAGCTGTCAGCCAACCATCTGATTACGCCGAAAAAAACAGCATTTGAAACGCAGCATCCAGCCAAAGATCAATAATTTGAGCCAGCGCCCACTAAAGTGGATCCGGGGATGCTAGTTTGCATACATCTTTAGCGTAAGGAGTAAATCCATGATTGGGATCGACCAGGTTTCTAACGAATTCGTGAACGATTTGAAAATACTGGCATGCTTTGATCCGGCCAACATGAGCCTGGGGATTAAATTACGCAGCGATATGTCTGAAGAGTTGTGCCAGGCGGCAGCCCGTCTGCATCAACAGGGGCTCATCAGCGCAGAAGATGGCGGCTATCTCACCCCGTTTGGCATGACCATGGTTGAACACCTGCAACATCTGCTGGTCGCACTCAAACCGCTTTGACCGGCTGTGGTGCCCAGAGGGAAAAGTTGAGTAGCTCCCAGCGCTCCCCTTGGTGAAGATGACAGGCAAACAGCAAAGGACCTTCGGGTCCTTTTACTTTGCCATCCACCAGCCACTCCCCCTCCCTTTCAGGCACCAGTCGCGCATTTACCTCATCGGGTTGCAGCGCAGCACCTATTCGGACCTGGACAAACTGCTGGCAGATCACCTGCGCTTCCATCGCGGATTGAACCGGTACCGGCGCATCGGACGTCGGAGTCAAGGTGGCAGCAAGCAGGAGCGATAGCAGCATGATTCAGCACATGGGAGTTAGTAGCAGAAGCCATATAAACAAAAAGCCGTGGCACCAAAGGTACCACGGCTTTCTTAAATTCTGTAAGAATTACAGAGCGGTTACGTTCTCAGCCTGCGGGCCTTTCTGACCTTGGGTCACAGAGAACTGTACGCGCTGACCTTCAGCCAAGGTACGGAAACCGTTACCTTGAATGGCGCTGAAGTGAACGAAAACGTCCGGGCCGTTTTCTTGCTGGATGAAGCCAAAACCTTTGGTTTCGTTGAAAAACTTAACGGTACCGGTGATCATGTTAGACATATCTTTTAAACCTGTATTCAAAATAATTACTTATGCTTTTCAGCGGGTAAAGCTCAAAAAACGGGATTAACTTATGAACAACAGGACAAGATGTGAAACATCGTATTCATTGACATAACTATCGCCCTTTCAAGCTGGTTTGGATTATACGTGGCTTTGTAGATTACGCAAACAAATTTGTGCCCTGCCAATGACAGGGCACAAACCGTTATAAGGTGGCCGCTTCCAACGCTTCGACCAGCGCTCTGAGAAAACGAGCCGCCTCCCCGCCAGTACAGGCTCTGTGGTCAAATGTCATCGACAGCGGCAATGCCCTGACGGGACGCGCTTCACCATGGATGAACACCACTTTTTCGAACAGTTTGCCTGCCCCTATGATGGCTACCTGCGGCGGCGTGACAATGGGGCTGGCATAGCGGCCTGCGATAGCGCCGAAGTTGGTGAGCGTAATGGTCGCCCCCTGCAACATCTCGCGCGGCACGGCGCGCGCCTTCACATCGGCGATCATCCGATCCAGCCCCTGCCGGATATCCGCCCCCTCCCGCTCGGCCACGTTCTCCATCACCGGCACATAAAGGCCATGCTTTGAATCCACCGCGATGGCTACATTGACCTCTTTGAACAGCCGCCGTGACAGGGTTTCACCATCAAACCAGGCGTTCATCGAGGGCTCGGCGCGGCACGCCACGCCAATGGCCTTGATAAGGCGCACCGTCACATCCTCATCAGGGCGCCAGTGACGCAAATCCACCTCATCGGTGATGCTGACCGGCACCACAGTCTGATGAGAGAGCTCCATCGCCTTGGCCATGGCACGCCGTGACCCTTTGAGGAATTCGTTGCCACTGCTCTGCTGGGCCTCGAATGCCTGCTGCACATCCAGCTCGGTCACCATGCCGCCGCTGCCACTTCCCTTGATCCGGTCGATATCCAGACCCAGTTTTTGTGCCAACAGTCGCACCGCAGGCATGGCTTGCACCAGCGATCCCCCCGGGGCAATGGCCCCCACCACGAAGTGATCCTCGATATGTTGCTGATGGGCGCTCACCTTGCCCACCACGGTGCCATCATCTTCGCCCCCCTCGAACTCCACCAGCGGCGCACCGATATGGAGGATATCCCCCTCGGCGCCGCAGAGACGGGCAATCACCCCGGCTACCGGAGAGGGTACATCCACCAGCGCCTTGGCCGTTTCCACCGACAAGAGCACCTGATCGACCGCAACGGTATCACCGGCACTCACCTTCCATTCGACGATCTCGGCTTCGGCCAACCCTTCACCCAGATCCGGTAATTTGAAAAATTTCATAGCCACTGGTTCTCCATCAGCTGGTGAGCGGCATCGGCGATATCCTGCTCGGTGATGAGGTAATACGCCTCGTTGCGATAGTAGGGGACGGCGGCATCCACCCCGGTCAACCGTTTGGGTGGCGCCTTGAGGCTGGGAAGTGCCTGCTCGGTCACCCGCGCCACAATTTCGGCCCCGACCCCGAAGCTGCCACACGCCTCGTGTACCACCAGTAAACGGCCGGTCTTGCGTACCGAGGTGAGGATGGTCTCCATATCCAGCGGCTTGATGGTGGCCAGATCCAGCACCTCGCACTGGATATCCTGCTCGGCCAGCAGGTTCGCCGCCCGCATCACCTCCTGGATGCAAGCCCCCCAGGCCACTACCGTGATATCCCGGCCCGGGCGCAGGGTGAAGCAGACATCCAGCGGCAGGCCGACACCGTCATCCACCACCTCGGATTTCATCGAGCGATAGATGCGGTCCGGTTCGAAAAACATCACGGGATCCGGATCGCGGATGGCCGAGAGCAGCAGGCCATAAGCACGCCTCGGGCTGGAGGGGATCACTACCCGTATCCCAGGGATATGGGCAAACAGCGCCTCGACACTCTCGCTGTGATGTTCAGGCGAATGAATGCCCGCGCCATACGGGGAGCGATAGACAAGGGGACAGGAGAGGCGGCCACGGGTGCGGTTTCGCATCCGCGCCGCCTGACAGATGATCTGCTCCATCCCGGGGAAGATGAAACCCTGAAACTGGAACTCAGCCACCGGCTTGAGCCCCTGGGTCGCCATGCCGACCGCCACCCCGGCGATCAATCCCTCGGCAAGCGGCGTGTCGATCACCCGCTTGAAACCGAACTTGTCGCGCAGGCCCACAGTGGCGCGAAACACCCCGCCGTTGACCCCCACATCCTCGCCCAGTACCACCACATCCGGGTCGTGTTCCATCTCGTAGTGAAGGGCCATGTTGACCGCTTCCAGCAAACTGATCTCACTCATGACCAACCTCCTGCTTCATCCCCTTGGCAATCACTCGCTCGCGCTGGGGCAAGAGTTCGGCGGGCAGGCTGGCATAGTGATAATCGAGCATCGCCTCCGGCGGCTGGGGCGCCATCGCCTCATAACGGGCAACCGCCTGCTCTACCTCTCGGGTAGCCTCCGCCAGCAGGCTCTGCTCCTGCTCCTCATCCCACCAGCCCTGGCTGTGCATAAACTGGCGCAGCCGCTTGACCGGCTCTTTCGCCCAGGCGGCCTCGACCTCGGCCCCATCGCGATAGCGAGTGGCATCGTCGGCCGTGGTGTGATCGCCGAGGCGATAACTGACCGCTTCTATCAGGGTCGGCCCCTTGCCGCTGCGGGCCCGTTCGACGGCATTGCGCGCGGCATCGTAGACCGCCACCACATCGTTGCCATCCACCTGCAGGCTGCGCACCCCTGCACCAATCCCCTTTTGGGCCAGCGTAGGAGCGCTCGATTGCAGCTTGCGCGGCACCGAGATGGCCCACTGGTTGTTGTTGACGATGATGACCATCGGCAGATGCCAGACCCCGGCGCAGTTGAGCCCCTCTAGAAAATCACCCTTGGAGGTACCGCCGTCGCCGATAGTGACTACGGCGACGCGCGGTTGATTACGCAGTTTGAAGGCCGAGGCAATACCGCAAGCGTGGGTGATCTGGGTGGCGATGGGGACGCAGATGGGGAGATCTTCAGAGGGAGTCCCATCGGGTTTGAGAAAATAACTGCCCCGCTCGTCACCGCCCCAATATTGCAGGTTCTTCTCCATCGGCACGCCCCGCACATAGAGGGTAGGCATGTCCCGATAGTAGGGAACGTAGACATCCTGCGGCTGCATGGCCAGACCAATGCCAATCCCCACTGCTTCTGCGCCGAGATGGGAGGGAAAAGTACCGAGTTTGCCGGTTCGTTGCAGCGCAATCGCTTTTTTGTCATAGCTGCGCACCATCACCATATTGCGGTAGAAGGTGTGCAGTATCGCCTTGTCCAGCCAGGTCGGTAAGGTGGCGACCGGGCACCCTTCCGCATCGAGGTAACGAAGGAAAGGGATGTCGACATGGGTCATAACTGGCTCCTTGCCGTTGTGAGCGTCACCGATGCTGGTGACACCTAGATGTAAATACCTTGTTAAACAAAAAGCAAAGAGATTTGCTCAGGTAAGACCAGTAGAAACTTCTTTAAAGTAGCGAAGGAGCTGAATTTTCGGCGATGAGTGGCAAGATATGCCGTAAATGGTGCAACTTTGCAGCGCTGAATGCAGGATGCAAAATGTAAAAAAGGGGAGCCTTGCCCCCCTTCTGTTACTCAAGTCAGCGGTTACACCAACCAGTAGTTACGCCAGCCACTGTTGCAGCTGGCGGGCTATGCCAGCTGGCAGCAAGTGAGCGCGGCTTAGCAAGCGGCTGCGCCAGGGCTCGGCCAGCAAGGTGGGGCAAATTCGCATCTCCCGCCCCCGGTCAGCCACGCGCACCAACCGATCGATAAGAGTCTCCAGCGGCGGATGCACCGGCCAGTGGGGATAGAGGTCGACAGTCGTGATACCGGCCAGATCGCACACCCGCTCCTCTTCCCCATCTCCCTTCCCAGCAACCATTGGCCTGGGGTGAAGCACCTGCAGCCAACCTGGCCGTGCCACCTCCAGCAACTGGCCCAGCGTCGGCTGCGCAAAGTGGGGATCTCCTGCGGCTTTGAGCAGATGTCGCGCCCCCGCCAGCACCACCACGCCGCGGGCGGGAAGTGCAAGAAGATAGTCAGCCAGCGCCTGATCCCGCCCCCTGTTGTGTTGCTGCCACCGCTCCGGGCTCATCGCCTGCCACTCGAATAAGGGCTCGCAGAGATGCACCCGCAGCCGCATATGTTCAGGGCGCGCCAGATTGCTCTGGCGCAGAGCGGAAAAGAGAGCCGGAAACTCGGGGGCCATCAAGGCGGGAAAGGCGCAGGAGTCGAGCCAGACCGGATAGAGCCGCGCCAGCGTCAGCGGCTCACCCTGCCAGCTCTCCTGCCCCGTCAGCCAGGCATCGAGCAAGCCCTGATGGCGGCGGTTGCCGCACTCCAGCACCAGATCGGTCATGACTCCCCAGAGCGCCGGATCACACAGCCAGGCGTGCTGGCGCCGGATAAAATCCGGGTGCCAGTGCGGCTCTCCCAGCCCTACCAGCTTGCCCGCCAGCAAGGCTTCCCGGATGGCTGCAACCGGGGTCATGCGTCCCCCTCCTGCCGGATGTGCGGTTGTTGCCAGACCCCATAGACCCGCTCACCAATAAGGGCGCCGACCTGCGCCAGCCAGTCGGGATGCACCATCTCCTGATGCAGGCAGGGGAAGCGCTCATAGCGGATTTTGCCTTCTGTCAGCGGCTCCCAGCCGCGTCCATCCAGCCAGGGCTGGCGGGAGGCTGACGCCTCGATAAAGATCACCTCCCCGTGGTAGCAGTAGTCGACCGGCTGACGGATCAGCCGGTTGTTGTGGCCCACCAGCTCAATCATGGCGCTCACCACCTGCTCGTCGAGCATGGCCAGCGCACTCCCCTCTGCCCCCAGTCGGACCACCACGTCGCCCCGAGTAAGGGAATCGAGCGCATCGTCCGCAACCGCAATGCCTCCCATCCGCAGCAACGCATCGAGCATCCGCTGCTCGTCGGGCAACGGCTGGGTCTGCCACTGCTGACAGGGGTAGGCATCGAGCAGCAGCACCATGGCAACCTCCTGTCCCTGCTCTTGCAGCATGGCGGCCATCCGGTGCACCAGCATGCCCCCGAGCGACCAGCCGAGCAGCCAGTAGGGCCCCTCGCTCTGCTGACGACGCAGCTCGGTCACATAGTCAAGTGCCAGCTCGTCGAAGCTGGCGGGCAGCGGGGCATCCTGCTGGCAGAGCGCCCTTGCCTGCAGGGCATAGACCGCCATATCGGCCGGCAGATGGGGCACCAGCGGCGCATAACACCAGCCGAGCCCCCCTGCGGGGTGGACGCAAAAGAGGGTGGGGCACGATGTGCCAGACTGCGTACCATGCGCCCGCAGGGGCAACAGCATGGGCATGGCCTCCCGCTCACCGCCAAGACGGCACGCCAACTGGGCTGGGCTCGGCGCTTCGAACAGACTGGCCAGAGTGAGCGCCTGTCCGGTCGACTCTTCAATGCGCACCACCAGCTGCGCAGCCAGCAGGGAGTGGCCGCCGAGGGCAAAGAAGTTATCGTCGGCGCCGACCCGCGCCAGCCCCAGAACCTCGGCGAAGAGGCGACAGAGCCGCTCCTCCAGCAAGGTTTTCGGCAGCGACTGACCCACCGCCGATGTCATATCAGGCAGCGGCAGCCCCTTGCGATCCAGCTTGCCATTAGGGGTAAGCGGCAGCTCGGCCAGGTTTACCAAGAGCCCCGGCACCATGTAGTCAGGCAAGGCAGCGCCAAGGGTGGGTACCAACTCGGCCAGCGTCAACTCGCTGCTATCTGCGGCCACCACATAGGCCACCAGACGGCGATCGCCGGGGGCAAATTCGGGGGCCAGCACCACCGCCTGCGCCACTCGGGGATGGCGCAGCAGCACCTGCTCGATCTCCTCCAGCTCGATGCGCTGGCCACGGATCTTCACCTGAAAATCGAGGCGCCCCAGATACTCGATAGCGCCATCCTCGCGCCAGGCGGCCAGATCGCCGCTGCGATAGAGCCGTCCCGCGCCGAAGGGGTTGGCAATAAAGCGCTCGGCGGTGAGCTCGGGCTGACCAAAGTAACCCTCCGCCACCTGCACGCCGCCGATCCAGAGCTCGCCTGCCACACCGGGGGGCACCGGCTGCAACCAGGGGTCGAGAATGTGGATGCTGGTATTCCAGACCGGATAGCCGATGGGCACGCTGGTCACCGCCTCATCTGCCCGGCAGGGATACCAGGTGACATCCACCGCCGCCTCGGTCGGGCCATAGAGGTTGTGCAGGGGGGCTGAGAATGTCCCATACCAGCGCAGCACCAGATCCGCGGGCAGCGCCTCGCCGGAGCAAAATACCTGCCGCAGTGCCTGGCAACGCGCAGGCTCGGCCTGAGTGACAAAGATCTGCAGCATGGAGGGGACAAAGTGCAAGGTGGTGATCCCGGCCTGCTCAATCAGTTCGGCAAGGTAGGCGGGATCCTTGTGGCCACCCAGTTTGGCGAGCACCAGCCGCGCCCCGGTCATAAAGGGCCAGAAAAACTCCCAGATGGAGACATCGAAACCGGCCGGGGTCTTTTGCAGCACCCGATCCGCCGGGCCGATGGGATACATGTGCTGCATCCAGAGCAGCCGGTTGACGATGGCGCCATGGCTCACCACCACCCCTTTGGGCCGACCGGTCGAGCCGGAGGTGTAGATGATGTAGGCCGCATCTTCCGGTTTGGGGGCTGGCAGCTCACAAGGTTCTGTCGCCACCACTTCTATCGTCGCCAGCTGCTCTGCCACACCGGGGGCATCGAGGCAGACAAGTGGCGCCGCCACATCGAGCGGCATCTGAAGCGTACGACTGGTCAGCACCAGTGCAGGATCGCTGCTGGCGAGAATGTAGCCGATCCGCTCCGCCGGATAGTCCGGGTCAACGGGCACGTAGACGGCACCCACCGCCATGATGGCCTGCTGGGCGAGAATCAGCTCGGGAGAGCGCGGGATCACCACCGCCACCCGGCAACCGGGGCCCACGCCCCTCCCCGCCAGATAGCATGCCAGCTGGCGGGTACGCTGGCGCAGCTCGGCCACTCGCCAGCGCTCGGCGCCACACTCCAGCGCAATGGCGCTCTGATCCGCCGCCGCCAGCCCCTCGGCCAGCAGTGCGCTCAGGGTGGTGGTCGGCAACGGATGGTCGGTTTGGTTCCAGCGCGCCAGCTCAACCTGCTCACAGGGCAGCAACAGCGGCAAGCGCACCGCCAGGGCCTCGTCACCCGCCTCACTCCAGGCCGCCAGATAAGCTACCAGCCGGGCCAGATGACGTTCACTCTCCTGTTGGCTGAAGCACCCCTGACGGGTTTCGAGGGTCAGGGTCATAGCGCCAGCCTCCTCGGCAAAGTAGAAGGCGCACTCCTCCACCGGCCCGGCCGCCAGCACCTGCACCTCGCCACGAACCAGGTTGTGCCCTTCACCAAAGCTGAGGGTGCGGGCAAAGGGCATCAAATTGACCTGAGGGCCAAACAGCGGCTGGCCCGGCTGGCGCTGCTGCAACCACTCCTGACGGCAGCCCTGATGGCGGCGCAGGGCGGCAAATTGCCGCTCGACCTGTGCCAGCAACGCCCCTACCCGGCTGGTGCCGCTCAGCTCGATACGCAGGGGCACCACATTGACCTTCATGCAGGGGGTATCGGCCGCCGCTGAGCCCAGCCGCCCCATTAGTGGAATACCCAGCACCACCTCACCAACGCCACTCATCCGCTGCACATAGCTGGCCACTGCTGCCAGCAGCAGGCTGTAGGGGTGACAGGCCGAACGACTCGCCCGCGCCACCAATGCCTGCCACTGGCGGCCAGCAAGCCGTTGTTCAAGACGATATGTGGGGCCCGGCCCTTGCGCCGGACGGCGGGAGAGCGACGCCGGGTTCTCCACCCCGGCCAGCTGCTGCACGAAGAAATCGCGATCCCGCGCGGCACGCGGCGAATCCTGATAGGCCGCCTCCTCGGCCAACAACTCCTGCTGGGTCGCATAGCGACAGGGAGCAGGCTGCTCGCCGATGCAGAGCGCCTCATACCAGCTCGCCACCCGCTGGCAGAGCAAACTCAGGCCAAAGCCGTCGATGGCGATATGGTGCACGGCAATAAACCAGGCCCACCGCCCCTCGCCAAGGCGATAGAGAGTGGTGGCAAACAGCGGCCCCCCGGTCAGATTGAAGGGGACGGCCAACTGCGCACGCATCTCGACCTGCGCGGCCGCGAGTGGGTCGGCTTCACTGCGCAGATCCCGCTCTGCCAGCTGCCAGCAGGCGGGGTTGGCCACCATCTGCGGGCCATCGGCAGTAGCCACAAAGGCGCAGTGCAGACCGGGGATCTCGTCGATGGTCTGGCGCACCGCACGGGTGAAGTGATGGGGAGCCAGCGCCCCCTCCAGCAGCCAGTACTCGCCGGTATTGCAGGCGGGGCTCTGCGGATTTTTTTGCTGGGCAAACCAGATGCCCGCCTGAGCAGTGGTAAGCGGCCAGCGCGGGTGCTCACCACGCTGGTGGGTGGCGCGCATCGCCATTGTCTGTTCCATGGGAATGTCCTTGCGCAAACATCGAGCGGGCAGCGACTTGCTCCTGCCCGCATGGCTGAAAAGCGAGGAGGCCTGGCCTCCTCCATAAAGAGAGTGTCACGCCTGCCAGATCGGCAGCGCGCGGGCTAAACCCCCAGAGTGGCACCGCCATCGACCACCAGATCCTGCAGGGTGATATGGCTGGCCGCATCGGAGGCGAGAAACATCACACAGGCTGCCACCTCTTCGGGGGTCCCAAGTTTGCCAAGGGGGATCCCCAGCTTGAACTGCCCGGGCAAGCCCGCGATGGTGCGCTGCTCTCCCTCCCGCTGCTCAGCCTCCCCCTCCTGCCACATGCCGTACAGCATGGGGGTGCGGGTCGAGCCCGGCGACACCAGATTGCAGCGCACCCCATAGGGGGCAAGTTCCAGCCCTGCCGTTTTAGTGAGGCTGGTCAGCGCCGCCTTGGAGGCGCCATAGATGCCCATACCCACTCGCGACACCCGACCGGCATTGGAGGATACATTGACTATGGCGCCCCTGCGCCGTCCCTGAAACCAGGGGGTCAGGGCCCGCATCAGATAGAAGGGGGCGAAGGTGTTGATGGCGAAGGTGCGCTGCAAGAGGGCGTCATCCACCTCATCGAGCCTGCCGGTCGCCAGTACGCCCGCGACATTGACCAGCACATCGGGCCCCAGCCCCTCCTCCAGCAGCTGTTCGCAGCAGCGGGTCACGGCCTCGCTGTCGCTGACATCGATCACCACCCTCTTCACGTTGCCGGGCAGTGCCTCGGCCAGTTGCAGATCGAACGCCACCACGCTGGCCCCCGCCTCAGCAAAGGTACGCGCCACCGCATGACCAATTCCCTGCGCTGCACCGGTTACCCAGACGGTTCTGCCTTGCCACTCTCTCATGGGGTGCACTCCGCTTCGCTGACGTGCTCTTCGTTGACCTGATAAGCCTTGTTCTGACTGACATTGGGTTGACTGACATTAAGCTGACGGGAGAGGAGCCCCCACCAGTGAGCCAGGGTCGGCGTGCGGGCCAGCTCGGCCAGCTCCACCACCAGCCCCTGCTGACGCCACTCTTCCACCAGCCCCATCACCGCCAGCGAGTCGAGACCGTAGTCGAGCAGGTTGTCATCCTCGGTGGGCTGCTCATGCTGCATCTCGGCGGGTAGCCGCGCCAACACCTGAGCCCGTAGCGACTCGTGAGTCAGGGGGCGTTTGCTGGCTGCCATCACCTCGGCCACGGTAATCACCCGACCGGCATTGCGGCTGACGTAGGAGAGCGCCAGCAGATGATCTTCGCGGGAGAAGTCGGCGATGGCATCAGCCACCAGGAAGGGGCGGATATCGCGCATAAAAGCATCGACCGCCGTCTGCATCACCCCGATATGGCCGTAGATGCCGCAGATCACCAGCTGATCTCGCCCCCATTGGGCCATCAGCTCGGCCAGTGGAGAGCGGCAAAAAGCGCTGTAGCGCCACTTGGTCAGCACCGTATCCTGCGGCTCGGGGGCCAGCGCCGAAACAATCGGCTGACGCTCCGGCGCTCGGGTCAATCCGGGCCCCCACATGTCATTGAGCAGCGCCCGATCTGCCTGGCTCTGCTCGGCGGGCTGGGCGGTATAGACCACCGGCATGCCGAGAGCACGCGCCTGACGGATCAGGGTGGCGATATGGTCGATGACCTGATTGATCAGCGGATTGTCCGGCCCGTAGAAATCGACGAAATAGTGCTGCATATCGTGGACCAGCAAGGCGGCTCGGCCCGGTTCGAAGGGCCAGTTCACCCGCCCGCTGGGCAGCTCCTCAGCGGTGGGCAGCGGATAGGCGGCGAGGGATTGAATGGTCATGCACACTCCTTGGCGAGCTGCTCGCGCAGCGTCTGTTTGTCTATCTTGCCGACCGGGGTGTGGGGCAGTTGCTCCACCAGCACCAGGCGATCGGGCAGTTTGTAATCGGCCACCCCCTGCTCGCGCAGGAAACGGCGCAAGCGGGGCAGATTGAGGGGCTCGCGGCACATCAGAAAGGCGCAGCTGCGCTCCCCGAGCATGGGATCGGGCATGGCGACCAGCGCCGCCTGCCGCACCTCCGGGTGGGTCAGCAACAGCTCTTCAATCTCGAGGGCATCGATCTTCTCCCCGCCCCGGTTGATCTGATCCTTGTTGCGCCCTACCACCATCAGATGACCGCCGGGCAAGCGACAGACCAGATCGCCGGTGCAGTAGAAACCGTCCCGGTCGAAGGCTCGCTGATTGTGGGCATCAGCCTTGAAGTAGCCGCGAAAGGTGTAGGGGCCACGCGTCCAGAGCTCGCCGCACTCGCCATCGGGCAAGGGGCGCCCGTCGCTGCCTCGCACCTCCACATCGTCGCCCGGGCTCATCGGGCAACCCTGGGTATTGACGATGTGCCACTGGTCATCCTCGGTGCGGGTGTAGTTGACCAGCCCCTCGGCCATGCCGAACACCTGCTGCAAGCGGCAGCCGAGGCGGCTCGCCACCGCCTCGGCGTGAGCCGGGCTGAGGCGCGCACCGCCCACCTGCACACACTCCAGAGAGGTCTGCGGATAGTGGCTGGCCGCCTCCAGCCAGAGCGCCAGAGCCGGTGGCACCAGCGCCGCCCAGTTGACCTGATGACGCTGCACCAGCGGCAGACAGGTTGCAGCAGAGGGATCCTTTGCCAGCACCACGCAGCCACCGGCATAAAACACCCCGAGTGCCCCAGGGGAGCTCAGGGGAAAGTTGTGGGGCGCTGGCAAGGCACAGAGATAGATCACCCGCTCATCCCAACCGCACACCGCTACGCTCTGGCGCACGCTATAGCCATAGTCATCGTGGGTACGGGGGATCAGTTTGGGGGTACCGGTGCTGCCGCCGGAGAGCTGGAAAAAGGCGACCTGATCGGCCGGGGTAGGAGTTGGAGCGATAGCCGTCAGCGGCGAACCATCAGCACGGGCTATCGGGTCAGGCTGACACCATGCAAATCCTGACTGAAGATAGGAGCCTTCTGCCTGCTCGAACAGCAGTGTCTGGCAAGAAGGCGATACCAGCTCATCAAGGGCCGCCAAGCTCCCCGCTTTACCGGCAAAGCCGGGATGGGAGGGGCTGAGTACCAGCAAGGCGGGCTCAATCTGGCGGGCAAAGGCCACCAGCTCGCGCCGCTGATGGCTGTAGAGGGCATGCACCGCCACTACGCCGCAGCGGATCAGGGCAAACCAGCAGATATAGAACTCGGCGCAGTTGGGCAACTGCACCAGCGCGGTATCGCCATGGCCCAGCCCGCGCGCGGCCAGCCGCGCCGCCAGCGCATCGACCTCACGTTTTAACTGGCCATAACTGAGGGCTCGCTCGCCGCAGATCAGGGCCGTGCGCTCGGGATAACGTTCGGCAAAGTCATCGAGCAAGGCGGTGAGCGGTTGTCCGCGCCACCACCCTTGCGCCCGGTAGTGAGCTGCCAGCTCGGCGGGCCAGGGGGTAAAGGGTACCAGCGGCTTCATGCCGTTACCTCCGGCTCCCGGCTTTCGAGGCCAAACGCCCGCAGCATGGTGCCAAGCTTGGCGGCGGTCTCCTGCCACTCCGCTTCCGGCGAGGAGCCCACCACCACCCCGGCGCCAGCATAGAGTCGCAGTTGCCTACCGGCCAGCACGCCACAGCGAATGGTGACAACCCACTCGCCATTGCCATCGGCATCCATCCAGCCAACGGCGCCACAGTAGAAGCGGCGATCGTACCCCTCGAGCCGGGCGATGGCCTGACGCGCAGCCGAGAGCGGCGTGCCGCACACCGCCGGTGTCGGGTGCAGTGCCAGCGCCAGTGCCAGAACGGGAGAGGGCTCATGGAGCCGCCCGGCGATGCGGGTCGAGAGGTGCCACATGGTAGGGGTCGCGATCACCTGCGGCTCCAAAGGGACGTCCAGCTCTCGGCAGAAGGGAGCGAGGGCGGCGGCGACCGCATCGGCCACCAACGCATGTTCATAGCGATCCTTCTGCGCCCCCAGCAGCTCGGCACTGGCCGCCTGTTGATCGGAAAACGCGTGGCGCGGACGGGAGCCCGCCAGCGGATTGCTCACCACTTTCATCTCGCTGCGTGACACCAGCAGCTCGGGGCTCGCACCAAGCAGGGTCTCCCCCTCCGGCAGCGGGATCTGGAACACATAGGCCCCCGGATTCTGGGCCAGCAGAGAGCCATAGGCGTGTGCGGGGGAGGTCTGCTCTGCGCTCTGCACATCGATGGCGCGCGACAACACCACTTTCTCGAGTTGCCCCTCGCTGAACTGCTGCAATGCTGCCCGCACTGCCCCCTGATAGTGGGCAGAGCCGGTCACTTCGCTCACCTCGCCATGGAGCTGGCAACAGCTGGCGGGCAACAGCGCATCCCTTGCGACCCACTGCGATTGCGCCGGGATCACCAGATGCCAGGGAGATTGGGTATCAAACGGAATGGCGCCGATGGCGATGGGATTGACCATCCCCTGCTGGCGCAACTGACGCAGATGGGCGAGCAGCTTCTCCGGCGGGATGCCGGTAAAACTGTCGTGGATACCGGAGGCGACCAGTACCCTGTCACCGCTGGCAAAACAGCACACTTTATCCAGCCCGACCGCTGTGGCGGGCCACTCTCCTTCCAGTGCATGGTCACACATGACGGTGCTACTCCTTGGAATGAATCACTGCCTGACACGACTTAAAGTGAGCCATTTGACTCACCAGATATCAGGGTGAACGGCATCCTAACAAGGAGCGAAAAAACGATCAATACAAATGAGAATCAATTTCATTAACTTCTTTTTAGTCAAAAGAGAGTGACGAACGAAACTGAGCTTCGCCGATAAAAAAGAGTTGCGATCGGAGCAAATTAAATTTGATAATGATAACGCTTATCATTTGAATGTTATGGAAGATGTAAATAATGAAATCCTCAACCTCCCGTTTTATTGCTCCCAGCCTGCTGGCCACCACCATCGTCACTCTGCTGACCCAGCAAGCGATCGCCGCCAGCAACGCCCCTCAAGTCGATGAGGTGATCACCGTCACCACCACGGCGCACAATACCCGCTCGGCGCCAGCCTCTATCTCTGTCATCACGGCCGAACAGATCGCCGCAGCGCCCGTCAATGACCTTGCCGACCTGCTGCGCCACGAAGTGGGCATTCAGGCTGAAGCTGACACCAATGGCCGCAGCGATATCGGTATTCGCGGCATGTCCGGCAAGTACACCCTGGTACTGGTGGATGGCAAACGCCTCTCCTCCTCCAATGCCCTGTGGCGCGGCGGCAACTTCGACAACACTCCCGTGCCCCTTGGCATGATCCAGCGGGTCGAGGTGATCCGTGGCCCCATGTCGGCACTTTATGGCTCCGATGCCATCGGTGGTGTCATCAACATCATCACCAAGCAGCCGGGCAAAACCTGGCAAGGGGCGGCCGATGCCGACTTCAAAGCCATCGAGGGCAAGGATGGCGGCGATCAGCACAGAACCAACCTGGGCTTTACCGGCCCGCTGACCGACAACCTGCTGATCCGGATGAACGGCGAGGTGTATGACCGTCAAGCCTGGACCCCCACCGAAGCTGCTGACGGCATCCCCCTTATCGAAGCCAAACAGACCCGCAACTTCGCCTCCACCCTCAGCTGGCTGGTGGATGAGCAGCAGCGCTTCGAGCTGGATTACCTCTACAACCAGGATGAGCGGCCTCTCGATATCTTCCGTAAAACCGGCAACAAGGTGCACAGCCGCCAGCAGCAAAACGATCGCAACCTGTTTGGTCTGACCCACAAGGGGAACTGGAGCTGGGGTGACACCACCGTCATGGCCAACTATGAAAGCTCCCAGATCGATGATTTCAATACCAGCTACTCGGCCCCGCAGCAGCGCGAACTGGAAGAGAACACCTTGACCCTCAAGGGCTACACCAACCTGGCGCTGGCCAACCACTACCTGACCCTGGGTGGTGAATATCTGGATCGGGAGCTGGTGGATGCGGTGAGCTACAAGGATATCGGCGGCAAGGAGAGTCACTCTCAGGAGGCGCTGTTCGCTCAGGACGAAATTGGCCTGACCGACAGCCTGACCTTCACGCTGGGCGGCCGTTACGATCACCACGAGATCTACGGCAGCCACTTCACCCCGCGCGGCTATCTGGTCTATGAGATGAACGATGTGGTGACCGTCAAGGGCGGGGTCAGCCAAGCCTTCAAGGCTCCGGCACCACACCAGTACTCCAACGGCTACAGCATCGAGAGCTGCGGCGGCAGCTGCCGCATCTATGGCAGCGACAAGGTCAAGCCGGAAACCAGCACCAACTACGAGCTGGGTGTCATCGCAGGAGAAGGGATCTGGGAAACCAGCGCTACCCTCTTCTACTCCGACATCGACGACATGCTCACCTTCAAGCAGTTGCCGAACTCCACTGACCGCACCTGGTACAACCTGGAGAAAGCCACCACCAAGGGGCTGGAGCTGACCGGCAAGCTCGATCTGACCGACAATATCAACCTTGGCGCCAACTACACCTACCTCAAGGCGGAAGGCGATCAGGGTCAGGCACTGCCCGAGCGGCCGGAGCACAAGGCCAATGCCAAGATCACCTGGCAGGCCACCGAGCGGGTCAATGCCTTCGTTGGCACCACCTACACCGGCACCCAGTTTGCCGAGCAGACCGTCAACAAGGTTGTCGTACTGCACAAGCTGCCCAGCTATCAGACCTTCGATCTCGGTACCGGCTTCAAGGTCACCGAGAACTTTGACCTGCGACTGGGGATCAACAACCTGACCGACGTGCGCCTGCAAGAGAAAGATACTGTCTTCCAGAACGTCGAACCGGGTCGCAGCTACTACGTCAGCGGCTCAGCCCGCTTCTAAGGTAGCCAAGGTCGATATAACAGAGCGCGGGCCCATGCCCGCGCTCTGTTAACCAAGAAAATAAGGGGAAGATCCCCACTGGACAGCAAAGAGCATGCAGATTTCCATTTTCATCAGGATCGCTCATGTTCACCTCACTTCTGAATGCTTCACCCCTTGCCACCCTGCCCACCCCTGACGAGATGTTAAAGGCCAGACCCTGTCCGGCACGGCTCGCTCGCCAGATCGCTCGCAGCCGCCAGCAAGCCCGCCATATTCTGCAGGGAGAGGATGATCGCCTGCTGCTGGTGATCGGCCCCTGCTCCATTCACGATCCGGCAGCCGCCCGCGACTATGGTGGCCGGCTCGCTGAACTGCAGGGCCAATACGGGGAGCAGCTGCAACTGGTGATGCGCACCTATTTCGAAAAGCCGCGCACGACGCTCGGCTGGAAAGGATTTATCTTCGATCCCGACCTCGATGGCAGCGATCAACTGGAAAAGGGACTAACCCAGGCTCGGGAGTTACTGTTGGCACTTGGACAGGAAGGGCTCGCCTGTGCCACCGAATTTCTCGATCTCACCAGCATGCTCTATCTGGGCGATCTCATCAGCTGGGGTGCCATTGGCGCCCGCACCACCGAATCCCAGCTCCACCGCCAACTGGCCTCCGCCCTCCCCTGCCCCATCGGTTTTAAAAACGGCACCGACGGCAATATCCGGATCGCGGTAGAGGCGATCCTCGCCAGCCGAGCGGCCCACCTCTATACCCAGCCTTCCGGTAATGGCCAGCTGGCACTGGTGCGCAGCCATGGCAACCCCGACTGCCACCTGATCCTGCGCGGTGGCCGCCAGCCCAACTATCAGAGCTGTCATGTGGCAGAGGCTGGCGACTTGCTGCGCCAGCATCATCTGTCACTCCGGCTGATGATCGATTGCAGCCACGGCAACAGCCAGAAGCAGCATGCCCGCCAGCTGCTGGTTGCCCGTGACATTGCCGACCAGCTGGGTGCTGGTAGCCATGCCATCGCCGCCATCATGGTGGAAAGTTTTATCTGCGAAGGGCATCAGGATATCGGCAGCAAACCGCTACGCTACGGCCAGTCGATCACCGATAGCTGCATCGGCTGGGAACAGACAAGGCAACTGCTCGATATGGTGGCAGAAGGGGTGGAGGCGCGCCGTCAACAGCGGATCGCCCTGGCGGGATAAATAGCGGATTAGAGAGACAACGCAGAAAAGAGTGTGGCCCCGATGGGGCCACCTTGTTGTTCACTGTTTGACGCACATCAGGCGACTGACTCACGCTCCACCAGCTGGGCTTCAAACTTGAGCGCCAAGCCGTCCACCGGCTTGTGATCGAGCAGACGCAGTGCCAGCTCGGCTGCGCGGCTGCCCATCTCCTCGATGGGGTAGCGCACCGTGGTGAGCTTGGGATAGATGTAGCGGGCGTAGGGGATATCGTCGAACCCCACCACCGATACCTGCTGCGGGATCTTGTAACCCCGCTCCAGCAGGCAAGAGATCGCCCCCGCCACCATGCCATCGTTGAAACCGAGCACGGCCGTGAACTCGACACCACGGGCCAGCAGTTCACTCATCGCCACATATCCGCCATTTTCGTCGGCATAGGCGCGGCTGACGAGAGCAGGATCAAAGGCGATCCCGGCTCTCGCCAGAGTTTGGGTGTAACCGGCCATCCGCTGCTGACCATCGACAAACTCTTCATCATCGGAGGTGATAAAGGCGATGTTGCGATGACCGGCATCCAGCAAGTGCTGGCACGCGGTGGTGATCCCCGCCTGGTTATCGAGCCAGACGCAGCGATCCTCAAAGCCCGGCACCTGACGGTTGATAAACACGATGGGAGTGGTACCCGCCGCCAGCTCGCTCAGCTCCTCGTCCGGAAGCGCCTTGCTGTGGAGGATCAGCGCATCGCACTGGCGCTGCAGCAGCGCCTGAATGGCGTGACGCTCGCGTGCGATATCGTGGTTGCCAGACATGACGATGGTGAACTTGTTGGCCTGATCGACCATGGTTTCGATGCCACGCATCATCTGGGCAAAGAAGGGGCCGCCGCAGAGGTCGCCAACCAGCACGCCAATGCAGTTGGAACGCTTGCTGACCAGTGCCTGGGCAAAACTGTTGGGTCGAAAATTCAGTTCCTTCATGGCCGCCAGTACGGCCTCACGCTTTTCCGGTGCTACCTGTGCCGTGTTGTTGATAACCCGCGACACGGTGGAGATAGACACATTTGCCAGCTGAGAAACGTCTTTAATCGTTGCCACTATCCATTCCTTTATTGTGGGGGAACCTGTCGGTGCCGACGCCCGAGTATACCCTGCGGCCTGATGCAATTCCCGGAGCCAGGTCACCAGGCATGTTTCCTTTGGTAACAAAACCTTACCCGATGATACCCGGCAGCAGGGAAATTTGAAAACAGGGGCCGGCTGGCGGCCCCCGACTCAATAGGCGTGATTGAGCTCCCGCTCTGACATGAAGCGCAGCGGCTGCTGCAGCTTGTGCTGATAAATGAGATCGAACGACAACACGTTTTGCACGTAGTTGCGGGTCTCCTTGTAGGGGATGCTCTCGACCCACACGTCCATCGGCTTGTTGTCACTCTGCTCTCGCCAGCGTTTTACCCGTCCCGGCCCGGCGTTGTAGGCGGCGGCCGCCAGGATCCGGTTGCCATCATAGACATCCAGCAAGCGCTTGAGATAGGCGCTCCCCAGACGAATATTCATCGTCGGATCAAACAGTTGCTGCTCGTTGCGATAGGGCACCCCCAGCTTGCCGGCAGTCTCTTTGGCAGTAGCAGGCATCAGTTGCATCAGACCGCGCGCCCCCACCGGCGACTGGGCCAGCGGATAGAGAGCACTCTCCTGACGGGAGATGGCGTAGAGCAAACTGGTGTTCATGGTACGCTCTTGCGCCATCTGGGAGAAGGTGCGCTTGAGCGGCAGCGGGAAGCGCAGGTCGAGGGCATCCCACGCTTCGGCGCGAATGCTGGCGAGAATGGCCAGCTCGTGCCAGCCCTGATTGAGGGCGATATGACCAAACTCGATGCGCTGGGCCACCGGATTGCGATCCATGTTGTGGATCCACTCCGAGCGGGCCGCCGCAATCTCGTTCATCGACAGCAGCTCGCGCACCCGCAACAGGAAGGGCCAGCGCTGACTGGCAGTGCGCCAGTCCGGTACATGCTTGACGCTCTGGTTCTTGATGCGATAGGGCACACCGGTGCGCTGGGCCGCCATGAAACCGTAGAAACCACGCAGGTTGGCAGTCTCCAGATAGAGATCCCGCGCCGGTTTTTGCTGCCCCTGCACTTCAAGGGAGCGCGCCATCCAGTAGCGCCAGCGATCCTCTTTCTGACGGGCCATCGGCATCATCTTCACCCAGCCGGAGAGGCCACGCCAATCCTGCTCCCAGATGGCCAGTCGCGCCCGCAGCTCGGTAATGTCGGGATCCGCCAGCTTTTTCACCGTGCTGTCGACCCAGCTGCGCTGGGCAATGGAGCGATCCAGCAGCAGGCGGCGGGCAATGGCACGCTCTACCGGTTTCACCTCAGCCTGGGTCAGGCCGAAACGGCTGCGAAACAGCGCAAGCTGGCGCAGCACCGACTCCGGCTCCTGATTGGCATAGCGGGTCAAACCGAGGGAGAGCAGCTTGCGGGAATAGGGATTGCTGCTGAAATAGGCCGGGTTCATCGCCTTGGCGGGCTGCTCAAACAGGGTCACCATCTGATCGCCATAGCTTTGCAAGCCGCTACCCAGGGTCGCGCCAAGGTGGCGGATCAGATTGGGGTTTTCCGCCTCGAACGCCAGCGTCATCCGCTGCCAGATCTTCTCCTGGGTTCGCTGACCGGATGCCTGCCACAGCTGGAACAGCGGGGAGCAGGCATCGGGACGGGATTGGCCGCTCATCCAGATCTTGCCCGCCCCCTGCAACGCCTCTTTCGGCTTGCCGGTGTAATAGAGCGCCTGATAGTGCATGCAGAGCAGGTCGGTGGAGCTCGGCTTGGCCGGATAGAAGCGCAGGAACTGCGACCACTGCTGGCTCTGGGCCAGATAGGTCAGATAGCTGCGCTCCAGCCGGTTGGACTGGGGGGTATCCCCATGCTGGCGGATAAAGCGGGTCACATCGTTGTAATCCGCCGCCCCCGGACGAAAGGCGAGCTGATAGTAATCGAGGTAAGGGAGCAGGGGGTAATGGGTCAAACGGGCACGAATTTGCTGGAAACGGGCCTGATCATTGGCCCGTACGGCGTCATACGCCTGACGGTAGAGCGTCTGGTCGGCAGTCTGCGCCATCAGGGTCGGCACAAACAGCGCCGACAAAACAATTCCCCATACAGCTTTCACTGAACATCTCCATTGAGGGCAATACACCGCCCGGTGGCGGTGGGTCTACTGCCTCTCATTCTACCCGTTGCCGGGCAGCGCTACAGCGGGGAGCAGGGACTATTTTTCTGACTCGCTCAGCTGCATTTCGCGCAGTTGCTCCGGCCTGGTCAGACGCTGTACATATTTCTCCAGATAGGGCACCGGCAGCGGCTTGGAGGCGAGATAGCCCTGATAGAAACTGCACCCCTGCGCCTTGAGAAACTCCAGTTGCTGACGGGACTCCACCCCTTCTGCCGTGACGTTGAACCCCATATGTCGCGCCATGGCGATCACCGCCTCGACGATGGCCATGTTGTCGCCATCTTTCGGGATGTCCTGAATGAAGGAGCGGTCGATCTTGAGCTCATCGGCAGGCAGCCGCTTGAGGTAGCTCAGAGAGGAGTAACCGGCGCCAAAATCGTCGATGGCAAAGCTGATGCCGAGCTCCTTGAGCTCGGTCATCTTGCTGATGGTGTCCTCGGCATGACCCAGCACCACGGATTCGGTGATCTCCAGATTGAGGCAGGCCGGATCCATGCCGGTTTGCGCCAACACATCGTGGATCCGCTCGACAAAATCGGTGGCATGGAACTGCTTGGCACTGACGTTGACCGAGATCTGCGGAATATGGATGCCGTTCTCCTCCCACAGCACATACTGGGCACACGCCTCGTGCAGCACCCAGTTGCCGATATCGACAATCAGGTCCGTCTCCTCGGCGATGGGGATAAACTCGGCCGGCGAGACCAGCGAGCGACCGGCCGGCTGCCAGCGAATGAGCGCCTCGACACCAATGATATCGCCGCCATCGACCATATGCTGGGGCTGATAGTAGAGGGTCAGCTCTTGCTGGCTGAGGGCGTTACGCAATTCGTTGTGAATGAGCAGACGGCGATCCGCCTGCTGCTGCATCGAGGCATCGAAGAAGCGACGGGTCTTGCGGCCAGCGGACTTGGCCTGATACATGGCGGTATCTGCCTGCTTGAGCAGATCATCGACCCCCTGCTCCCGATCCGGAAACAGGGTAATGCCGACACTGGCGCCGATGTGCAGCACCTGCCCCACATAGGTATAAGGCGCGGCAATCTCGGTGATAAGCCGTTCGGCAATGATATCGGCCTGCATCTCCGCCTGGGGCGGGCTCGCCGAGAGCGATGGCAGCAACAGTACAAACTCGTCACCGCCGAGGCGGGCCAGACAATCCCCCTGTCGCACCAGCCGTTTGAGACGGGCGGCGACCTCCTTGAGCAGCCAGTCACCGGTGGCGTGGCCGAGGGAGTCGTTGATGGTCTTGAAGTGATCGAGATCGATAAAGAGCAGCGCGCCAATCAAGCCATCGCGGGTCGCCTCGTTGAAGGTCTGCACCAGAGTCTCGTGGAGCTGACGGCGATTGGGCAATCCAGTCAGCTCGTCGTAATAGGCGAGATCCTGAATGCGTCGCTCGGCCGCCTTGCGCTCGGAGATATCCTCGAAGCAGATGACAAAGTGGCTGATCACCCCTTTTTCATCCTGCACCGGCGTCACTATCTCCCACTGGGGATAGGTGTGACCATCGACATGGCGACGCTGGGTCTCCCCCTGCCAGCGGCTGAGGGTATTGAGCTCGTAACCGAGCCCCCCCAGATTTGGCCAGAGATCCTCTTCCAGATGCAGGCCCAGCACCGACTGGCTGTCAAAGCCGGTGATCTGGCTGAAGGCGTTGTTGACCCGCAGGATCTTGAACCCCGGATCCGTAATGATGATCCCTTCGTGGGTCTCGAATGCAACGGCAGAGAGGCGCATCTGGGCATCTGATTGCAGGCGCTCCAGCTCGGCCACCATCCGTACCGAGAAGGTATTGAGCACCGAGGTGAGGTTGCTGGTATCTGCCGGGGCCGAATAGAGCAGCGCCAGATGGCCCAGAAGTTGGCCTCTGGCATCAAACAGCGGCTGACCATAATAAGTCTGCCCGGCCGCCAGCCAGGGTTGATACTCCTGCGACTCGTCGATCACCTCGAAACAGATGGCCCCTTGCTTGTAGAGCTCCTGACAGGGGGAGCCCGCCAGCGGATAGTCCTTCTGCGCCAGCCCGTCGGCGGCCAGCACTTTGACCCGGTCGGCACCGCACAACTCACCCACCCAGACCGCATCCACCTTGAGGATATGGGCCAGCTGGCTGACCAGGGTATTGAAGAAATCGAGCCCGGTGCGGGCAGAGAGCGCCTGCGCCAACTGGGTGAGCAGGGTGGTTTGCAGCAACGGCAAAGAGAGATTGAGAGAGGAGACCGCACTGTTGGCGGTATCAAGAGGGGCCAGCCAGCCACAGCAGATCTGCTGGGTGGGCACAAACTGGCCACTCCAGAGCACATGGTTGAGCTGCCCCTGATCATCTTTCAGATGACCGATGAACTGTTCAGGCAGATGTGATTCATGAAGCCGGACGAGAAAGTCGGCAAAGCCTGCCTCATCTTCCGGTAACAGGCGAGCGGCCCAGGGATGATTGCCCTCCCCTTGCCACTGCTGGTAGGCCCCCTGATCAGAGAGACTCCACTGATCATGTTGCCGATCGAAAAACCACATGACTTGCGTGGCCTGCTGCTTCATTTACCACTCCAACACAACAACCAACCACGTTTGATGTCCAATCAGGCATAGCAACGCCCCCTGCATCCGCTCATCAGATCAGAGGTTGCGAGGGAAGAGTACAAACATGCGATATCAAGCAGTGGAAACCGGACATGAGGTCGACACGAAGTGCTGCCAAGAAGGGACAGAAACGATCCTATTCCCGTCATACTGCCTGCCAGTTTCATGGAGCTCAAGCTGTTTTTGGCACGAAACCGGAAAAGATCACAATTTATAAGTTGCTGAATAGCCAAGGGAAGGTTATGTGACATAGATCACATTTCAATCTTTACCAATGAGTAATCTGAAGGTGAAGACATAAGCAAGTCGACCCGAAGGGGGCCAATATGAAAATCGAAATTACCAGCAAAATCATCGACATCACCCCGGCTATCCGCGAGCGCATCGAATCCCGTTTTGAAAAGCTCGAACGTCTTCAGGTGCCTCTCATCACACCCCATGTGATTGTTTCCAAAGAGCGTCTGATGTTCACTGTCGAAGCCAGTGCTGGCATCCCCAACGGCAAACTGTTTGCCCAGGCAGAGCATGAGGATCTCTACGCCGCCATCAACGAACTGGGGCAAAAACTGGAGCGCCAACTCAACCGTCACACCGAAAAGCCAATTGCCCGTCGTGCCAATGCCGCGCTCAAAGAGCAGCCGCAACCGGATGAAGCTGACGCTTGATAGCATGCCGCAAGGCTAAAAATTCCAAAGAGCATAAAGGCGGGGTCACCCGCCTTTTTGTTGCCTGTGATTTGCCGACAAGCACAGCATTACACCAGTGAACAGGCGCCATCAACTGAGCCAGTGCAACCGGGTATCCACCCCCTCTTGCAAACGGTCGAGGATCGGCAGCAATACCAGCGGATCTTCCTGCCTCGGCATATCGGCCAGCTTTCCTTGCAACCGCTCCCGCGCCAGCGGCGACAGGTTATCGTAGACAGCCTCATCCAGCAGCGGTTGTTTGACCGCCAGCGGCGGTGTTTGCAGCGCCAGCCAGAGCCGCACATCCACCATGCTTCCCCCCTGTTGCAACCGCTCATTGATGGCACTGCAGTCACTCCCAACCCCTTCAGCCACCAGCACCTCTGCCGGTCTCAGGTCAAAGTGCAGACGCCAGTCACGGCTCTGGGGAGTGGCCGCCGGTTTGGCATCAAACCAGGGCTGCTCCTCCACCGCATCGGTCAGCAGGGCCAGATGCAACCGGAAATCCGCCCGATCGCCATGCTGCAGGTCACGGTTGAGGCGCTGCCCCAACTGGCCCTCATCGACGAGCAGGTGATTACGGATTGAACTGGGCAGCATGAGATAACTCTCGAAAATGGCGATTTCACTGGTTATCGGCCACAAATCCAATTCTTTTAATGGAAAAATCCTGCTTGGGGGTTCACAAAACCGGAAGATCTGTTAGTATGCGCCTCGCACTTGTGGAGGGGTTCCCGAGCGGCCAAAGGGATCAGACTGTAAATCTGACGGCTCTGCCTTCGAAGGTTCGAATCCTTCTCCCTCCACCATTTCAAGTGCGACAAGTTGAAAGCAATACCCCGTGGAGGGGTTCCCGAGCGGCCAAAGGGATCAGACTGTAAATCTGACGGCTCTGCCTTCGAAGGTTCGAATCCTTCTCCCTCCACCATCATTCAGAAAACCCGGCCTAGCGCCGGGTTTTCGCATTTCTGGTCTGCCCAATCCGTTATTCCTCTGCACTCCAGTCCCTTATCGCCGTTTGTCTGCTACCGATCGCGCAATAAAAAAACGGGAGGCGTGCGCCTCCCGTTTACGTTCATATCAGCCCTGTTACGGGATGAAGCGTTACAGAGTAAAGCGATAGAAGATATCGACCGCCTGAGCCACCCCGCTCATCGCCTGCAGATAGAGCCGTGGCAATACCTCGTAGCGCAGCTTGAATTCGGCGATGGGGCTGAAAACCCCGACCCCGTACTGGAACTGCAAGCCCGGCAGCAGATAGGCCGACAGCGTCACCTGGGTGTTGTCGCCACTGCCCGCCGTATCGAGGGAGACATCGCTCATCCCGAGCGACTCGCCGATACTCGACACCACACCGTTGGCCTGACTCACCGCACCGGCCACCAGCAGACCGTTGAAACCGCCATCCTCACCGCCGGTCTGCAACCCTTTGCCGCGCAGCAGATAGGAGAGCTGTTCCGACTGCGCCATCTGCGGCTCGGAGTAGACAGTGATCTCCGGCTTGCTGGCAGGGCCGGTCACCCGCACCCCGACCGTCACCTGACCTTCTATGGTATCGGGATCCCGGTTGGCCTCGATGTTGAGGAACGGCCGATCCAGCGGACCGGAGAAGAGGATCCGCCCCTCCTTGATGATGAGGTTCTGACCGTAAGCCTTGAAGCGGCCGTTGGTCAGCACCAGCTGGCCGTTGCCTGCCAGCGGCTTCTCGGGATCCTGACGGATATTGAGGCCACCGGAGACATCGGTCTTCAACCCCATGGCATCAAGCTTCACATCGTTGCCAAGGCGGATCGCCACCTTCATCGCCAGCGGCAGACTTGCCTGCTTGGGAGCAGGGGGCAGATCGTCATAGACCACGGTCACATCGTCTGAGACCGCCACCGCCGAATCCGGCAGGCTCTTGACCAGAATACGTGCCCAGGGAATATCCACCTGACCGGTAATGCGGGTCTCCTCACCCAGCGACACCGCGATATCGGGAGAGACTCTGACCCGGCCCATGCCCGGATATTGCGCCTCCAGATCCTTACCCTGAATGGTGAGGCTGCCGCTGACCGGCATCTTGGCCCAGCTGAGCCAGCCGCCCAACGCCAGCGGTCCCTTGCCCACCAGCATGGAGCCATCGAGCTCGGCGCGGTTGCCTTCGATCTTGAGGCGGGTCACCAGCTTGGTCAGGGTCACCATGTCGGAGTGGGTCTGCACTTCACCGTCACGCAGGTTGAGCTGGCCAAACAGCAGGGGCGCCCCCAGGGTGCCGTCGAAGCGGGCATCGGCGGAGATGATCCCTTGCAGGGAGCGCACCTCAGGGATGAGCGGCGCAAAGGTATTGAGCTTGAGATCATCAAACTTGAGCTGACCACCGAGCAGACCGCGACCGGCGGGCTCCTTGATCAGCAGATCGGTATCGATATTGCCGATCTGTTTGGAGGCAAAATCGAGGCGAATGGCCGCCTGCTGCCGCTCGAAATCAAGGGCCAGAGCCAGCTGCTGATAGTCGGTCTTGAGGCCATCGGCCACAAAAGTGCCTGGTGTGGTACGCACCACCGCATGCAAGGTAGGCTGATTGCCACGCCAGCTGGCGCGGCCATCGGCCGAGAGCATCGCCTGCCAGCGGAAGTTGTCCGGCAACCAGGGGCGCAGCCGCTTGAGATCAAACTCGCTCAGGGCAAACTCCAGAGTGCCCTGGGCAGCGGAAACCTGACTCCCCTTGACGCAGAGGCTGGCCCCCTGGGAGCCGAAGCAGAGATCCCCCATCGCCAGCCGCTGACGCGGCAGATCAAGATCCAGTGCCCAGGGGGAGCTCAAGTCCCAACGGCGCAGCGGGGTTTTCAGCTGCAACTCGGAGAGCGCCCCGCGCCAGTGATCCCCGCGCACGCCGCCACCCAGCTTGAGGTTGGCGGCAACAGGGTCACCCTTCATGGTCAGGGTCAACAGATGCTGACTGATATCGCCGCTGAGATTCAGGGCCAGCTGGCTGAGCTTGGTCTCACCCTGTTTCAACTGCGCCACCAACAGCGAGAGCTCACCGGCCGGTTTGGCACCGATCACCGCATTGCCCTTGAGGCTAATGCCCTTCAGGTCGGTGCCGGCATAGTAGAGCCGCTCGGAGGCCAGATCCGCATCGATTTTTGGCGTCTGCTGATTGCCACTGACCTTCACCTGTCCCTTGATATCCCCTTTCAGGCCGGGATAGATGCCCCCCAGCTGGGGAGCCTGCAGGTTGGCATCGAGCTTCCACTGGGCGCTGCTGATACTGCCCTTGGCCTGCAACTGGTTGGGGCCACTTTGCAGCGAGAGCGCCGGGATCTGCCACTCCATCTTGTCGTTGCCGCTAAGCTCCCCCTTTAGGGCCAGCGGGTACTGGTTGAGCTTGCCATCCACCTTGAGCTTGGGCAGTTTCAGCTCCCAGTGGCCCGCCTCGTTCATCACGAAACGGCTCTCCAGCTCACCGGCCAGCGTCCCTTTCAGCTCGGGCAGCAGCTCGGCCGGATTGATCCCCTTGAACAGAGTGGTTCCCTGCCACTCGATCCCCTTGTTCCAGGCGAGCTTGCCATCGAGCTTCAGCTCCCCCTTGAGGGCGTTGAGCTGCAAGGCTATCTTGCTGAGCCGCTCCAGATCCCCCTTCCCATCCAGCGCAAGCTTGAAGGGGGGCACATCGGTCCCCTTGCCGGAGGTATTGAGGGCAAACTGGTAGCCGGAGAGCTTGCCCTTGGCAGTCAGGCTCCCTTTGTCCAGCCGATAGCTCGGCTCATCTTTGGCTGGCTTGTGCAGATCTTTGGCTGGCTTGTGCAGAGGCCAACCGAGGCTCTTCCAGTCGAGGGCCACATCAAAAGGGAGATCCGGGTCGAGCGAGGCCAGAGAGCCCTTGAGATTGGCGGCGACCGGCCCCTTGGCCGACAACGCCAACCCCAGCTTGCCGACCGAACCGCTCAGCGCCAGCGTGGCCTGCTCACCCTGCAGCTCGCCATCCAGCAGCCCCTTGCGGGCCTTGGCATCCAGCGTCACCGCCAGCGGGTAGTCGTCACTGAGCTGGATGTAGCCCTTGAGCGCCAGATCGGCCATGGCGTGGCGCAGCGAGAGCTCGCGCACCTCGATGCGATCGTCGGCAGCAGTGGCCGACAGCAGCAGCTTGTCGAGCCCTTCAATCAGCTCGCCCTGCTTATATTGCACCCGGGTCGCACTGACCCCTTCCAGCTGGATGGGGAAAGGAAGATGAATGGCGGGCAGGACAATGGGGGCTGCCTTTGCCGTGTTCGCAGCTGGCGTCCCTTTGCCCTGTTTGACGGTCTTGGCGCTGGCCTTGTCGTTGCGCGCCACCGCAGTCACGGCTTGCTTCTCGTTAGCGGCCGGCTGCTTGGCAGATTTGGCTGTGTTGACGGGTGCCGCGTCGTCCAGCGTCACCGTCAGGTTATCGAGCACCGGGCCACGTACAATCAGCCCCTTGCGGTTGAGGGTGGCGCCGATATCGAGGGACCCCAGGGTCACGGCCACGCCGGGCACTGCCAGATCGAGATCGGCTACCTTAAGGCTGTCGACCTGGATCTTGAGTGGCAGCGGGCGCCAGACAAAGGGTTCGGAAGGCTCTTCCGGTGCAGGCTCGGAGTCGGCTACCTTGACCACCGGATGGGTCACCGCCAAGGATTTTATCCAGAGCTTGCCCTGCAGCAACTTGCCGAGATCCCAGTCGAGCACGGCGCGATCCACCGTGACATCCACCAGATCATCCTGCCAGCCGGCCCCTTCCAGGGTCCAGCCGTAGCCAAGCTGACCGGCCACCAGCTCCCCCTTGAGAGAAGGAAGCGCTCCCTTGGCCTGTTGCCACAACCACTTGTTGCCCTGATGGGTAAAGCCCAGCAGGCTGACGCCGATGAGCAGCAGGAACACCAGCCCCATAAGCCAGAGAAAAATACGTTTTAGCCAGATCACAATGCAGACCCCCGCGCAAGATACAGCCGCAGCGGCCAAAGAAAAAAGCGTTTAGACAACATCATAATTCAGGCCCCAATGCGAAATGCAGCCGCAAGGGCTTGTCCTCCTCCGATACCCCGACCGCCAGATCCAGCCTGACCTGGCCGATGGGGGTGACCCAGCGCACACCGACGCCGGTACCTATTTTCCAGGGCTCGCTGTAATCGGTGGTGGAGGTGCCGCCATCCACAAACATGGCCCCCAGCCACTTCTCGCTGAAGCGGTAGTTGTATTCCAGACTGGCCACGCTGGTGTAGCGGCCACCGGTCAGCTTGCCATCCGGCCCGGTGGGGGAGATGCTCTCATAACCAAAGCCGCGCACCGTCTGATCGCCACCGGTAAAAAAACGCAGAGAAGGCGGCACCAGCGAGAAGCTGTCACCTATAATGGCCCCCTGCTCGGCCCGCATCAGGAATCTGTGGTTATCGCCGAGGGTACGCAGCCACTTGCTGCGCCCCCACACCCGCATAAAGCTGATGTCGGAACCCCATCTGGGGTCGGAGAACTCCAGCGTCAGCTGCTGGCGATCCCCCCAATCGGGCACCAGGGTACCGCGCACCCGCAGTCGGGACCAGGAGACCCCGGGGATCAGCAGCAAGCTGTTCCCCTCGTCGGCGCCCTGGGTATAGATCTCGTTCTCCAGCCGGATAAAGACGTCCCGATCCCAGCTCTCCGGCCGTCGCGTCCAGCGGTGCACACCGATGGTAGTGAGATCGGAGCGGGTATCGTTGTTGTCCTTGTACTGGTAACCGGTCTGGATGGAGTAGTAGTCCCGCAGCGGGTTGCCCACCGGGATCTGATAGTCGAAGCTGAGCTCTGCCTCCGGCGCCGACACCTTGGCGGTGGCAAACAGGCGGTGACCATAGCGGTTGACCCAGGGCTTCTCCCAGGTGGCACTCATCCGCGGCCCCACGTCGGTGGCGTAACCGATACCTGTCTCGATTTCGTGATCGACCCGGTTATCCAGCGTCACCGCGATGGGTACCCGATAGTTGCTCGCCTCGCTCAATACCGGCTTGATATCGACCTGACGGAACAGCTTGGTGGAGGAGACATCCTGCGACATCTCGGCCAGACGGATGGCGAGATAGGGGTCGCCGCTCTTGATGTTGATAAGCGGGCGAATAAGGTGAAGCGCTTCGGGAGTGGCATCGTAGCGGATCTCGCCAAAACGGTAGCGATGGCCCGATTCGAACAGAATAAAGATCTCTGCCGTCCCCTTGTCCGGGAACACCTTGACCTGACTCTTGCTCAGCTTGGCATCAAAGTAACCGCGCGCCAGCCCGAGGCTGCCCAGATCGGCCTTGATGGATTCATACTTGGCGTGGTTGAGGGGCTCGCCCTCTTTGAGGGGCAACTTGTCCAGCAGGGCGCTGTAAAGCTCGTCGCTGCCCGCATCCCCCTCCAGCAGAATATCGAGGCGGGAGACGATAACCGGCTCCCCCTTGTCCACCTCAATCACCACTTTGGACGGGGTTTTCTTGTCGCGACTCAGGGTGATTTTCGGCTGGTAGTAGCCATAAACCTGCAGCGCCTTTTGCACGCTCTCGGTGATTTTGGCGCGGGCCGGGCGGTATTGCCGCTCCTGATAGACTGGCAGGGCATTGAGATAGGCTTCAACGTTATCTTTGTTCTCCCCTTTCAACCCCTTGACCTGATAGGTGAGCTTGGCGGCAAACGCGGGCGAAGCCAGCAGCGACAGCAACAGGCCCACCCCCAGTACCCGCAGGCCGCGGCGAAACGCAGGGCCGGACAGTGAACGCCCTGCCAGCAGGGATGAAATGCATCCTGTCAAAGGTCAATATTCCTGAATCTGTGGTGAAGGAAACCAGCGCCCTTTCGGGCCAACCCCGAATGCGGCGCAGCACGCCATGCAGTGCATGGCCGTGACACAATAATGCGCGCCAGAAAAATGGCGAACCTTATCCTAACATAGGCATCGGCCAGCGACAGCGCGGTGCCATTGGCAAATTCGCCATATCTTTTAAGAGGTTGACCACAAATCACACATTTTGGTGACAATGACGACGCCCGCTTTCCCGATGAGGGCGAGCTGACCTGCCCTGAACATGCTTCACCCCGTCGTCAGGCACCATTTGTCACCTCTCCCCCTCTCTTTACCCAAAAGCACCGTAAAGCCCCGTCATTCATGGCGGGGATATAAGGTGTGAATGGCGTAGCCGTTCCATGGTTA
>NZ_JAPDCI010000004.1:147846-313046 GCF_027705905.1 Aeromonas sp. Y293-4 | reverse complement strand
TCAGAAGTGAAACGCGGTAGCGCCGATGGTAGTGTGGCATTCGCCATGCGAGAGTAGGACACTGCCAGGCACCCAATTAAACGGTGATGTGAAAACACATAGCCGGCTGCGAGGATGACACCTCACAAGAAGCAGCAGAAGATTTAGCGCAAGCTAACCGAATGCGGAGCGGTAGTTCAGTCGGTTAGAATACCGGCCTGTCACGCCGGGGGTCGCGGGTTCGAGTCCCGTCCGCTCCGCCACTAATTTGAAGGCCTTCCCGAATGGGAAGGCCTTTTTGCTATGGGCGTTTTTACCTACTGACCCCGATGGTTGCACACCGGAACCAACACAAAGCCCAGTCTCATGACCGGGTTTTTGTATTTTTAGCGTGTTAAACAGCCAGTGTTAGCATTTATCTGCAGGAAGAGAACTAAAACCCTGTCATCTCCTCCATTTTGTATCCATATCAAGCTCTTATCTGATGGATTACTAGCCATTTTAACTGGTTTACTTTTGGCCAAACTCTGTTCATGACGCGCGATTAGGGTTGTATCTCGCTTATAACTCGGTAGAGTAAGGGCATCTTGAGTTTGCCTGTCCCGGGCCGAGTGTGTCGGGCTCCAGGTGTAACTTGGCCAGTTTTTATCAACCTTAAGTCAGTGGTATCGATATGGAACAAGTAAACAAGTCCACCTTCAGCGATGTACTGGAATATGTGCGTATGTCCCGTCGCCAGAACAAACTCAAGCGTGAAATTGCGGATAACGAGAAGAAGATCCGTGACAACCAGAAGCGCGTGCTGCTGCTCGACAACCTGAGCGACTACATCAAGCCGGGCATGAGCATTGATGATGTACAGGCGATCATCGCCAACATGCGTGCCGACTATGAAGAGCGCGTGGATGACCACATCATCAAGAACGCCGAGCTCTCCAAAGAGCGTAAAGAGCTGAGCACCAAGCTGAAGGGCATGAGCTCTCACAAATAAGCGTTGCGCTTTCGCTTAAGAAACACCGGCCACTGGCCGGTGTTTTGTTATCAGCTCGGATCTCTGCCACTCCTGCAACAATCGGCTCCCCTTTTTAGAATTGCCCTGTTACCATCACTACAAAGCGGTCAATAGTTTCAAGCCATTGACTTGAAAAGACTAAGCTTGAGTGAAACACAATAAATTGCGCAACCATGGTGGGGCTGATATGGGCGCATCAGAACAGACGGATTTGACACAAGTGGCATCTCAAGATTCATCTGTCCAGACCTCGGACGGGAACCCAAAGCGCAAGCGTCGTCCCTGGTGGCGTTGGCTGTTCTGTTTTCTCTTTTTATTGTGCCTGGGGGCGGTGATCGCTCTGGTTGGCTATGAGATGAAAACCTCGAAGCTGCAATCTCAGGAGATCTCCCGCTATGCTGCCAAGCTCACCTATCAGGTCGAGCCTGGCCAGAGCAAACAGATCGCCTTCCCTGAGGATGGCCCGTTCGACAAGCGGCTCGGCTATGTGCAACTGCCGATGATGCAGGAGCGTTTGCTTCAGCGGGGCTATGAAGTCAGCAAGCAGGTGCATTTCTCCGACGCGCTCTATGACTACGCCAGTCGAGGCTTCTTCGTGCCCTATACCGAGAAGGTGCAGGCTGGCCTGACGTTGCACGATTGCCGCGCCGAGCCCTTCTATCAATTCAAGTATCCGACCCATCACTATCCGGATTTTGACTCCATTCCGCCTCTTGTCATCCAGTCGCTGCTGTTTATCGAGAACCGCGACTTGCTGAGCAACGAAGAGCCGTTGGCCAACCCGGCGGTCGACTGGCCCCGTTTTGCCAAGGCCGCGCTCTCTCAAGTGGGCAAGGCGCTCGATATGCAGGATCAATCTGCCGGTGGCAGTACCCTGGCGACCCAGGTGGAGAAGTACCGCCACTCGCCGGATGGCCTGACCCTGTCGCCGACCGAGAAGATCCGTCAGATGGCCTCTGCCAGCGTGCGGGCTTATCGTCTCGGGCCGGAAACCCTCGAAGCGCGCAAACTGGTCGCCTGGGCCTACCTCAACTCGGTACCGCTCTCGGCTGCGCCGGGATATGGTGAAGTGCATGGTCTGGGAGATGGTCTCTGGGTCTGGTTTGGTGCCAATGTCGATGACGTGAACCGTCTGCTGGACCCCACCCGAAACCAGAACGCACCGCTGGCCGAACAGGGGCTTGCCCTGCGTCAGGTGGTCTCGCTGATGATTGCGCACCGCCGTCCCTCTTACTATCTGGCTCAGGGGCGAGAGGCATTGGCTACCCTGACCGACAGCTACCTGCGCCTGTTTGTGCAGGAGGGAATGATCACGCCGCCACTGATGGAGGCGGCGCTCAAGGCCAAGATTACGTTTCGTGATTTCCTGCAGTCCCCTGCTATCACTCGGGTGAACAATAACAAGGGGTTGCAGGTTGCCCGTACTCGCCTGAGCCGCCAGCTCGGGGTGCAGCTCTATGACCTCGACCGGATGGATCTGACCGCCGATACCAGCCTCAACATGCCGCTGCAGAACGAAATCTCCCGTTATCTGCAACAGCTGGCCGACCCGACGTTTGCCGCTCAGGTGGGACTGTTTGGTGAGCGCCTGCTCTCGCCGGAGAAGACCGGCGATGTGCGCTACAGCTTCACCCTGTTCGAGAAATCGCCGGAAGGGTTCAAGGTGCGGGTACAGACCGACAACACCGATCAGCCGTTCGATATCAACGAAGGCTCCAAGCTGGAGTTGGGCTCAACCGCCAAGTTGCGGGTACTGACTACCTATCTGGAGATCGTGGCCGAGCTGCACGACAACTATGCCGGGATGCCGGTCGAGAATCTGCGCAAGCTGGCTGCCGTCTCTCAGGACAACCTCAGCCGCTGGGCCATCTCCTATCTGATGACGGCTCAGGACAAGAGCCTGCCTGTAATGCTGGAAGCTGCGCTGGATCGCAAATACTCCGCCAGCCCCAACGAAGGGTTCTTTACCGGTGGCGGCATGCACACCTTCAACAACTTCCGCCGCGAGGATAACAATCGCATTCCGACGTTGCGTGACTCTCTGCGTGAGTCGATTAACTTGCCCTTTGTACGGCTGATGCGCGATATCGTGCGCTACAGCCTCTACAAGGAGGGCAACCGTGCCCAGTTGCTGAAGGATGACAAGGATCCCCGTCGTCAGGAGTATCTGGCCAAATTTGCCGACAAAGAGGGGCAGACCTATCTGCTGCGCTTCTGGCGCAAATATCGCGGCAAGACTCCCGAGGAGCAGCTCGATACCTTCCTCGACGGCCTCAAACCGAGTGCGGTACGTCTGGCGGCGGTTCACCGCTACCTGATGCCGGAAGCCAGCGAAGCGGCTTTTGCTGCCTTCCTGGCGGAGCGGTTGCCGAGGGAGAAGCTGAGTGCCAAGCGGGTTAATCAGCTCTACGTCAGCTATGGTCCGGGCAAGTATTCCCTGCCGGATCAGGGCTACATCGCCCGGGTTCACCCGCTGGAGCTGTGGTTGCTGGCCTATCTCAAGGAGTTCGACAAGGCGACCTTTGCCGACGCTGTGGCGGCCAGTCGTGACGAACGGCAGGAGGTCTACAGCTGGCTGTTCAAGACCCGTCATCGCAGTGCCCGTGACAGCCGGATCCGCACCATGCTGGAGGTTGAAGCCTTCCTCGATATCCATCAGCGCTGGGCCAAGCTCGGTTACCCGTTCGACCATCTGGTGCCTTCGCTGGCGACCGCCTTGGGTAGCTCCGGCGATCGTCCGGCTGCACTGGCCGAGCTGATGGGGATTATCCAGAATGGCGGTGTCCGTTCGCCAACCTTGCGTATCGAGCACCTCTCGTTTGCCAAGGGGACTCCTTTCGAGACCGAGTTTGAGCCGCAGCACACCGAGGGTACCCGGGTGATGCCAGCAGAGGTGGCGGCCGCCCTGCGCAGTGCGCTTTCCAAGGTGGTTGAAGGGGGCACGGCAAGACGTATCGCCGGTGCCTTTACCCTGCCGGATGGCACTGTGCTGCAGATGGGGGGCAAGACCGGAACCGGGGATAACCGGATTGAAACCGTGGGTCGTTATGGCAACGTGACCAGCTCACTGGCGCGCAACCGCACCGCGACCTTCGTTTTCTATCTGGGTGAGGATCACTTCGGTACCCTGACCGCCTATGTACCGGGTAGCCAGTCTGACAAGTTCCGTTTCACCTCGGCGTTGCCGGTGCAGGTGCTCAAGGGGATGGCTCCCCTGCTGACGCCTTACCTTCAACCTGGCTCCCATACCCAGTGTCTGGCGAACCAGTGATGCGAGCGAATTACCGCTCATCACGCAGATAACTGACCAGAAAAAACGGGGAGGCTGACAGCCTCCCCGTTTTTATTTCCTCATCGGACGCAGCAGCGCTCGATTGCGATCAGGCGTTCAGTACGAACTGCTCGATCACCTGAGCCACGCCATCTTCATCATTGCGGGCAGTGGTGTGCTGGGCGAGAGCCTTGATCTCGTCGGTGGCATTGCCCATCGCAACCCCGAGGCCTGCGTATTCGATCATGTGGCGATCGTTGCCCGCATCCCCGATGCAGATCACCTGAGCGGCGGTCAGGCCAAGGTGCTCGGCCAATGCGGCCACGCCGGTTCCCTTGTTGCTCTGCTTGTTCATGAACTCGAGGAAGAAGGGGGCGCTCTGTACCACGGTATAGCGCTCATAGAGCTCTGCAGGCAGTCGCTCGATGGCGCGGGAGAGCTGGGGCGGCTCGTCGATCATCATCACCTTCATGATCTGCTCGTCGGCAGGCAGGGTGGCGAAGTCGATCAGATTGATCGGCATGCCGATCAGGCGGGATTCGTGCTCGGTGTAGGTGCTGACACGGGGACTGATGAGGCCCTGGGTGACCGAGAAACCATGGACGTTTACTTCCAGCTCATCAGCCAGTTTGGCGACGGCGCTGGCGTCACTGCCGGTCAACAGCTGGCTGCGGATGATGCGCTGATCAGCCACCTGTTGCACCAGAGCGCCGTTGTAGCAGATGACGTAGTCATGCTCTGTGGTGAGGCCGAGCTCTTCCAGATAGCGGCTCATCCCTTCCAGCGGGCGGCCGGAGGCCAGCACAACGGTTACCCCTTTGGCGCGCGCGGCACTGATGGCGGCGTGGGTGCGGGGAGTAATCTGGCCCTGCGGGTTGAGCAGGGTGCCATCCATATCCAATGCGATCAGCTTGTACATCTCTCACTACCTGAGTCTGGGTGGCCCGCCCGGTGGGGCCAAGGAAGTGGCGAGTGTAGCGAAAATCGGCGGCGGGATCACGGCCGGTTCAGCGATGGGGCCGTGCCGCTTGAGCTATTTGTGCCCCTCGTAAGGGGTCATCTCCAGGGTTTCATCATGGATGGTCAGGCGGGTAGGGCCTCGGGTGATGGTAACCTTGCGTTTGAAGCTGGCCATCTCGACCTCGATGCCGGAGTAGAGGTGTTGGGTGGCAATGACCTCCATCTGAACCATCAAGTTTCGCAGCTCCTCCTGGTTGGCGGTGAGCTGCTCATCGAGCTGGGCCAGCTCGGCCAGCTGATGGTCCCGGATCGGTTTGAGCTTGCGCAGGGTATCCGGATTGCGCTTGTCGCCGGGTAGTTGCAGCAACTTCATGACCAGCTCCTTGATTTTCTCCAGCTGGGCCTGGCACGCCTGCTGGCGCAGCTTGAGCTGGTGTTCCTGCTCCTTGTGGGTGAAGTAGCCGCCAAGGATCTGCAGCCGGGTATGGTTGGCGGCCTCGGCCCCCAGGCTGGGGGCCATGATCAGGCGATTGGCAATGCTGGTGCCCCCCAGCAGAGTGCCTTTGCGCATGTTGCTATCGCCCACCTTGATGTCTTGTCCGCTGCGGGAGTAGCAGTGGCTGAGCTGGCTCTGGATCTGGATATCGCCCCCCGCTTCCAGCTGGGCATACTGGGCATAGCTGGCGTGGATCTCCCCCTGCGCATTGAGTTGGCAAAGGTACTCCCCCTGCTCGTTGCGGCGGCCAATGATGCCGTGGCGTACCGTGATGCTGCCCCCCGCCTCGATCCAGCCCCCTTCGATAAAGCCGCCGATGACGATGTCACCGCTGACCTTGATCTTCATGCCCGGGTTGACGTCGCCGCTGACGATTAAGCCCCCTTCAAAATCAATGTGGCCGTGGCGGGCATCCACCTGTTTGACGCTGAGCACCTCGTCCACCTTCATGCCCGCTTTCTCCTGACAGGGCAGGCCAGCCCGACCGGCAATCAGCAGGTCGGGATCGTCGGGGGAGATAAAGGTGCCCTCGCCAGCGCTCATCGGGCTGTCTTTGCCATCCTTGGCGGGCAGGTCCTGACCGGTCACGGTAAAACCGGGTACCCCGACGGTGGCCGGATGACGGCGCATCAGCGGAGCGCCGGCCTTGACGGTGACGATGGAGCCGAGATCCCGCAGGTCGACCTTGCCATGACCCAGCTCCTGCGGTTTGAGGATCCGTTCGGCCGGGGTCTCCACCAGCCGCTCATAGCGAGTGTCCTGACCATTGACAGCAGGCTGGCCGTTGGCAATCACCAGCTTGAGTTGACTGCCGGGGGCGGCCTCCTTGGCCGACTGGATGGCAGCGGTGAGCAGTTGCTCACTCACCCCCTGCTTGATTTCGCTGATGGCGATCGCCTCTTGCAGCTGTTCCAGCGTCACATATTTGCCACCCCAGTCGGCAGTGATCTGGGCGATGGCGCTCATGCGATCCTTCTCCACTATTACGGCGAGTCGGGCATCCTGACGCTTGCCGACAGGGATGGGGTTGGCGGGGACGGGGGTGGCAGGGTTGGTGAGCAGGGTATTGAGCAGGCTGATGGCCTGTTTGATCCCCTCGGGCAGCGGCTGATAGCGGCGACAGTTGGAAGCGAGCAGCAGAGCCTGCACATCCTGTTCCGTGACAGGTTTGGTGAGACCGGCGGCAATCCGCAGGCAGACCAGTTCCATATCGCTTGATAGCAGCAACCACTCTTTGCTTAACACCGCATCTCCTTGCTGGATGAGAACGGAACGATCGGCTCGCTCCTCTACTGTCATTTAATCTCTCAATGATTAATAAAGCGAGTCACCAACCCTGAGAGTGGGCAGTATTCAGATATTTCCTCTGAATGGTCAATGAATTGAAGTCAAATCGGTGATGGCGGCCGGATAAATATGGGGGCTGTTTGGCAATGGTGTGAAAAGACAGATCGCAGCGCCAGCAACATAGGGTCGCTGGCAGGGGGGAGGTGGTTATCAGCTGCGCTGGGCTGTTCTGGCCAGGGTGAGGTAATCGCCGAGCACCGGCTCACCCAGCATATGGCGGCGCAACATGTCGAGGGCGGCAAAGGCGAGGATCTTGCGGCGGCTCTCCGGGTCGGGGTGGCTGACCTTGACCGTCTGACCGATGTGCATGCCATCGGCGCTGAGCAGCAGTGGCACCCCCTCTGTGCCCTCTTGCCCTATGGTCAGTTGCAGGCCCGCATCGGCGGTTGGCAGTTGCGCCAGCTCATCGGCCAGTTGCGTACTGAAGTTGGCCTCCAGCCTGGGATGGCCGTGACAAAGTGCCAGCAGGGCGCCGCCACTCTCCCCCTCCAGCAGAGCGAGCGGTTTGCCTTGCAGCAGCGCCAGGATCTGCTGCGCCGGTTCCTTATCTCCGCTGCCAACCAGCCAGGGGCGGACCGTATCCAGCAGTCGGCGCTCTGCACTCTCCATGTCAGCGGTACTGGCGCCGTGGCCGATCAGTTTCAGCTCGATAAGGGGCATGGAGGAGCGGTAACCCAGCTCGATGCCAGCTGGCCAGGGTTCTTCATCCAGCATATCGCTGAGGGCTGATTCCGAGATGCCGAAGGTGTAAAAGCGACGCAGCTCGGTATCGACTTGTGCCCCGGCCAGCTGTTTGAGGCGCGGCAGAATTTGCTCGCGTACCATCTGCTTGAATTCGAACGGCACGCCCGGGGTGAAGAAGAGCTGACTCTGGCCACTTCGCACCACAAAGCCGCAGGCGGTGCCGACCGGGTTGTCGAGGGTCTCGCACCCCTGTGGCAGCCAGGCCTGTTTGGCATTGCTTTGTGCCATGGGGCGACCACGGCTGGCGTAGCGGGCCGTGATGGTAGCAAGCCAGTCGGGGAAAAGGGTGAGCGGCTGTTCAAAGGCTTCAGCTGCCGCCTGAGCAGTGAGGTCGTCGGCAGTGGGCCCGAGCCCGCCACACACCAGCACCACTTCGGCGCGGCTGGCACTCTCTTGCAGCACCGTTTTCAGGTCGGCGAGGTTGTCACCCACCGTCAGGCGACGGCGCACCTGCCACCCCTGCTCCAGCAGCAGAGCGCTGAGCCAGGCTGCGTTGGTATCCACCACCAGACCCGTCACTATTTCGTCTCCGGTACTGATGATCTCGATACGCATGGCAGGCTCCTTGGATTAAACGGGTGGCAACGGTTGGTCTTGGACCAACACAATCAGGCTTTGTTGTGCTCGAAGTAGTAGCTGATCCGGGTACGCGGATTGAGGTACTCGAACACGGCGGGCGGCAGCCGTTTGGGGTGGATCACTTTGGCGATCGACAGTTCGGCTTGCTGCAGGTCGATGATGGCGGCTTCCTGACGGGGAATGCGCGGATCGTAGACCAGCACCGAGGGGTAGAGCAGGCGGGAAGCGTTGACCGACATCACCAGCCCCACCTGACCGTTGGAGAGTTGCACCACGCTGCCGGGGGGATAAATCCCCATCAACCGGATCAGCATGCTGAGGTACTCCGGATTGAACTGCGCCTTGCGCTGCTTGTAGAGGCCGCTCAGGGCCGAGTAGGGCACCTTGGCCTGCATGTGGCAGAGGTTATCGTACTCGTTGATCAGCGACACCATCTGGGTCAGCGGATCGAGCTGGCCACCCTTGAGCCCTTCCGGCCCGCTGCCATCCAGATATTCGTGGTGATGGAGCACGATCCCCTTCGCCTCGGCCGGGAAATCCTTGGCCAGATTGAGCAGATCCAGCCCGTAGCGCGGGTGCTGGGCCATCAGGTTCTGCTCCGGCTTGGTCAGCGGCTCGGTCTTGCGCAGGATCTGGCTCGGGATCTTCAGCTTGCCGATATCGTGGAACAGCGCCCCCATGCCGACTTGACGGATCTCGTCGGCCGTCATGCAGCACTCCTTGGCCAGCAGCATGCTGAGCACGCTCACATTGAGGGAGTGGAAGTAGAGGTTGTTGCCATCCTCGCTGTCGGAGACCAGATGGAGCACCATTTCGTCCACCGATAGCAGCTGCTCGGTCATGGCGTTGACCAGCTCCTGCGCCTCGCCGATGGCATTGAGGGGGCGGGACTGGATCTTGCTCATTACGCTGCGCACCTGCGCCAGCGACTGCTGGAACTGCTTCTCGCACTGCTGCAGATTGCGGCGATAGAGTTGCAACTGCTCGATGCGGCGATCCTTCTCCTGCTGCATCTGGGCCTGGCGCTGGGCGGCGTCTGCGCTCTCTTGTTGCTGAGGCTGTACCTGATTGAGGGGCTTGGGCGGAACGTCGCTCTTGTCGGGAATGATGGTGACCAGTTTCAGGCCGAGACGGCGGATCAGCTCGATCTCTTCTTCACTTTTGATTTTGAAGCTGGAAAACAGGAACGGGTGTTCGCGCCACCCCAGTGGCAGGGATACATAGTTGCCGACTTGCAGTCGATCTACGGAAATCTTGATACCGGTCATTATCTTGGAAGCAGGAGACACACTGAGCCGTATGCTAGTCAAAGGCGGGGGTGAATACAAAAGGTATCTGATGACAGGGCTGGAGCTTTATTATAGGCTTCTGGATGTCCAGACATATTTACCGATGCAGTACAGGGAGTAAGCATGCCGATCAAGATCCCGGATCAGTTACCCGCCGCCGAAGTGC
The DNA here is from genome assembly GCF_027705905.1 of Aeromonas sp. Y293-4. NCBI lineage: Bacteria > Pseudomonadati > Pseudomonadota > Gammaproteobacteria > Aeromonadales > Aeromonadaceae > Aeromonas > Aeromonas sp. Y293-4. Next base: position 303,203 of record NZ_JAPDCI010000004.1, on the reverse strand, counting down.
TGGGGCAGGAGAACATCTTCGTGATGACGGAATCCCGGGCCGTCACCCAGAACATCCGCCCGCTGCGGGTGCTCATCCTCAACCTGATGCCAAAGAAGATTGAGACCGAGATCCAGCTGATGCGGATGCTCTCCAACTCGCCGCTGCAGGTGGATGTGGATCTGCTGCGCATCGATGACAGGGAGTCAAAGAACACGCCGCAGGCCCATCTGGAGAACTTCTATCACGACTTCGAGCAGGTGCGTGGCAATAACTACGACGGCATGATCATTACCGGGGCGCCGCTCGGGCTGGTGGAGTTCGAGGAGGTGGTCTACTGGCCGCGCATCGTCGAGATCATCGAGTGGTCCCATCAGCATGTTACCTCCACCCTGTTCCTCTGCTGGGCGGTGCAGGCGGCGCTGAAAGCTTTGTATGGCATGGAGAAGCAGACCCACGGCGAGAAGCTCTCCGGGGTTTATCGCCACCATCGCCTCGATGAGCACGAGCCGCTGCTGCGCGGTTTCGATGACGAGTTTGTCGCTCCCCACTCCCGTTACGCGGCGTTTGATGGCGATCTGATCCGTGCCCAGACCGACTTGCAGATTTTTGCCGAGTCAGAAGAGGCGGGGGTCTATCTGGCGGCGACCAAGGATTGTCGTCAGGTGTTTGTCACCGGGCACCCGGAGTACGATGCCCTGACGCTGGACGGGGAGTATCAGCGGGATCTGGCGGCGGGGCTCGACCCGGCCATTCCGGTCAACTACTACCCGAATAACGATCCGAGCAAGACGCCGCGCGCCAGCTGGCGCAGCCACGGTCATCTGTTGTTTGCCAACTGGCTCAACTACTACGTCTATCAGCTCACCAGCTATCGGGTGGAAGATATCGGCAAGGTCTTTACCTACGACCAGGGAGGCAAGTAGTCAGTCGCCCTGCGCCAGCCGCTCGGCCAGCTGGTCGAGCCATTGGCGGTGGCAGGCCAGGGTAAACGCCTTGGGTCTGTGGGCCTTGATGGCAGCCATCGCCTCTTGCTGTGGCTGGCCGAGGGTCATCAGCAGCGCGGCGGCGACCAGACCGGTGCGACCGCTGCCCCCTTTGCAGTGGATGACCAGATGTTTGCCATCTCCCAGCAGCTCGCGCAGCTGTGGCAGCGCCTGTTGCCAAGCAGCCTCGAAGTCGGCATCGGGTGCCAGATCATCCTCGATGGGCAGATGGAACCAGCGCATCCCTTCGTGCTCGACCTGCTGGCCGAGCTGCGCCAGTTCGAGTCGGATCAACTCGGCGCTTGTCATCAGGGTCACCACTCCGTGGGCACCGGCCAACCGCAGTTGATCGAGCGCCAGGGTCAGCGGCACCTGCTGGGTGCCGGGGCAGGGGGTCAGCAGCAGCTGACCGTCGACACGGGGAACCTCAAGGCTCCAGAAGGGGTGATACGGGTGCATGGCGGATCCTCGCGTGGTGGCCGCAGGGTTGCGGCCGGTGAATGGCGCCAAGGATAGGCGGGGCAGGGGGGATGTCAATGGCCGTTGTGTTTGCCCCGGTTTACGGGCAGAGTCTAAAAAATTGAGCGGTTCAAGGAGTTAAGATGAGAAACCTGGATCAACTGGATTTGGATATCCTGGCCCATCTGTTTCGGGATGCGGGCATGACCAACAAGGATCTGGCCGCGCTGGTGGGCGTTGCCCCCTCCACCTGTCTGGAGCGGGTGCGCAAGCTGCAGCAGGATGGCGTGCTCAAGGGGGCACACTGCGAAGTGGATTATCAGGCCCTCGGTGGTCACATTCAGGCCATGGTCTCCCTGCAGCTGGCCCGCCACAGCCGTCAGATCATCGATGCCTTCCGCGATGCCATTCTGGCGCTGCCCGAAGTGATCAGTCTGTTCCACATGGGCGGCAAGGATGATTTTCTGGTGCACCTCTGTGTCTCTGATACTGAGCACCTGCGCAACTTCGTCTTTGATCACTTCACCTCCCGCGAAGAGGTGGTGCACCTCGAAACCTCGCTGGTATTCGAGCACAAGTTCAGCCGCTCCCTTCCCTGCTTTCCCCAGCCATAACGGCCTGCGGGCCGACAATATGAATAGATAGAAAAAACCGCCAGCTGGCGGTTTTTTCATTCTGCAATGGGTTGAATCTGCACGGGGTGCTCAATTGGCGGCGGTGCGTTCATCCTTGGCCGTCTGATAGAGGCTCTTCTGATAGGCCATGCTGCCCCACAGGGCAAGACCGAGGGCATCCTCCTTCAAGGCGTCCGGCTGCGCCGCCAGGGTCAGCTTCTCGCTGGCATCATCGTAGACATAGCCCTCTGCCGCGCGCTCCGGTTGCAGGATCACCACATCCTTGCCGCGCATCAGGGCGAAGTTCTTGTCGTACTGCATGATGGCGCGCCCTGGCCAGTCGGCGGGCATACGGGTCAGATCCTTGCCGAGCATGGGGTAGTCGGCACTGATCCCCATCAGGGAGAGCAGAGTCGGCGCCATGTCGATCTGGCTGACGATGCGCGGATCCTTTCTCGGCGCAATGCCGTCGCCCACGATAACCCCCGGAATATGGAAGCGGGGGATGGGCACCAGACTGGCGCCACCGACTCGGCTGTCGTGGTCGGCGATGACCAGGAACAGGGTGTCCTGCCAGTATTCGGACTGTTTCGCCCTCTTGAAGAACTCGCCGATGGCGTAATCCGCATACTTGGCCGCGTTGTTGCGGGTCTGTTTGGGTTGCTCGAAGAGTTCGATGCGGTTGTCCGGGAATTCGAACGGATCGTGGTTGCTGGAGCTGAACACCAGACTGAAGAAGGGTTTACCCTCCTTGTGCAGCGCTTTGAAGGTCTCGTCGGCCTTGGCCATCAGATCCTCGTCGGAAGCTCCCCAGGAGCCCTTGAACACCGGATTGTCGAAATCCTTCTGTTCGACGATGGTGGTGAAGCCGTTGCCGAGGAAGAAACTGCGCATGTTGTCGAAGTGGCTTTCGCCGCCATAAATAAAGCTGGTGTCGTAACCCCGCTGCTTAAGCAGATCAGCGATGGTGAAGAAGTTGGTCTGGCTCTTGCCGAGTTTGACCACCGCCTGTGCCGGGGTCGGCGTGAAGCCAGTCAGTACCGCCTCGATACCGCGCACCGAGCGGGTGCCGGTGGCGTAGAGCTGCTCGAAGGCCCAACCCTGCTGCGACAGGGCATCGATGTTGGGGGTGAGCGGCAGGCCGCCGAGGGAGCCGACAAACTGGGCGCCCAGGCTCTCCTGCAGCAGGATCACCAGATTCTTCGGTTTACCCCGGAAGCTCGCCTCGTTGAAGGTCTGGCTGGGCAGCAGATCGGAGTTGAAATCACTGGCCGGACGGCCACTCTCCTTGCGCATGACCTCGAGCACCTTCTGCTCCGTCATCTCGCCGTAAAACTGGCCGGCATCTTCCTCGGCGCCCATCTGTTTGATGGCAAAGAAGAGGGAGTAGGCGGAGTTGACGGTGAGCGAGTTGACCAGCGGATCCTCGGCAAAGGCGACCATGGCCGGGTTCAGGGCGCGGTGGCCGAGACTGGAGCGGGCACCGAGAAAACCTATGGCCAGAATGAGCAGGGCGAAGGCCGGACGCAGATACCTGCGGGGGAAGCTGAGGCCACGCACCAGACGGCCGCTCAGCCACCAGCCACCAGCCAGCACGGCGCCACTGAAGAGTACCGCCAGCAGCAGCTCGGCTTTGCGGCCCGCCCACAGCATGGCGAATACCTCTTTTGGATAGATGAGGTACTCCACATAGAGGCGGTTGGGGCGCACGCCATACTCGGTGACAAACGAGGGGGTGGAGATCTCGAGGAACAGCATCAGCCAGAGTCCGACGGTCAGCCAGACGCGTATCAGTTGCAGCCAGCCCCGGCCGATGGCATGGGGGCCTGCCAGCAGCAGAGTGAGCATGGCGGGGACACCCCAGACCCAGCAGAGGGTTGCAAAGTCGACCCGGATCCCTTGCAGCAGCATCTCCTGCCAACCGGCCACGGCATCCACCCGTTCCAGTTGCCAGAGACCGAGGGCGATTCGGCTGAAAGAGAGAGAGAAAAGCGCGAGCGCGCAGAAGACGGCGAAGGGCCAGAACGGGCCGAGTCGCTGTTTTAGATTTGTCATGTTTGTTCCTGAATGAGACTGTAAGCGCCTGTCCACAGACGTTTTTTACTTGTTGTGAGGTTATGACAGATCGAACTGGTTAAGGTTGCATTCAATTTTGTTAAAAGCAGGAATTAACACATTTATCATCTAAAAATGTGATGTCGCGCGCTTAATGAGCACAGCATAACCTGCTGGATAAAATGTGAGCCACAGCGCGTATGGATGGGGAGCTGGTGTTTATAATTGCCGCGAATTATCTCAATCGGAGCCGAAGGGATGCCGGTCTTTATCGATGTCGAGTATGTGCGGGGATGGCGCCTGTTTCTGGTGTTATCGGATGGCACCACGGGGGTGCTGGATCTGACCCCCTGGCGAACCCAGCCGCTGTTTGCAAAGCTGGAGAGCGAGCGTCACTGCGCCCGGGTCTTCATCAACCGTCACCACCAGCTGGAGTGGCCTGTTGGCTGCACGCTATCCGCCCATGAGGTCTATCACCTCATCTCTCCCATCGATGAGCGGGAAGCCTTCAGCTAATCCTCATTTTTTGTGAGCCAACGCCAGATTCCTGTTACTGGAATGTTTGCCCGTTTGCCTTTCTGAGCCAACTTGGGTAAAACCTGCGCAACATTTTGCCAACTTGCCTTCGCTTCACCTGACAGAGGCTTGCCGCTTTCGCGCCGCAGGCCTTTTTTGCGGCCTGACGGCAAACCTTTCCCTTGCTGAAAGGTTTGGTTGGTTGAATGAAAACAACAAAATAAACAAATACATAAGGAAAATGTATGGCTTGTCATATGCGCACACCTCTTGCCCTGCTGGTGGGCGGGCTCGCCTGTCACGGCGCTGCCGGTCAGGAACCGGTGCAACAGCTGGATCCCATGGTGGTGGTGGCAACCCGCCCCGCCAGCACCCTGGAGGTGACGCTGGATCCCAAGAAGCCCGGTTCCCCCATGCCCGCTGCCGACGGCGCCGGTTATCTGAAGAATGTCACCGGCATGAGCATGGTGCGCAAAGGGGGGCTCGGTGGCGATCCCGTGCTGCGGGGGATGGGGATGTCCCGCCTCAACGTGCAGATGGATGGCGGCATGCTGGCAGGTGGCTGTGGCGGCCGGATGGACCCGCCCACGGCCTATGTGTTCCCCCAATCCTTTGACCGGATCCGGGTGTTGAAGGGGCCGCAATCCCTCGAGCAGGGGGCCACTCTAGCGGGAACTGTGCTGTTCGAGCGGGACAGACCCGAGTTCACCGCACCGGGTCTCAAGGCCGATGCCTCGGCCCTCTTTGGCAGCTTCGGCCGCGATGATCAGATGGTCGACATGACGGCAGGCTCGACCGATGGTTATCTGCGCGGTCAGTTCACCCACTCCGACAGCGATGATTACCGCGATGGCCACGGTGACAAGGTGCGATCCTTCTATCGCCGCGAGAACGGCACCGCCCAGCTGGGCTGGACGCCGGGGGAGCACACCTGGCTGGAACTGACCGCCGAGCGCAGCAATGCCCGCGCCGCCTATGCGGACCGCACCATGGATGGCCCCATGTTTGATCGCGAATCCTTCGGGCTGAAGCTCAAGCAGGAGCAGATCACCACTCACTGGCAGCGCAGCGAGCTGACCCTGTGGGACAACTACATAGACCACATCATGGACAACTTCAGCCTGCGGCAAAACAGCGGCATGAAGATGCTCTCCAACCCGGATCGCCGCAACACCGGCGGTCGCTGGGCCAACGACATCGTCTTGCCAGCAGACTGGCTGCTGACCGCCGGGCTCGACAGCAACCGGGATCAGCATCGCAGTCGGAGTGGGGTCGACTATGCCACCAAGGATCGTCAGCGCACCCTGCGTTTCGAGCAGCAGGGCGGCTTCGCCGAACTGGGTCGTCAGCAGGGAGCCCACAGCTACAAGGGCGGTTATCGTCAGGATAGGGTCGAGACCACCCGCTATGGCGCCGGTGAACAGACCCTCTACAGCGATACCCTGAGTCTGAACAGCGGGTTTGGTCGCTACGAGTACCAGTGGTCGCCCCGCTGGTCCAGCTATCTGGCCTGGGGGCAGGCGGAGCGGGCGCCGGACTACTGGGAGCGCAGCAAGGACAGCACCCCGTTCACCCTCAACCCGGAGCGCAGTCGCCAGTGGGATGCTGGGTTGGCTCTGCGCAGCCGCGAGCTGGACCTGACCCTCTCCCTCTTTAGCGCCGACATCAAGGACTACCTGCTCTACAACAGCAAGTCGAACAAGGTGCGCAATATCGATGCCCAGACCCGGGGTGGCGAGTTGGAAGGGCGCTGGCAGTTTGCCGAGCAGTGGCGTCTCGATGGTGGTCTGGCGGTGGTCTACGGCGAAAACCAGAGCGACAACAAGCCGCTGGCCCAGATGCCGCCGCTTGATGGCAAGCTGGCGTTGGGCTGGCAGCCGGACGAGGCGCTGAGCTTTACCCTGCTGGGGCGCGCGGTGGCGGCGCAGGATCGGGTGGACGTCGGTTCCGGCACCGTGGCGGGTCAGGATCAGGGGGAGACTCCGGGCTTCTTCACCATGAACCTGAGCGGCGCCTGGCAGTTTGCCAAAGGGTGGCAGCTTTCGGCCGGGGTGGACAACCTGTTCGACACCTTCTACTACGAGCACCTCTCCAAGTCGGTGCACGCCAGTCAGGCGGGGTTGGGCTATGAGCAGAGCGGCCGCATCCCCGAGCCGGGCCGTTCCTACTGGCTCTCGCTCAACTACCGTTTTGCCTCGGCCGGTGTGCTCTAACCAGTTGAGTCAGATAACGTTTTCAGTCACAGACACCGCTGTGTGAGCATCGCTATCATGGTGAAAAACAGGCGTATCAGACGCCTGCTCTCACAGCGGGAACATAACAATGAAACAGGGAACGTTACGCTATGGCGGCCTGCTCGGGGCCGCCCTGTTACTTGCGGCTTGCGGCGGCAGCGGTAGTTCAGGTGGGGAGAGTTCTCCCCCCGTCGTCAATCCGCCGGTCACCCACCCTCCGGTCGCCACGGCCAGTCGTGCCTGCTATGGCGACGATCAACCCGCCTGCAACCTGCGCATCTATCAGGTAATGGTGGAGTCGTTTGCCGATGGTGACGGCAGTGCCAACTACGGCGTCGGCTATGGCCCCTCCCAGCACAACGGCGATCTGCAGGGGATCATCGACAGTCTCGACCACATCAAGAGTCTCAACGTCAACGCCATCTGGCTCACCCCGGTGTTCGACTCCTGCGCGGGGCAAGGCGGCGATAACAAGCTCGATGCCACCGGCTACTTCGCCTGCGACTTTTTTACCGTGGATCCCAACTTTGGCAGCAATGCCAAGCTCAAACAGCTGGTGGATGGGGCGCACCAGCGCGGCCTCTATGTCTTCCTCGACGGGGTGTTTGGCCACGTCAACAAGGTAGGGGTGAGCAAGCCCTCGCCAGAGGGGCGTCTGCCAGCCCTCACCAGCGGCGGTGCGGGTTATCCCGGCCAGCTGGTGGATTACAGCAAGCCTGAGAGCCTCGCCTACTTCAAGGAGGTGGCCCGCTATTGGGTCGAGCAGTACGGTATCGACGGCTGGCGCCTCGATCAGGCCTATCAGCTTGGGCTGGATGATTGGCGCGCCATTCGCAGCGAGGTGGAGCAGGCCAGCGCAGCGCGCAAGGCGGCAGGGCAGCAGTGGGGCACCCTCGGCTACATGGTGGGCGAGGTGTGGAAGGGGGCTGATGACATTCGCGCCCAGGCTTACGGCAGTAGCGACAATCCGGCGCTCTCCTCGGCCTTTGACTTCCCGTTGCGCTACGGCATCGTGCAGGCGCTGGCGGTCGAGGAGTCCGGCAAGGGCGGGCAGGGGGCCAGCGTGCTCGATGCCAGCTGGAACAAGGTGGAGAACTACCCGAATCACGCCATGCCAAACCTGATGCTGGGCAACCACGATCTGGTGCGTTTTGGTGATCTGCTGGAGCGTGGCAACTTCAAGTCGACCGAGCACTGGCAGCGCCACAAGGCAGCCTTCAGCTTTATGGCGGCCCGCTCCGGCCCGATTACCTTCTACTATGGCGAGGAGTTTGGCGATGAGGTGCCGGGCTTTGCTGTCAAGGTGGGTGGTGACTGTGCGGCGCAGGGCTTGTGCGACGATCATGTGGCCCGCAGCGACGGCAAGGTGCCCGCTGTCACCGGCTTTGTGCCGGGTAGCGAACAAGCCGAGCTGAAAGAGTGGCTCGCCCAGCTGCTGGCGATGCGTGCCGCCCACCCCGCTCTCTATCAGGGAGAGCGAGTCAAACTGGTGGCCGAGGGTAGTCTCTATGGTGACATCAAGCAGACGGCGGGAGAGCAGATAGTCTACCTGCTCAACCTCTCCACCACGGCGCTCAGCTACAACCTGCCGACGGGCAAACTGCGCAGCGGCAGCGCGCTGGTGGATCTGCAAAGTGGCGAGAGTCTGGCTATCGGCGGCAGCAGCGTAACGGTGGAGATACCGCCCTTGAGCGGGCGTTTCCTGCGTCTGCAATAAGTCAGCCACAGCCCGCTTTGATATGAGAGAGGGCCCCATCGCGGGGCCCTCTCTGTCATTGCTGGCGACAAAGGCATGGCGGGGTTATGCGGTGCTCTGGCCCCGGTTTTCCAGCCGCTGGCGGAAGGCGCGGGCCAGTCGCTCGTAGAGATCCTGCGCCTCCTTGTCTTCGATATCACCGCGGATCCAGGGGTTGTCGACGATCTCCAGCAGCACGCAGTCACGCCCCTGCTGGCGCAAGTCGAGCCCGTAGAGGCCATTGCCGAGCTGATGCACTGCGCGGCGAGCGGTCTGCAGTACCCGCTCCGGCACCTCGTTGAGTGGCAGCGCCTCGATGCGGCTCATGTCGAGGGGGTGCTTGCGGCGGCGAATGCGGTTGCCCGGTTCGGGCCGGTAGCGGCGGCAGGCAAACAGCGGCGAGCCGTCGAGAAAGCCGATGCGCCAGTCGAACTCGGCGGGGATCCGGCTCTGCACCAGCAGCAGGGCGGAGCGGCCCAGCCCCTCGTCCAGCAGCCGGGCCAGCTGCTGCTCGTCGCTGGCCATGGCGAGATCGCGCCCCTGTGCCCCGTCGGGCACCTTCACCATCAGCGGCAGGCCGAGCCGCTGTACCAGCTCGTCCACATGGTGGCGGCCGCGGCGGGTGACCACCATGGTGGGCGGCATGGGCACGCCGCTGCGCACCATCAGCTCGTAGAGATAGAGTTTGTTGCTGCAGGCGAGGATGGCGCGGGAGCTGTCGATCACCGGCATCTTGAGCTGTTCGGCGCGATGGGCAAATTCGAAGGTGTAGTGGCCGACCGCGGTTTCGGCACGCAGCCAGAGGGTGTCGAACTCCGGCAGCCGTTCGATGGCTGACGGTGGCAGGATCTCGGCCCGGATCCCCTGGGCTGCAGCAGCACGGATAAAGCGCTCCAGCGCCAGCCCGTCACTGCTGGCACGGCCATCATCGGGGTCGACCAGAATAGCGAGCTGGTAGAGCGGCGCCGCCTGCTCCTCATCACCGGTCCCCACCAGCGCCTGAGCGTGGTGCAGCATTAACTCTTTCTCGCTTGGGCTCAGCGCCAGTGGTGACAGGCTCTGCTGCTGGCGCACCGACCAGCCGTGGCGACCGCGCTTGAGGGTCAGCTCCTGCAGCGGCAGCTGGCTCAGGCCATAGTAGTAGCGGGCCAGCCCCGCCAGCTCGCTCTGTTCACACTGGCCGAAGATGGCGCGCACTCTAATTCGATCCTCGCTCTGCTGGGCCAACCATCCTTGCGCCTTGCGCCACAGCTTGGCCGGTGGCTGCTGGGGTTGCAGTCGGCTGATGGCTTGCAGACCAGGCAGGCAGTGGTGGCCGCGGGCCTGGGCCAGCAGCGAGCAGTAGTAGCCTGCGCTCAGGTGCTCCAGATTGCGGCAGAGGTTGATGATGCGGGGTCGGCCGCCGGTGGTCGGCACGCCATGTTGCAGATAGGTGCGGGCGGTCAGCAGATAATCGGCATGGCAAGGCCAGTCGCCCAGCTCTTCGACGATGACATAGGTACTCATATTTTCGGCTCCACAGATCAGACTGCCTGAACAGGCAGGATCCCCAGTGGGCTTCGATGCACCGACAAGCACGACAATGGCGCGAGGGGAAACAAGAGGTTACAGTGCCTAATATGACTCCTTGGTAACTTGTGATACAAGTCGCATTTTTGGTGCTGAGGATAAATAACCGAACAAGGACTCCCCGTGTTGACCGTACGTGCGGCCCGAACCGATGATCTGGGCGCCATCGTTAATCTTGAACGCTACTGTTTTCCTCCCGAAGTCGCCTTTGGCCGCAGCCGCTGGCACTATCTGCTGGCCCACGCCAAGGGGCGCACTCTGTTGCTGCTGGACGAGAAACATCAGCTGATGGGCTATCTCTGCCTGCTGGAGCACAGAGGCTGGGATCGGCTGGTCATTCAGGCGCTGGCCATCCGCTGGACGGTGCGCCGTCTGGGCTGGGCCCGCCGCCTGCTGGAGCAGGTGATCCGCGAAGGACAGGAGGCTGGCTGGGGGGCGATTCGCCTCGAAGTAGGGGATGCCAACGAAGAGGCGCTGGCGCTCTATCAGGGATTGGGATTTCGTCCCCAGCAGCGGCTGGCGGACTACTATGGCCGCGACCAGCATGCGCACCGGCTGGTGCTGCCGCTGGTGAGCGACGAGGAGCGTGAGCGGCGCAGAGTGGCTCGCACTCAGGCTCGCAAGCCGTCTTCACGGGCCAACTGATCATGTTGAACGAGCAGAATCGAGGAGCAGGATGAGCTGCGACAACTGCCTTGCCACCGCCATCAGGGCCAAGCTGGGGCGCTGCCCGGTCTGTGCCATCCAGACCTTTGTCATCGGTCTGAGTGGCTGGCTGGTCTGGTGGTGGTGCGGCGCCGATACCTCGGTTAACGCCCTCACCGGCCTGCTGTTTGCGCTGGGTGGCTCGGGCTTGTTGCTGCTCCATCTGGTGGTATTTGTCTGGCGCAAGGCGACCGGACGTGAATTGAGCGATGAATAAATCAGATTGGTTTCAACAACATAAATAACAATATCGGTTGAGATAATGGAGGTTCAGATGATTGCAATGGTAACGGGCGCCTCGTCCGGTTTTGGTAAAGCCATCAGCCGCCAGCTGGTGCAGGCGGGCTACAAGGTGATCGGTACCGGTCGCCGTGCCGAACGGCTGGCTGCGCTGGCCGACGAGCTGGGCGAGCAGTTTCTGCCGCTGGCATTCGACGTGCAGGAAAAGGCGGCTACCCGCGCCGCCATCGCCGCTCTGCCAGCCGAGTGGAGTGAAGTGGATCTGCTGGTCAACAACGCCGGCCTGGCGCTGGGGCTGGAGCCGGCCCACAAGGCGGATCTGGAAGATTGGGAGCAGATGATCGCCACCAACATCAGCGGTCTGACCCTGCTCACCCGATTGCTGCTGCCGGGCATGGTGGCGCGCAATCGCGGCCACGTCATCAATATCGGCTCCATCGCGGGCACTTACCCCTATCCGGGCGGCAACGTCTACGGCGCCACCAAGGCATTCGTGAAGCAGTTCAGCCTCAACCTGCGCGCCGATCTGGCTGGCACCGCCATCCGCGTCACCAACGTGGAACCGGGCCTGTGCGGCGGCACCGAGTTCTCCAACGTGCGCTTCCACGGTGACGATGCCAAGGCGGCTTCCGTCTATCAGGGGGTGGAGGCTATCCAGCCGGAAGACATCGCCAATACCGTGCTCTGGGTGAGCCAGCAGCCGGCTCACGTCAACATCAACAGCATCGAGATCATGCCGGTGGCCCAGACCTTCGGCCCGCTCAATATCAGCCGTCGCTGATCGCTGCATTGGTTGAAACAAAGAGGCTCCCGTGGGAGCCTCTTTGCATTGGCGAGCCGTTCATAGGCTCATGATCTTCTTGAACTCCTCCGGCGAATACTCCTTCTCGCTGCTCTTGGTCAGATCCGTCATCAGCTTGTAGCGCAGGTCTTTGGCCATCTGATAGGTCTTCTCCAATTGGCCATAGGAGTAGTCGGCGGCCAGCCCGATGGCGGTGGCCTTGTCGCTGGCGTAGGCCTGCTTGAGGCTCTTGTCGAGCAGCGCCACCTCCTTGTAGAGCTTGCTGCTCTCCTTACTCCAGACGTTTCGCAGCAGCGGCTGGTATTTGTCCGGATCGGTGTTGGCCAGCGCGGTCAGGCTGCGGAACTGCCAGTAGGCGGAATCATCGGAGTAGCTGTCGCTGCCGGTGCGATAGGGCAGGGGATAGTTTTCCAGGGTGTTGTAGAGCGGCACCATCACAGATTCGGCCAGCACGCCATAGCTCTGCCAGATGAGCCCCTGCAGCTCTTTGGGCATCTCCTTGCGCAGCTGGATGACGTGGGATTCCAGCTGGCGATCGACGCGGATTGGCCGCTCCGCCTTGCCCGCGAGCGGCGTGCCGTCATAGGTGGCGCTCAGCACCCTGGCCACGTCCGGCACGGCGATGGGGGCATCCGGCTTCATAAACAGTGGATATTGCGCCTGCCGGGTCGCCTGTTTGTGGGAGGCAGTCAGCATTTTTTGGCCGAGCCACTCCCGATCCACGTTGTAGGGGTCGGCAATCACCCCGAACGCCTTGGCGAAGTTGAAATCTTTCGGGTCGGCGTTATCCAGCAGTTTGTGTTCGCGTACAAATTCCAGCAGCTTAGGCGAGTGCAGCACATCGGCGCTGTCGAGATTGACGCCGTGGATGCGCAGGCCGTTGGCCACCATGGCGTAGCTGTCGTCCGGCACCCGCACCGCGATCCAGTGGTGGCCGGAGCCGATCTCCATCAGCCAGGCTTCGTTCACATCTGCCAGATAGAGGCTGTTGCCCTCACCGGCGCCATATTGCTCCACATAGCGTCCAAGCAGCTCGACCCCCTCTTTGGCCGTCTTGGCCTGCGGCAGGATCAGGGTCGGGATGATGGCTTCAATCACTCCCTTCTCGATCAGCGGATCGGCTTTTTGGGCCTTGTCGTTGACCTCGGCACTGGTGGTGGCCGAGATGGCGACGTTGAACTCGTTGATGCCGCGCTCCTCATAATATTTGCCTGCCGGGTCGTTGGTTGTGGCATCCCAGTCGTGGATGGCGGAGTAGGCGAAAAATGCCTTGGGCATCGGCACTTCCAGCCCGTTGCCCAACTTCCAGAGTTTGCCCTCGTTCTGCTGCGCGGGCCGGAAGGCGAGGTACTTGTTCCAGTTGTTGACGCCAAAATCCTCGTTTCTGGCGATCATCACGCTGCCATCGGCACTGGCGCCCTTGCCGACGATAAGGCCGGTACAGGCGTCGGCACTGGTGCCAAGCAGGGTGAGCAGGGTGGCTGAGAGAAGACTCAAGGTGTGTTTTTTCATAGGTGTACCCGAAGGGTTGCGGTGAGTGAGAGTCAGACGAGGGGATGAGGTGTGGGGAGGCTGCAACTCCGAACTGGCAGCGGAGTGAGCACGGCAGATTGGTCTGCCTGTTATTGGTTTTTCGAACAGATCATCCATGACACGGCTGGCTGGTTGTGATGTGCGCCAAAATTGTATTCCTGAGTGGTTGTTTATTTTGTGATCGAACTGCGGTTCCTGACTTTTCTCTGGCGTCGTGGTGCGCGGACGGCAAAATGTGCCAAAACAGCGTGAACCGGCAGCAGATGAGTCATGATTCTGACGCCAGTCTTGCGTGGGGGGCGTGGCGAGATCCGCCATATCTCTGGATCTCGCACAATCTGACAAGTTGGCCTGTAACTTGCTGGTTTAATTGATAATGGTGGGGCTTGACGCCCCATGTGACCGGATCAGCCTGTGCCCATTGCCGCAGATGCGCACCGAATTGGAGCCCCCATGGATATCAAACCCTACAGCCAGCAGCTTGCCCAGAGCGCATCCAACAACCGCGCCCTCGCTACCCTCAATAGTGCCAGTAGCGGCGGTCAGGGCGGTGGCTGGGAGGAGATGGTCAGCCTCTCCACCCAGCGCATGACCGGTCAGGCCCAGCAGGTGCTGACCTACGAACATCTGGCCAAGAACAACAAGTTGCCACCGGCGCTGGATATGAGCTCCGACAAGGGGGGCGTAGTGCAGCAGCTGGTGGACAAGGCGCTCGGTTTCGATCGCAAGAAGTTCAACGAGATCGAAGAGAAGCTCAAGACCATCGCCGATAACAAGAAGCTGACGCCGGAAGAGCGGGCGGAGCAGAGCAAGCCGCTCAACGAGCAGCGAGAGGCGATGCTCAAGGAGGCGATGGATCGCCTGACCGGCAAGAAGAGCTCATCCAAAGATGAGGCCAAAACTGCCTGATCCTGCCGCTGTTCTGAGATCTACCCGGTCGGCACCGATGGGCCAGTGTCGACCGCCGATGGGCAAGCTCCTGCCACCTCTTTTGACCTCACCTCCCCACAGGCGCACAATGTCCGCGCATTGAGCCAGTCGAGGAGTCCGCCGTGTACAACTTCCAATATGCCAATCTGACCCGTATCTGTTTCGGCGAGGGGCAGATCGCCAGCCTGCCCGAACTGATCCCGCCCGGCAGCCGGCTGCTGGTGCTCTACGGTGGAGGCAGCATCAAGCAGAACGGGGTGTATGAGCAGCTGACCCGGGCGCTGGAAGGGGTGACGTGGCAGGAGTTTTCCGGCATCGGCGCCAACCCCAGATTCGAGCTGTTGATGGAGGCGGTGGCGCAGGTGAAACGCGAGCGCATCGACTTCTTGCTAGCCGTCGGCGGCGGCTCGGTAGTGGATGGCACCAAGTTTGTTGCGGCGGCCGCCTGCTACGAGGGGGATGATCCCTGGGATATCTGCGGTAAACAGGCGAGTGTGCACAAGGCGCTGCCGATGGGCTGTGTGCTGACCCTGCCAGCCACCGGCTCCGAGAGCAATCCCACCTCGGTGGTGAGCCGGGGGGATGTGAAGATCTCCTTCAGAAGCTCGCTGGTGCAGCCGCAGTTTGCGGTGCTCGACCCGACCACCACCTACAGCCTGCCGCCGCGCCAGATCGGTAACGGAGTGGTGGATGCCTTCGTCCATATTGCCGAGCAGTACCTCACCTTTCCGGTGGGAGGCGAGGTACAGGACAGACTGGCGGAGGGGCTGCTGCAGGTGCTGGTGGAGAACGGCCCCAAGGCGCTGGCGGAGCCGACCAACTATCAGGTACGGGCCAATCTGATGTGGGCCGCCAGTCTGGCACTCAACGGCCTTATCGGTTGCGGGGTGCCGCAGGATTGGGCCTCTCACGCCATCGGTCATCAGCTTACGGCGCTTTACGGGCTCGACCACGGCCAGAGTCTGGCCGTGGTGCTCCCTTCGCTGATGCGTGAGCGGGCGAGCCAGAAGCAGGACAAGCTGGCCCAGTTTGCCGAGCGGGTGTGGCATTCGACCCGCGAGGACAAGGCCCTGCGCATCGAAGAGGCGATCATCCGTACCGAGCAGTTCTTCCAGAAGATGGGACTGGGTACCCGGCTGGCCGACTATGGCCTCAGCGAAAGCTGCATTCCGGCGGTCTGCTCCAACCTCAAGCGGGTGGGGCGCACCGCGCTCGGTGAGCAGCAGGATATCGATCCGGATCGGGTGGCACGCATTCTCGCCCGGGCGCTATAAGCCGGCGTCGGTTTGTTTCCCTGGCTGATTCATTTTCCCAATTAAAGAGGGCCGCTTGTTGCGGCCCTCTTGCATCACGGGTTAGCCGATCACTCGGTGCGCGCCTTGAGATAACCGGCGTAATCCGGGATCTGTACGCTGAACGCCTGCCGCATATGGGGGCTGTCCATGATGAAATCGGCGGTCGCCTCGTTGGTGGCGACCGGGATGTTCCAGACCGCCGCGAGGCGCAGCAGCGCCTTCACGTCAGGATCGTGCGGCACCGCATTGAGGGGATCCCAGAAGAAGATCAGCACGTCGATCTTCCCTTCGGCGATCAGGGCGCCGAGCTGCTGGTCGCCCCCCATGGGGCCGGAGAAGAGGCAGGTGATGGGCAGCTGCGCCTTCTTGCCGAGCATGGTGCCGGTGGTGCCGGTCGCATAGAGATGGTGGAGCTTGAGCTCCTCCTTGCGGCGCATTACCCAGTTCAGCAGAGGGGTCTTCATGTTGTCGTGAGCCACCAGTGCCACCCGTTTGTGGGGCGCCATCTCGCGTGCAATCTGTTCCATGGAAATTGTCCGTAGCATTGTTATTGGCAGAGAGCCGTATCCTAATCGAAAGCCATGCCAGATGCTGTGTTGGGCGTATTAACTGTGATCCTGTCGAAAAGTTTTCGGGTCATGCGACTCAAATATGGCGGTCCAAATAAAGAGACCCGCGCTGGCGGGTCTCTTTGCTTGCTGGCCTGTTGGCTCAGGAGCCGTGGTGCAGTTGCGACTGCTGGTAGTTCTCCAGCCCGATGCGATCGATGAGATCGAGCTGGGTCTCCAGCCAGTCCACATGCTCCTCCTCATCTTCCAGGATCTCCTGAAACAGGTCGCGGCTGATGTAGTCCTGCACCGATTCGGCGTAGGCGATGGCCACTTTCAGGTCGGGAATGGCATCCATCTCCAGCGAGAGGTCGCAGCGCAGCATCTCTTCCACCGTTTCACCGATGCGCAGCTTGCCGAGATCCTGCAAATTGGGCAGCCCTTCGAGAAACAGCACCCGCTTGACCAGCTCGTCTGCGTGTTTCATCTCATCGATGGACTCGTGATACTCCTTGTGCCCGAGCGCCTTGAGGCCCCAGTCATCGTAGATGCGGGCGTGCAGGAAGTATTGGTTGATGGCAATCAGCTCATTGGCCAGCACCTTGTTGAGGTGGGCAATGATCTTGGGATCTCCTTTCATCGACAGTGCTCCTTGGTTCGTGCCTGAGGCTTCGATCGTTAGAGCTTAGTCCAGAAAAGTGACAACAAGAGGTCTGGCGAGCCAGCTCGCCTGAGAAAAGGGGTGACCCTGTTGGCGGGTCGCATCAGAAAAGAGGTGTCCGGATCAGGCCACTTCGTAGTAGAGCACGGGTTGCTCCTGCTCCATCTTGTCGAGTTCGGCGGCAATGATCTCCATGGTCATGCGCACGCATTTGCCACATTGTGCGCCCACCTCGAGCGACTGCTTGAGCTGGCGGAATTCGCTTTTACCTGACTGCACCGCTTTGCGGATCTGGGTATCTGTGATGCCGCGGCACAAACAGACGTACATGATGGTCACCTCTTGTGGAATGAGATGAAATCTAAATGAGAATGGTTCGTAGTGCAAATAACCATTGGTAATAAGATCCCCTGCTTGCCACTGTGCAACCCCTTGGGGACAATGCTGGCAACCAGAGGAGATCACCATGCTCAAGAAACTGTTCAGCGCCCTGTTCGGGGGCGAGCCGACCAAGGCACCGGAAGTCACCCCCACCGAATATGCCGGCTATCTCATCTATCCGGAGCCCATGGCGGAAGGGGGTCAGTACCGATTGGCTGGCCGCATCACCAAAGAGCTGGATGGCGTGCTGCAGACTCACCGCTTTATCCGCTCCGATCTGTTTGCCAATCCGGCCGATGCCGAGCATTTCATGGTGCAGAAGGCCCACACCTTTATCGATCAGATGGGAGATCGCATGTTCGAGCCCCGTAAACCGGCTGACAGCCAAGCTTCATGACACTGCAAGAGGTCACCCTGCTGCGCGAGGTGCTGGCCCGCGCCGGTGAACGACGCCTGATCTGGCTGGAGGGGGAGGAGGCCGACTGCATTGCCCGCGCCCAATCCCTGCTCGGTGAGACCGTCTTCTGGCTGGGTGCCGGGCCCGAGTGTTATGCCCCTCAACCCGCTGCCAAGGCGCTGCAGCGGCTCGGTCAGGAGTGCGACACGCTGGTGTTCAACGCCCTTAGCGGCTTTCATCCCGATGCCTTCGGGGCGCTGGCTGGCACTCTATGCGCTGGTGGCTTGCTGTTGCTGCTGACCCCGCCCAGAACACAGTGGCCTTCATGGCCGGATCCTGACCGGATCCGGCTGGTGGCCCAGCCGGAGGAGGCGGGCCGGGCCGGCCACGGCTTTATCGCCCGGCTGGTACGGTTGCTGGAAGGTGATCCTGCCCTCTCTCTGGATCCGCCGGTTTGCTCGCAGCCGTGGCAACCGATTGGGCCGGAGCGCAGGCTGAGCAGCGATCAGACACGGGCACTGCCCGCTATACACAAGGTGTTGCACGGCCATCGTCGTCGGCCGCTGGTGCTAAGTGCCGACCGCGGTCGTGGCAAGAGTGCGCTGCTGGGGCTGGCTGCCGCCGAGCTGCTGCGCCAGCAACCCGCGCTGAACATAGTGGTGACGGCCCCCTCGCAGGCAACGGTAGCGACCCTGTTTGCCCACGCAGCTCGCGGGCTAGATACCACGCCTGAACAGCTGACCGGACTGAGCTACTGCTCGCCGGATCGGCTGGTGCACGAGGCGATGAATCCCGATCTGCTGCTGGTGGATGAAGCGGCTGCCATTCCGACCCCGCTGCTTGAGGCCATGCTGGCCCGCCACAGCCGCATCGTGTTTGCCACCACCGAGCACGGTTACGAAGGAACAGGGCGCGGTTTTCACCTGCGCTTCAAGCGGGTGCTCGATAGCCAGACCCCGGAGTGGCAGGAGATCCGCCTCTCTGAGCCCATTCGCTGGAGTGAGCGTGATCCGCTGGAGCCGCTGATTTTCCGCCTGCTGGGGCTTGATGCAGAAGTGGCGGCGCCTATGTCGCCGACCAGCCCGAGCTGGCGTCTGGTCAGTCAAGAGGCGCTGGCGAGCGATGAGACGTTGCTCAACCAGCTGTTCGGCTTGCTGGTACTGGCTCACTACCAGACCACGCCGAGCGATCTCAGGTCCCTGCTGGAGAGCCCGGATCTCGACATCCATCTGCTGGAGCAGGATGCGAGCCTGCTGGGTGTGGCCTTGGTTGCGCGGGAAGGGGAGATAGAGCCCGAGCTGGCCGAGGCGATCTGGGCCGGGCGTCGCCGTCCGCGCGGCCATCTGCTGCCCCAGTCGCTGCTGGCCCACGCCGGTTTCAAAACCGCGGGGGCGCGCAGCTACGCCCGGGTGATGCGCATCGCCATCCATCCCGAGCTGCACCGCCACAGGTTGGGGTCGCTACTGCTTGGCAGACTTGAAGAACATTATCGTCAGGCGGGGATCGATTACCTCGGTTCTGCCTTTTCGGCTAGCGCCGACCTGCTCCCTTTCTGGCGCAAGGCCGGGCTGGAGGTGCTGCGCATCGGCCTGCAGCGGGATGCCGCCAGCGGCTGCCACGCAGCCCTGCTGCTAAAGGCGCTGAAACCCGAACATGAGCCCGAGCTGGATCAGTGGCAGCAGCGTTTCATTCGCCAGTTGCCGACCCTGCTGGCGGGTGAGTTGAGCGCGTTGGATCCCGAGTTGGTATGGCAATGCCTGCAAGGCAGTACCATCACCGCAGCGGAGCTTGGCGAGTTCGAGCGCGATGAGGTTGAGTGCTTTGCCCTGCATCACAAGCCGTTCGAACTGAGCCAGTCGAGCTTGCAGTTGTGGCTGGCGGGCAATCTGGTCCGGTTGGCCGAGATCACCCCGGATGAGCGTTATCTGCTGATCGCAGCCATCTGGCAATATGCCGACTGGGGAAGACTGGCTGTGAGGTTGCAACTGGCGGGCAAGCCCGCCGTGATCAAGAGCTTGCGGGCACTGCTGGCACGTCTCTTGGGTTCCCCTACCACTCGATAGGTTTGCCCTGCCAGTCGAGAAAGCTCAGCTCGCCATCCGGTTGCAGCCGGTTCATCAGGTTAATCAGATGGTCGGCTACCAGCTCGGGACTCTGCACGTTTCCCGCCGGTGTATTGGCGTGAAACGGGCGAGAGAGTGGGGTATCCACGGTGCCGGGATGGAAGGCCAGCAATTTGACGCCTGGGGCCCGCCGGGCCAGCTCGATGGCGGCACACTTGAGCAGCATATTGAGGGCGGCCTTGGATGCACGATAGCCATACCAGCCGCCAGCCCGGTTGTCGCCAATGCTGCCGACCCGGGCGCTGAGAACGGCCAGAGTGCAAGGCTCGCGGCCAAACAGCGGTAACAGCTGGCTGATCCAGCGCAGTGGCAGCAAGGCGTTGGTCTGGTAGAGGCGGGTCATGGCATCGAGATTGAGTGCTTCGAGCCGCTTCTCTGGCTGGATCTCTCCCTGATGCAGGATGCCGTTACAGATCACCACCCGATGGGGTCGCGGCGCCAACTCCGCGATGCGGGCCACCACTTCTGTGATTTGCTCATCGCTGTAATCACAACATAGCCAGTGCAGGGCTGGCGAAGAGGCTCCTGCTGGTGCGGGCTGACGGCTGATGGCAATCACTGGCCCGATACCAGTGGCCAACCAGTGTGCGACCAGCGCCGCCCCGATACCGCCAGAAGCGCCAATCACGACTATGCCTTCACTCATCTCTGGCTCCTTATGAGGGCATGGTGGGGTTCACCATCTGCCAATGTTGTCCTGATTGGCAGATACGATCGTGCCAGCCTGCGGGATCAAGCGGTTAACGCTGCAATCTTGCCGAGATCCGAGCCGCTGGGCGAATTCCATTCCTATACTGAGGGAAAACCGCAGCGGAGTGCTGCCTGCGCAACCAGAGCATGAGAGTCACCATGATGGCCAAAGACGGGGAAGAGCGTAAATCCATTCTGACCGAGAGCGGCACCAACGAGCTCGAGATCATCGAATTTCACCTCAAGAAGCAGCTGCCGGACGGGCGCGAGAAGATCGCCTACTACGGGATTAACGTCGCCAAGGTGCGCGAGGTGATCCGTGTGCCGGAGACCACAGATTACCCCAACGCCCAGCGCCATATGGTGGGGGTCTTCTCCCTGCGGGATCGCCTCATCCCGCTGGTGGATCTGGCGGGCTGGCTCGGCATCAAGACCAACCCCGACCCCAGCCACAAGGTGGTGATCGTCACCGACTTCAACAAGATGGCCAACGGGTTTCTCATCGACAGCGTGAGCCGGATTCACCGGGTCTCCTGGGAGGATGTGGAGTCACCCAGCCAGTTTCTGGAGGCGGGAGAGAATGACTGCGTGGTGGCCGTGGTCAGGCGTGATGGCAACCTCATCATGATCCTCGACTTCGAGAAGATCATCGCCGATATCAACCCCGAGCTCAGCATGGAGAAGTACGACGTCACTCAGGACCGCAAGGTGCTCATCGACGATCGCATGATGGCGCTACGCCAGGGCAAGACCATTCTGGTGGTGGACGACTCGGCCTTTATCCGCAAGATGATCGAGACCACCCTGCGCACCGCTGGCTACAACGTGATCACGGCCAAGGATGGGGGAGAGGGGCTGGAGATGATGACGGATTTCGATCGTCTGGCCCAGGAGGAGAGGATGCCTGTGACCGGCTTTGTCAATGCGGTGATCACCGATGTGGAGATGCCGCGCATGGATGGCATGCACCTGCTCAAGCGACTGCGGGATACCCCCTCCTACAAGGAGATGCCCATCGTGATGTTCTCCTCCCTGATGAGCGATGACAACCGTCAGAAAGCGCTGCAACTGGGGGCCAACGATACCATTACCAAGCCCGAGATAGGGCGCATGGTGGGGATGATGGATCACATGCTGCTGGGAATTGCCCCGCCTTCGCCCGCCAACAACATCTGACTTGCCATTAACTTGCCATTGGCCGGTCGAATTCACTGACCGGTGCCTCAAGCGGCCACTCCTTGCCAAGGAGTGGCCGCGCTGTTTTGGCTGTTTGCTGCGATCCCGACGCCCCTTGTCTCCCGGATATGATTCATGTAATGATAATTATTATCATTTGTTGGTGTAAAGCATATGACAGCAACCTGGGTGAAGGGGTGGGTCGAGTCGACCGAAGGTGGCAGCAGCATGAGTCACTGGAAACAGCAGACCCGAGAGGGCAACCGGCTGTTTGATTGCGGCGAGTATCATCATGCGCTGGCTCATTATCAGCAGGCGCTCTGGCTGGCTCGTCAGCAGTTGGTGCAATGGCACGACGCGGATGAGGCGGTGGCGGCGCTGGTCGTGGCTCACCACAATCTGGCGGATCTGCTGGTGGCCATGACTTTGCCCGATCGCGCCGCCGACCTGCTCTGCTATGTGCACGACTGCCTGCTGGCGACCTGTCACTCCCCCGCTTGCTCCTCTCGGCTGCGAGAGGCCGCGTTGCGCCATACCCGCACAACCCGTGCCGAGTTGCTGACGTTCGTACAGCGCCACGGCAGTCACGCCGGGATCATGCGTTCGCTCGGTCACTGCTTGTGCCAGAGCGAGCCCTCATCCCGGCTCCATTAATCCGAACAGAGGTCATCATGAGCCATACCCTGCCTGCCCTGAACTATGCCTACGACGCACTGGAACCCCATCTCGATGCCCTGACCATGGAGATCCACCACAGCCGTCATCACCAGACCTATATCAACAACCTCAACGCCGCACTGGAAGGGGCGCCAGAGCTGGCCGCAATACCGGTAGAGGCTCTGCTGCGCCGCTTCAATACTCTGCCTGCCACCTTGCAGGGGGCGGTACGCAACCATGGCGGCGGCCATGCCAACCACACCCTGTTCTGGCTGGTGATGAGCCCGCAGGGGGGCGGTGAGCCGGGTGGTGAGCTGGCTCTGGCCATCGAGCGGGAATTGGGGGGATTTGATGCCTTCAAGCAGGCTTTCACTCAGGCTGCCCTGAGCCGCTTTGGCAGCGGCTGGGCCTGGCTGGTGGTGGACAAGGCGGGCAGATTGCAGGTGGAGAGCAGTGCCAATCAGGATAGTCCCCTGATGCATGGCCATACCCCGATCCTGGGGCTGGATGTGTGGGAGCACGCCTACTATCTCAAGTACCAGAACAAGCGTCCTGACTATATCGCTGCCTTCTATCAGGTGGTGGATTGGGCCGAAGTGGCCCGCCGCTATCAGGCGGCGCGAGGCTGACCCGGTCGCTGGGAATGGGTGTACAGGCTCACCGCCACAACCCGCGCTGTAATAACAAGACCCGCCAGTTGGCGGGTCGTCTGTTTATGGTGTGGCAGTGCTGACGCTGGCGGCTGAAGGGGTCATCGGCAATGTGGGCAAGGCCGCGCTGGGCATCTCGGCGGTGGTTTGTGCCGCGGGTTTGGCAGGAGTGACTGGCTCAGTCGTTGCCGCTGCGGATAAAGCAGGAGTGACTGGTTCAGTCGCGGCCGAGGCAGATGGAGTAGCCGACTCGGTGGCAACCGCGGCAGAGACTGCCGCTGGCTTGGCCTCATCCACAGCCGGTTTGGGCTGTTTGAGGCAGGGTTGCAGGCTGCCGATGGTGCTCAGTGACTGGCAAGGCACAGGCAGACCGATGGGGACCGGTGCCCCGAGGAACTTGGGCCCCTTGTCCAGTACATAGAGGTCGAGCAGCCCCATCAGGCGGGCAAAGACTTCCCGCACCCGGGTGCGGATCCCCTGATAGGCGCTGGGGTCCTCGGCATTGAAGCCGACCGCATCGATACCGAAATGGCGGGCGATGAAAATGGCCCGCTCGTTATGAAAGCCCTGGGAGACCACGGTAAAGCGCTCCTGGCCGAACACCTCCTTGGCGCGAACCACTGAGTCGAGGGTGCGGAATCCGGCGAAATCCATATAGATGGCGGAGGCGGGGATGCCCGCCTTGATCAGGGCGCGGCGCATCTGGCGTGGCTCGTTGTACTGCACGGTAGCGTTGTCACCGGAGACGATGATGAAGTCCACCTTGGCATTGTTATAGAGCTCGGCCGCCGCCTTGATACGGTATTTGAAGTAGTGGTTGGGGCCGCCACCGGAGAGATATTTGGAGGTACCCAGCACCACCGCAACCCGGTTGTAGGGCACCTTGTCTACCTGATCGTAGGTGTAGTGACGGGCATCCGAGACGATCCACTCGCTGTAGCCCAGCAGCATGGCAATTAGGGCCAGCAGCAAAACGAGGCAGGCGAGGAGGATCTTGGCAAACTTCTTCATGCGCGGTGCGGTCAGGGTCTGAAGTTGGGAGTGGCTATCGGCATTCTATTACAACTCGGCCGCTGGCGTCAGGCTTGATAACGGGCGGGCACCTCATTCGGGCAGAGGTTGTCGCAGCAGAGGCCGGGAGAGCGGGAGGATGAAGAGAGGGGCTGCGGTGGCAGCCCCTCTGGTCGGTGAAGGTTTATCAGTGGGCGGAGTCGTTACCCTTGCAGGCGTCTGACTCCTTGTTGGCTTGCCACCAGGGCAGCAGATCCCGGGCGAGCCACGCCTGATAGGCGTCGCTGTCGTTGGCGATCAGCCGGTCCAGCTCCCCTTCGAAGTCGCTCATCGCCTGCTGCCGATCCGGATTGCGCAGCGCTTGTGCCAGCGCCAGCCAGCTGGCGCCGCGACCGGTATCGTTGAGGAAGCGGTGCACGGTATAGGACCAGGAGTAGACCATCTCGCCACCCTGCTCGTAGTCAAGGTGGAGGATCGCCGCCAGTGTCGGGCGCTGGTTGGCAGGGCGGTTTGCCACGTTATCCAGACCCCGGGCAAAGCACTGGCCGTGGGCGATGTACTCTGCAATCCCCTCGGCCCACCAGGTGGTGCGGTTGAGCGGATAGTGGCCGAAGCTGCCGTACTGGTTGAAGCGGCCATCCAGATAGTGAACGTACTCGTGGCGCAGGTTCCACACCTGGAAGGCAGGGCGTTTCCACTCAGCCTCATAGGCGAAGAAGCGGGCCTGATTGCCGGGGCGAGCCGGATCCCCCTCGATATAGATGCCGCCATTGTCGGTGGAGACACCAAACAGCGCGCTGCCGTAGCGGCCCCAGTCGGCGGAGGAGTTGAAGATCACCAGCTCCAGCGCTTCGTTGTGATCATCGGCCACCGGTTGCCAGCTTGTCTCCATCTGCTGGTGGAAGCGCTGCTCTTCATCACCCAGCTCGCGGCAGATCCCTTCGGCCTGAGCCTGGGTCAGATCCTGAGCGCGCAGACGCAGGGTGGGTGAGCAGGTGTGCTCGAACGGCAGAATATCTTCCATGCGGATCGGTGTGCAGAGCCCGGCGAACTCGCCGCTGATACAGGCTTCGCTGGTGCGATCCGTGTAGGTGAGGTAGTAGCTGGAGAGGGTCAGGGATACCTCTTCCAACATGGCAGCCGGATGTTGGCCACCCGGGATCAGCCCCTGCTGGCGCATGATGGCGATGACATCGCGATCCAGCTGTTGGCGATAGGCGATCGCCTCATCCGGGCTGGTGTGATGGAGATAGCGCATCATCTGGTAGAGACGGCTATGGGCATCGAGGATGTTGTTGAAGATAAACAGATCCCGTGAGCCGTCGCGCTGTTTCCAGAGGGCCAGCTCGCTCAGGCCCAGTTGCAGCAGGCTCTGGCGCAATGCCGCCTCCTGTTGCAGCACAGCTGCGCTGAAGTCAGCCTGCTGACCGTAAGAGGCGCTCTGATCGACCAGATTGAGCAGCTCGAACAGGCCATCGGCCCAGGGTTTGTGGCCATTGAGCTGCGCCGCATGTTGCACCGCATAGCTGAGCGCCTGGTTGAGCTGGGCCAGCATGGGGGCGGCACTCTGGCGGAAGGCGGCTTGGCCAAGTTGTCCCTGCGCCGCTACGCTCCAGGCTTCCAGCACTGTGCCAGCCTGATCCTGCGGTTCAGCTCCCAGCAGCAGGGGATGGTTAAGCAGATCAATCATCACCCCGGCCAGTGCCCGGGCGACCTGATCACTCTCCTTGCCAACGCCGCCGTGGTAGTTGTGGGCGCGCACATAGTAGAGCAGCTTGTCCATTGCCGGATGGGTCGGCTGGTTGGCCGCCAGCAGAGCACGCATGCCGCGCACCACCGCCATCAGCTTGGCGTCATCGTGGCCGTAATCCGCCTGCCAAGCAGGGCTGTTCTGGCCGCTCACGTCGGCTACCAGTTTGGCGGCATCGCTGTCGAGCAGATCCACATCGGGCTGCTCGGGCTCGGAGCAGAGACGACCGTTGGCGCGGCGGCACTCCAGCTGCTCCTCCTTGCTGGCCAGCACGATGGGGCGATTGAGCACCCGGCTCTCCTGCCACTCTTTGCTCTCTGGCAGGGGTTGCCACTCGCCGCCAGCGACCGGGTATTGGTAGCCGCTATCTTGCAACGTTACCTGAACCTCGCTGCCAGCGGGGATCACCTGACGGCAGATGCGATAGCGGATGGTGTTGCTCCCCTCCTTGCGCTCCTGCGGCTCATCACAATCCTGCTGAGGCGTGAGCTGATCCAGCTGCCACTGATAGCGGCGCCAGACATGGATCTCGCTGACCTGAGCGGCAGCCTGACTGCCTGCCACCGGTTGTAGACGGAAGAAGATCTGCTCCAATCGGCCATCCCGCTCACTCGGGGTCTCTTCAAGTACCTGCAACTGCTGCCAATCCTGCGGCTGATAGTGCCACTCCGACTCGGTGCAGCGGCCCTGCGCGTTGAGTTCGCAGCGATCCAGCTCCCTTTCGCTCTGACCCAGGATGATGGCTTGCGGCAGCGGCAGACGATCTTGGCGCTGGGCGGTCGGCGTGCCCGCCAGCTGCTCCCAGCGACCCTGCTTGAGGCCATAACCAAAGTCATAACTGCTGGCGGGAATGAGCTTGCCCGCCGGAATCCGATCTTCACAGCGCATGAAGCGGATCTGCCAGCCCGCATCTACCTTGAGCTGCGGCTCGCCACACTGTTGCTCGGCCAGTGCGGCGAGATCGCTGCTCTGCCAGTCGAAGCGGCGGTAGACCCTAAGCTGTTGGTAAGGAGCATTACTGCTGCGCGCCTTGAGCTCGTAGGTGATCTCGGTGATGCGAGCGGCCAGTTGCCGGCTCGATTCGCCAGTCAGCTGATACTGTCGCCAGTCATTGGGGGAGTAGTTGGCTTGCGCCGAGGATGTCGCCAAAAGCAGGGGGCCTGCCAGCAGCAGCCACCCGGTACCTGAACGGTTCATTTTTATCCCTTTGTTCTTGTTTGTGTATTGTCTTGCGAGTAATCGCAAGGCAATTTAACCAGTTCCAAAGGGATATCAATTGCCAATTAAAAATCAGATAAATCAATAAGATGGTGGCTTTTTGAGTCTGATCGAATTATCGTGGGTTGGCGCCGCAGTGAGGACTCACATGTTTCTTTTTCTGTTTTCAGAGCAGATCGGGAAATTGTGAGTCCGATCTCATTCAGCTTGTTGTGCCCGAGTGGTTTGTTGTCGGGCTACCTTGCCCAGCAGTTGGCGAGAGGGCTTGAGATTGCCGCCAAGATCGGGCCAGGGGAGCCAGTGGTCGGGCACCATAAAGCCGGGCAGGGTGGCACGGATCCAGGCAGCCAGTTCGGAGTCGGGAACCGGCTCGCCGTGCCAGTCGATAAAGGCGGCGGGGCGTTGCCCCCACTCGTCGCTCGGTACCGGCACCACCAGCGCCTGAGCGACAGCGGGATGATCTACCAGTCGCTGCTCTATGGTTTCTGGCTGGATATTCTCCCCGCCCGAGATAAAGAGGTTATCGAGCCGCCCCTCTACCAGCAGTTCCCCTTCCGCAGTGAATCTCCCCTTGTCGCGAGTATGAAACCAGCCCTCGTCATCGAGGGGGCGATCCAGCTCGCCAGCCCGGTAGTAACCGGCAAACAGGGTGGCGCCGCGCAAGCAGATCTCCTGCTCCCTGATGCACACTTCCCGACCCGGTAGCGGTTTGCCAACTACGCCTGCATCGCCGGGGATAGCGGTACAGACCTGACTGCCCATCTCGGAGAGACCATAACTCACCTTGGGTTCGAGCCCCATGGCGCAGAGGCGCTTCACCAGCGGTTGCGGGATGGCGGCGCCACCGAGCAGCAACTCGCGCAGGCGGGTACGGGCGGGAGCAAAACCCTCTGCCAGCAGACGCCAGAGCTGGGTTGGCACCAGCGAGAGGTGAGTGATGGGCTGGCACTCCAGCCGCTCCTTGAGGGGCCGTTCACGTTGATCCAGCACCAGCGTGGCGCCCGCCAGAAAGACCCGAAACTGGATGGCGTAGCCGCCCACATGGAACAGTGGCAGGGAGAGCAGCCAGCCGCAGTCCTCATCGAGGGGAATGAGGCTGGCAGAGCCGCGTGCCGAGGCCAGGTGGTTGCAGAGCCGGTGCACCACCGCTTTCGGCGTGCCGCTGGAGCCGGAGGTGAGGATCATGTTGTTGAGCTGGGTCGATTCCAGCGGCCACGCTTCCTCTCTTGCCGGCAGTTCGCGCGTGAAGTCGAGCTGCAAGGGCTGCCAGTTGCCTGCCGGGATCTCCCCTGCCGACCAGAAGGCGTCGGCATCGAGTTGTACCGCCAGCTCGCGCTGCTTTTCGAGAGGAAAGGCGGGGTTGAGCGGGCAGAACACCACGCCGCTGCGCACGCAGGCCCATGCCAGCAGCACATCTTCCAGCGCACCGCGCACCACCGCTACCAGATGATCGCCACGACGCACTCCGGCTTGTTCCAGCTGTTGGCACAGGCTGTTGAGGCGGGCATCGAGTTGGCGGTAACTGAGGGGGGAGACTGCGTGGATGGCAATGCGGTTCGGGGCTGTGATTGCCCGGTGGCGTACCGGGCAAGGCGTCTGTTCGGGTGAACGGGAGGGTTCAATCACGGTAATACAGTTGCTCCAGTCGGCTAAGATCCGGTTTGCCATCCTCCCCCAGCAGATTGCCCGCCATCCAGCGGCGGGTATCCAGACCCGGCGCCTGTTCGGGAGCCCATTCGCTCGCCAGATGAAAGAGCTGGTTCAGGCCCAGATCCGATTCGAAGCAGGAGGAGATGATCACCTTGAGCCGCAGTTCGCGGGCGCGGGCGATCAGCGCTTCGCAGTTGGCGAGTGAACCGAGCAGGGTAGGCTTGAGCACCAGCGCGCGCAGTTGCGGGATCGGCTCCCACGGCTTGCCTTGTGCCAGCAGCTCGTCCAGCGCCACCGGCATGCCGGTGCGGTTGGCGACAAAGGCGATGTCGGCAAAGTCGGCGCAGGGGTCTTCCAGATACTCGATGCGATTCGGGTCGAGATGGCCGCAGAAGGTCCATGCCTCCTCGCGAGTCCAGCCCTGGTTTGCATCCAGCACCAGCTTGAGGGAGGGGAGGCGGTCGCACAGCAGGCGGATCAGCGCCAACTCGTCACGCATCGGGTAGCGCGCCACCTTCAGCTTGGCCTTGCCGGGCGTGCGGTGCAGCCACTCTTTCCAGTTGCGCAGCAGCTCCTGGGGGGAGCCTTGAATGAGGGGATAGGGCTCCGGCAGCGGGTTGCGCTGTTCGGGCCAAGTCCGGCGCGCGCAGTCGAGGCCAAATTGCACCGACGGCAGCACGGGGTTCGGGGTGTCACCGGCGGCCAGGGCCGCCAGCGTGGCAAGGGCTTCTGCCTCTGCCTGTTGCAGGCTCTCTTTCGAGAAGCCGGGCAGGGGGGCGATTTCCCCCCAGCCGTCGTTGATGCGCACCAACAGCCCCTCTCGCGCCACCTCCACCTTGCCGTGAAAGGTCAGTGGCTGGGTAAAAGGCAGTTGATAGCGATACAGGGCTAGTGTCATCAGGGGTTCCGCTTGTATTTGGAGAAGTCGGGGCGACGCTTTTCGTTGAAGGCGTTGCGGCCTTCCTGACCCTCTTCGGTCATGTAGAACAGCATGGTGGCATTGCCCGCCAGCTCCTGCAAGCCCGCCTGACCATCACAGTCAGCGTTGAGGGCGGCTTTCAGGCAGCGCAGCGCCATCGGGCTGTTTTGCAGCATTTCGCGGCACCAACGCACGGTTTCACGCTCCAGTTCCGCCAGCGGCACGACGGTGTTGACCAGACCCATGTCGAGGGCTTGCCGGGCATCGTACATGCGGCAGAGGAACCAGATTTCGCGGGCTTTCTTCTGGCCGACGATGCGAGCCATGTAGGAAGCACCCCAACCGCCATCGAAGGAGCCGACTTTCGGGCCGGTCTGGCCAAACTGGGCGTTGTCGGCGGCGATGGTCAGGTCACACATCATGTGCAGCACGTGGCCGCCACCGACTGCGTAACCGGCCACCATGGCAACCACAGGTTTCGGGCAGGTGCGGATGTCGCGCTGGAAGTCGAGCACGTTGAGGTGGTGAGTCCCCTCGTCATCACGGTATCCACCGTAGTCGCCACGGATCTTCTGGTCGCCACCGGCGCAGAAGGCTTTCTCGCCAAAACCGGTCAGGATGATGGTGCCGATCTGATCGTCATAACGGGCATCGGCCAGCGCTTGCAGCATCTCTTTGACGGTGCGGGGGCGGAAGGCGTTGCGCACCTGGGGACGGTTGATGGTGATCTTGGCAATGCCATCGTTGGACTTGTGATAGAGGATGTCCTCGTAACCGGCGGAGCAATCTTGCCATTCAACAGGTGCATACAGTTCAGCTTCCGTCATTGCTTCAATCATGACTCGTCTCTTCTTGTTGGTTGACCCACTCCGCGAGGAGTCGGGCAAAGTTATCAGGCTGATGGGCGTGCAGATTATGGCCGCCATCCAGCACCAAGTGGTTGATTCTGCGATCCTGGTTCGCCAGCTGGCAAGCCAGCTGATGGAATTTGTGATCCCGCTTGCCACTCACATAAGTAACCGGCAGCTGGCTCGCCATGAGCCAGGGGGCGAGATCCGGCTGCTTGCCTAGCGAGGTGGCGCGCAGCATGGTGGCGATGCCCTGACCGTCGTTGCCAAGGCGGCGGGCGATCTGGCGGGCCCGGGCCGCATCGTCAAGATCGGCAAACACCCCTTGCCGGTACCAGTCTGCCAGCACGTCAGCCAGGGGCTCCTGCTCGAAGCGCCGCGCCCACTGTTCATCGTGCTGGATGCGGGCGGCCCGTTCACTGGCCGGTAACCCCGGGTGGCAGTTCTCCAGCAACAGCCCCCGCAGCCCGGCGGGCTCGCGGCTGGCGTGATAGAGGGCCAGTCGTCCGCCCAGCGAGTAACCGACCAGCAGGTAGCGTTCAATGTTGCGGCTTGCCAGCTCGGCTACCAGCCACTGGTGGTTCTGCTCAAAGTCGCTGACGTTGAGATCGCGATACTGGCCGTGACCCGGCAGATCGAGGGCGATGCAGCGGATGGCGGGCAGCCGGTCGATCACCGGTTGCCAGTCGCCGCGATCCCCCAGCAGGCCGTGCAGCAACACCAGCGGCACATTGGCATCTTTATTTGCCACGGATAGCAGCCCCCAGCGCCTTGAGATCATCGGCTACCTGCTCGCTCGGTACCCGGATCTCGATCAAGGTAACGCCATGTTGGAGGGCGGCGCGGTAATCGCGTTCGAACTCGGGCAGGGTGGTCGGCGCCCGATAGGCGAGGCCAAACATGGCGGCAGCATGTTCAAAGCTGAGGCCGTGGGGCAGCCGGTAGTAGCTCTCCAGCAGCTCCCCTTCGGTGGGCACCGGCAACATACGAAAGATGCTGCCGCCATCGTTGTTGAGCAGGATCACCACCAGCGGTCGGCTCGCCTTGCTGAGCAGGGCGAGGCTGTTGAGATCGTGCAGGGCGCTGAGATCCCCAAGCAGCAGGGTGGTGGGCTCATCACTGCCCGGCTCTATCGATTGGGCAAACCCGTAGGCGGTGGCGATGAGGCCATCGATGCCGGAGGCGCCACGGTTGGTCATCACCCGGCTCGGCCCCTTGCCCGTTTCGCCGAGCATATCCATCAGTCGGGCTGGCATGCTGTTGCCGACAAACAGCTGTCCTTCGATAAGGGAATTGAGGCGATGGCAGACCCCGAGCTCGGAGAAGTGCTCGCAGGCAGCGGCGATCTGCTGGCTGACGTTATGTTGCAGCTCGGCCAATGTGTGCCACGAGGCTTGTGTGGTGACCGGATGGCTCGCCGCAAAGGCGCTGGCGCTGCAGAGCAGCCGGTTGCGCAGCCGGTAGTCGGGATCGAGCCGCGCCGGTTGCGGATCCACCAGCCAGTAATCCTGCCATGAATGGTGTTTGATGAACTGGCCAAGCCGCTTGGAGACAAGCCGCGCGCCAAATTGCAGCAGCACCTCGGCGCGGCCCAGCTCGGCGACGAATTCAGGGTCGTTGAGCGCCAGATCCATGTGGATGAGGTTGCGACTATCGAAGCGGATCTGGCTCTGCAGGTCCGCCAGCAGCGGCCAGCCGAGTTGCTCCGCCAGCGCAGCGGCGGTCTGTGCCTGCTTCGGGTCGGTAATGCGACCAGCCACAACGATGCCGCGCTGTTGTCGAAAGGTTTCCCACTCCGCCTGAGGAGGGCAAGTCGGTTCGCTCTGTTGCCACGGACTCCAGGGTGTCTGCGAGTTGAGCCAGTCACCGAGGGGGGCCAGATAGTCGGAGAAATCCTGATAGTGCTCGCCCGGGTAGAGGGGCTCGGGGTACATGCAGTTGAAGTGCACCACCCCGGGGGTGAGCACCTGCTTGGCCAAGGCTTGGTCCACCGAACTCAGCACAAACGCCGCCGGAATGTTCGGGGTGGGGCTCGGCAGGTTCTGCTGATAGACGGGGTAGCGGCCGAAGATCCCCTGCTGGTCGATCGCCTGATTGGCGCCGTTGTCGATAAGCTCGTGAGGGCGATCGGCGGAGAGAATAATCAGCGGCACGCCGGTGAGCTGGGCCTCTGCCACGGCGGGCCAGAGGTTGGCTACCGCGGTGCCCGAGGTCATGATCACCGCCACCGGCCGGTTGCTCCCCTTGGCCAGCCCGAGCGCCATAAAGCCGAGGCCGCGCTCGTCAAAGTGCAGGTGACGACGAAAGCCTTGATGGGCCGCGGCCGCCATGGTCAGCGGCGCAGAGCGGGAGCCGGGGGCCAGCGCGATGTCGCGCACCCCGAGGCGAAAGAGCTCCTCCAGCAAGAGGGAGGACCAGACGTGGTTGAAGGTGGCGTGCTGGTTCGAAAACGGGGGGCAGGCAAACTCTTCGCTGGCAGGCTCTTTACGGGTGGGCATAGGGGCTCTCGTAGCGTGAAAAGGGTGAATGACTATCCCAGCAGGGAGAGCACATTGGCGATCTTGTTGTCGAGCTCGGCCCACTCGGCGACAGGCTCGGAACCGGCGACAATGCCGGCACCGGCAAACAGGGTGACGCTGCCCGGCTGAATGCGGGCGCTGCGAATGGCGACCGAGAACTCGGACGTCTCCCGACTCAGCATGCCGCAGGCTCCGGCGTACCAGCCCCGATCGTAGGGTTCGAACTCGCGGATAAAGGCGAGCGCTGCCTCGCGCGGAGCGCCGCCCACCGCCGGCGTCGGGTGGAGGGCGTTGAGCAACTGCCAGTCGCAGACCCCGGGCTTGAGCTCGGCTTCGATATCGCACTTGAGGTGTTGCAGCAGCCGCAGTTTGAGAATGCGCGGCTCGGTCAGGGTGGCATCGTGGGTCAGTGGTGCCAGACGGCTCAGGATGTCGGCGTGTACCAGTCGGTTTTCCAGCCGGTTCTTGCTGTCGGCCAGCAGTTCGGCGGCCAGTTGGGCATCCACCTCTTCATCGCCGGAGCGGCGGATGGTGCCCGCCAGTGCCTCGGTAAAGAGGTGGCGATCTTCCCGGCGGTAGAGCCGCTCGGGGGAGCAGGCGATAAAGGCCTGCTCGGGGGAGAATTGAAAACCGAAGTGGAAGCAGTCCTGAGCGTGGCGGGCCCACTGGTCGAGCATGGCCCAGGGATTGATATCCGCATCATGGTTCGGACTGGTCAGCACGCTCTCCCGCGATAGCACCACCTTGGGGGTGTGGGCCTGAAAATCGGGGGCTGTGACGCGCTCCACCAGCGTCTGCCACTGGGCGGGGCCGGGGCAATCCTGTCGCTGCCAGGGCTGCTTTTGCAGGGCAGGTAGCGGGGACTCCGGGCGCAGGGCATCGAGGGCGGCTTCTGCCGCCTGCAGTTCGGCCTCGAGATTGTTTTCATCCAGCCAGAGGTTGAGGCAGAGACTGACGCACTCGCCACGGCGCACCAGCTCGATGCGGGGCAGCACGAAACGGCAGGGGCCAAACCCTTGCCAGCCGGACTGGGCCGGATCGAACGCCAGCCCGCCATAGTAGCGAGGGCTGTCGTCATGATGCTGGTTGGCTGTGTTAGTGCACACCTGCTTGATGGCGTGCGGTTCGGTCAGTTCATGGATGGCGCCCAGCGCGACATACTCGGGACGAGCCTCTCCACGGGCCTGCCAGTAGATGCGGGGATAGAGGGTTTGCGCCGCGAGCCAGCCCAGAAAGGAGCGGATTTCGATCGCCACTCGCAACCGTACGAAGCCGCTGACGTTGCTGTGACGCAGGGCGTCCAGTTGTTGCTTGATATGGGTCTGAGCCAACATGGATTCTTTTCTGAGCCGGGTAGTAACGAGCGATCCGGTAGCTGGATGCCGTAGGTTTATGCCAAAGGGCGATGATTTCCTATATATTATCTGCCCATTCGTCCATGTAAATCGCCCGCGGGAGCTTCACTCTCCGGGGCCAAGTATACCCAAATCCGGTTCGATAACCCTTAACACGATCAATATCCGATTGTTTGGCCATCACAAAATGACAAATACCTTCTCTGTTTGGTTGCTGGCGGCGCGTTTGCGAACACTGCCGCTCGCCTGCTCTTCCATCCTGCTGGGCTCGGGGCTGGCTGCCAGTCGTGGTGCCTTCGATGGCACCATCATGGCGCTCTCCCTGTTGACCGCCATCTTGCTGCAGATCCTCTCCAATCTGGCCAACGATTACGGCGATGCGGTCTCCGGCGCCGACAACGGTGAGCGGATCGGCCCGCAGCGGGCGGTGGTCTCCGGTCTTATCACCAAAAAGCAGATGTGCGTGGCGATGGGGCTGACTGCGCTGGCGGCGGTGGCCAGTGGCCTGCTGCTGCTGGGCTGTGCCTTTGGTGGCCAGTGGCTGCAGATTTTGGCATTTGTGGTGCTGGGTGGCGCGGCCATTGTCGCGGCGGTGACCTACACCGTCGGCAAGACCCCTTACGGCTATCGCGGGTTTGGCGATATCTCGGTGTTCCTCTTCTTCGGTCTGCTGGGGGTGCTCGGCTCCTACTACCTCTTCACCAAGAGTCTGGAGTGGGATCTGCTGCTGCCCGCCACCGCCTGTGGCCTGCTGGCCACCGCCGTGCTCAATATCAACAATGTGCGCGATATCGAGACCGACGCCGCCAGCGGTAAGATCACTCTGGCGGTTCGCCTTGGCCGCAACCGCGCCATCGCCTATCACTGGGTGTTGCTGGGGGCGGCGCTGCTGGCAACTATTGCCTTTATCCTGATCCAGCCCGCCAGTTTCTGGCCGTGGATCTTCCTGCCCGCCATGAAGCCTCTCAGCGATGCGGCCCGCACCCTTCGCGAAAGCTACGATGGCGAGGTGCTGACCGGTTCCCTCAAGAAGACTGCCATCAGCGCCTTTCTGTTCAGCCTGCTGCTCTCCATCGGGTTGGCGATCTCCTGATGAGCGACCGGCTTGTTGTTATGTGAAACGGGCTCCCGAGGCGGGAGCCCTTTTTGTGTGCCGATGCGACGCGTTGGTACTGAATCAGTCAGACAGGAAGACTGCCATGCGTGCATCACTCAAACAGAAAATCATTCAGGTATGCCAGCAGAAAATCACCCAGAAGGGGGAGACGGTCGGGCTCTCCTTTTATGCTTTTTTTGCCAATCGCAATGACGATCCCGATTTGTTGATGGAGGCGGCGACCTGGTGGATCCAGACCCACAAGCTCGATCACTTTGAGAAGGCCAAGAAAATTCTCTTGTTGGTCGAGCAGGAGTGATAGTCGGCCGCCATGAAACAGAGAGGGCTCCCAAGCGGGAGCCCTCTCTGTTGGTTAATGATGTTATTGACTAGCTGGCTCGAGCCACTTTGAGCGTACGGCGGGAGAATAGCAGAGTATCCAGCAGCCAGATGGCGACCATGGAGGCGCCCACCAGCGGGAAGGCGATCCCCAGCAGGATAAGCAGGGTGATGGCACCTCGCATCGGCGGGAGTTTGGCGGGCAGTGGCGGTGCGGCGAGACGGCCCTGCGGACGGCGGCACCACCAGATCCACAGACCACTCACGGCGCTGGCCAGCACCATCAGGCAGATAAGCAGCATGGCGAGCTGATGGGGCCAGCCGTAGAGCTTGCCCATGTGCAGCATGACGCCACTCTCTACCGTCTTGGCGACCGGGCCGTAATCCTGCCAGCGCACATCGGCCAGCACCTTGCCGCTGTATTGATCGATATGCAGGGTGGCGTCGTTGCGCGGATCGTCGGCAAACAGGGCGATGGTGTAGACGCCGGTGGCGCCGACCGGCGGGGTGATGCTGTAACCCGGTTGGATTCCCCGCTCATGGGCGATCTCGATCACCTGTTGCAGCGCAATGCGCTGGCTGGCCATCACCACTCCCTCGTGCTCGCCGTGGTTCATGGCGCCGTGATCGTGCCCCTCATCGACCGGCTGCGAGCTGGGCATGGGGGTGTTCTCCACCGCCCAGGGGACGGTCTGCTCATGGGCCTGATTCAGGCTGCGGGCCAGCGGTGCCGATTTGGGCACCTCGTTCCACATGGCGGCCGGGAAGCGGTTCCAGACCGCAGCAAACTGATCGCCCCAGAAGCCGGTCCAGGTCATGCCGCTCAACAGCAATAGCAGCAGGAAACCTGCGCCCCAGAAGCCGACCACAGCGTGCAGATCCCGCCACCAGAGACGTCCGCGCTGGCTCACTCTGGGCCAGAGGATGCCGCCCACCCCGGGCCCCTTGCGTGGCCACCAGAGGTAGAGGCCGCTTAGCAGCAACACCAGCCCCCAGCCTGCAGCCAGCTCGATCAGCCGATCCCCCGTGGTGCCGAGCAGCAGGTCGGCGTGCAGGGAGCGAGCCACCGCTTGCAGATTCCACTTGTTGTCCATGGTGCCGAGCAGGGCGCCGCTGGCGGGATCCATAAACAGGGTCAGTTCCTGTTCACCCCGATTGACGATGAACTGAGCGCTCAGGTCGGGAGCGGCAGGCGGCAGGTACTTACGCAGGCTGGCATCGGGCATGGTCATTATCGCCTTGGCCAGCAGCTGGTCGGCACTCAGGGTCTGGCTGGCGGGGGCGACCTTCATCAGCTCTGGGTACATCAGGTTGTCGAGCTGGGGTTTGAACAGATAGACGATCCCGGTCAGTGACAGCAGGATCAGGAAAGGGGCGACAAAGAGACCGGCGTAGAAGTGCCAGCGCCAGATCCGTTGGTAATGACTCGAGTCCCTGTTTTTCATTGCACATCCTTGTTGAGGTGCCAAACCTTTCGGTGGGTGGAATGTTTGTGGCGGCGCGGATAATAGCAGTAACGTTTCGTTAACTGCAATCGCACATCTTGATATCGATTCAGTGCGGGATGTCGGTAACATGAGGTGCCGACGGTTTGCTGGATAGGATGACCACGCTTTGGGAAAAGCCTGTTTGCTGCTGGACTTTTCCTTATAAATTATTACCTTGTGGTAACAATTTGCAGGCGATGGTGGTGGTAACGGAATGGGAGCAGTCATGCAGCCACATGGGCAATTTGACATGGAGCGCAGGGGCCAGATGCTGATCTGCCGCCCGAGTGGCCCCTTCAATCTGGCAGGTGCCATGGCCTATGAGGCGCGCTTTCGTCACGAACTGGCCGGTCTGATGGATGGCCCCTGGGGGATTGTCGAGGTCGCGACCGAGTTTGAAGCGGCCGGGCCCGAGGTGCTGGCCCGTTTTCGTCGCCAGTTTGGCTGGTGTGCCGAGAGTGGCTGTCAGTTTCTGGCGGTGGTTTTCGTAGGGGGCTTCAAGCGCTATCTGGCGGATAACATCTTCAAGGGATTACCCTTTCGGACGGTACGTTACTTCGAGCAGGAGGCAGAGGCCATCCAGTGGCTGGGGGAGCAGCTCAACACAGCTCCCTGTGAACCTGCGAGCGCTTGACGACCCCGCCCACCGCTTGGGCGGGCTTCACTCCAGCTTGATAAACCACTTGTCCCGTTCGTCAACGCAGTCGGGTTCACCC
Source organism: Aeromonas sp. Y293-4 (assembly GCF_027705905.1). Lineage (NCBI taxonomy): Bacteria > Pseudomonadati > Pseudomonadota > Gammaproteobacteria > Aeromonadales > Aeromonadaceae > Aeromonas > Aeromonas sp. Y293-4. Next base: position 265,360 of record NZ_JAPDCI010000004.1, on the reverse strand, counting down.
ATTTCGAATTCACGGCAGATCAGCGGCCGCACCTCGTAGATACGGCACATCATGGTGTTGCGGTCGAGGGCGGCGCACCAACCATCGTCCAGCCGGCGCATGACCGGTATCTCGCCTTCCCGTTCCAGTACATAACGGTCCGGCACGCCGGTATCGGTAAAGAGCATCACTTCGAGGCGGCAGCAGCAGGCTTCGCAGTTCTGGCAGCTCACATCGGTTTGGATTGCTTGGGTCATGGTGCCTGTCTTGCCGCATGGCGGCATCGGAGATATGAAACAGGCGCCTGTCAGGCGCCTGTGGTCTGGCTAACGGCTTGCAAAAAACCTTAGCCCAGTTTGCGGGCGCGGTAGCTGCGACCCTTGATCTTGCCTTCCTGCAACCGCTTGAGGGCGGCGCTCGCCACGCTGCGCTTCACCGCGACGTAGGAGTACTGTTCGGAGATCTGGATCTTGCCGACGTCGGCGCCGGCAATGCCGCCTTCACCGGTCAGGGCACCCAGAATGTCACCGGCCCGCACCTTGGTCTTGCGGCCTGCATCGATGGAGAGGGTCACCATCTGCGGCGCGATCGGCTTGATGTCGCGGCCGATGCTGTCGAGATCACCCAGCGGCATCGGGGCCTGCTGGTACTCTTCGATAAAGTTGACGCGCTGGGCCTCGTTCGGCTGATAGAGGCTCAGAGCCAGACCCTGCTGGCCGGCACGACCGGTACGGCCGATGCGATGCACGTGCACTTCCGGATCATAGGTCAGCTCGTAGTTGATGACGGCGCCCAGCTCCTTGATGTCGAGACCACGGGCCGCCACATCGGTGGCCACCAGAATGGTGGCGCTGCCGTTGGCAAAGCGCACCAGCACCTGATCCCGCTCGCGCTGTTCCAGATCGCCGTTCAGCGCCAGCGCCGAGAAGCCCTTGGCGGCCAGATGGTCGGCCACGTCGTTACAGGCGCGCTTGGTGTTGCAGAACACCACGCAGGAGCTGGGCTGGTAGTGGCTCAGCAGCCAGGTGAGGGCATCGAGGCGCTGACCAAAGGGGACTTCATAGAGCTTCTGTTCGATGGCGCTCCCCTCGTGCAGGGACTCCACGCTCACCTCGACCGGATTGCGCTGCACGCCGCGGCTCATCTGGGCGATCCCTTCCGGATAGGTGGCGGAGAAGAGCAGGGTCTGACGGCGCTCGGGGGCATAGCTGATGACGCGATTGATGTCTTCGCCAAAGCCCATGTCCAGCATGCGATCTGCTTCGTCCAGCACCAGCGTTTCCAGGCTCGAGAGCTCCAGCGTGCCCTGCTCCAGATGCTTGAGAATGCGGCCCGGGGTGCCGACGGCGATGTGGGCGCCAAAGCTCAGGGTGGCGGATTGCGGTGCAGTCGGGGTGCCGCCGCACAGGGTCACCAGCTTGACGTTGGGCAGGGCGCGCGCCAGACGACGGATCTCCTGGGCCACCTGATCCGCCAGTTCGCGGGTCGGACAGAGTACCAGCGCCTGTACGTCGACACGGTTGACGTTGAGGCGGGAGAGCAGGCCGAGGGCGAAAGCAGCGGTCTTGCCGCTACCGGTTTTTGCCTTGGCGATCAGGTCTTTGCCTTCGAGTACCAGGGGCAGGCTCTGGGCCTGGATCGGGGTCATCTGCAGGTAACCCAGGCTGGTGAGGTTCTCTTGCAGGGCGGGGGAGAGATTGAGGCTGCTAAATTCGCTGTTGTTCACAAAAGGACTCTATTTCGGAGAAAACGGGGATGCGCGAGCGCTAAGGCCGCGCATCATACCAGAATGTGGCACCGGATGTGGCGGATTTTTGAACGGTTGGCCACGAGGATGCATGCCGGGTTCATTTGTTGCCAAACCGATCGCGGGCAATCACTGACAATCCAATAAGGACTATTTTTCAAACACACATCTAATTATTTATCGCGGATAAACGTTTTCTATTTTCAGTGTTTTAATATAATGACTGGAAAATATTCCACGAGTAGTTATTGCGCCATAGGGAATGTTGCGAAAATGCTGATGAAATATTTTCAAAGAACATAAAAACGGCGCCAACCTTACTCAATATGATGTTTTTAAAGGAATTTATATTTTCAATGTTGCGCGATTAATATCAGTTCATTGCGTAATTAATTTAAAAACGTTTGTATTATCCTGCATGCATATTATTGGGCGGGATTGTGATGGCTATCTGATTTTTAAATGTGCAAATGTCTATGATGGCGCCGGTCAAAAATTACAATTCACTCAGGTGCTACAGGTATGGAATACGTTCACTTTGTGCTCGGACTGGTGATGGTCCTCGCTCTTGCTTTGCTGGCCAACCGCCACAACTGGAAACAGATAAAACTGCGTTATATCGGCCAACTGCTGGTGGTCGAACTGGCGCTGGCCTGGTTCATGCTGAACTCCGAAGTGGGTCTGGCGGTGGTGGGGGGCTTCGCTGCCGGCTTCACCAAGTTGATGGAGTTTGCCAAACAGGGTACCGACTTCGTGTTCGGTGGCCTGGTTAACGAAGGGGCCTTCTCCTTCTTCCTGATGGTGCTGATGCCCATCGTCTTCATCTCCGTGCTGATCGGTATTCTGCAGTACATCCGCCTGCTGCCGCTGGTGATCCGCGGTATCGGTACCGTGCTGGCCAAGATCAACGGCATGGGCAAGCTGGAGTCTTTCAACGCCATCAGCTCGATGATCGTCGGTCAATCCGAGAACTTCATCGCCCTCAAGAACATCCTGCCGCACCTGAACGAGAAGCAGATGTACACCCTGGCGGCGACGGCGATGTCTACCGTCTCCATGTCCATTGTCGGTGCCTACATGCAGCTGATCGAGCCGCGCTACGTGGTTGCCGCGCTGGTGCTCAACATGTTCAGCACCTTCATCGTGCTCTCTCTGATCAACCCGTACGAGCCGGATAACTCCGTGACCGACATCAAGGCCATTGCCGAAGGTGACGAGCACCATACGCCGAAGAAAGAGAACTTCTTCGAGATGCTGGGCGAGTACATCATGGCCGGTTTCACCGTTGCCGTTATCGTGGGTGCCATGCTGGTCGGCTTCATCGCCCTGATTGCCCTGGTCAACTACCTGTTCGAGATGGCATTTGGCGTGAACTTCCAGTTCGTCATGGGCTACCTCTTCTACCCGATCGCCTGGATCCTGGGGATCCCGAGTGGTGAAGCGCTGCAAGCGGGCTCCATCATGGCGACCAAGCTGGTGACCAACGAGTTTGTGGCGATGATGGATCTGGGCAAGGTGGCTGCCGAGCTCTCTCCGCGCACCGTCGGCATCCTCTCCATCTTCATGGTCTCTTTCGCCAACTTCAGCTCTATCGGCATCATCGCCGGTGCGGTAAAAGCGTTGAACGAAGAGAAGGGCAACATGGTTTCCCGCTTCGGTCTGAAGCTGGTCTACGGCTCTACCCTGGTCAGCCTGCTCTCTGCTGTTATCGCAGGCATCATGATCTGATCCTCTAGTGGTTCGCGCCACTGCTTGGGCCCCTGACTTTGTCAGGGGCTTTTTTGTTTCTGGCTTACAGCCGCCAGCCGCACCACCAGCCAGCTCCAACCAGCAGGGTGAGGGTACAAAAGCCGGTTTCGAGGGCGCCACCACTGCGCAGCGGCCAGCCCGGTAGCCGGAAGCGGCGCTTGATGGGCCAAAAGAGCGGAATGCCCGCCGGGGTGAGCCAATCCCCCAGCAGATGGCTGAGGTAGCCGACGATCAGGGCATCCTTGACCCCCACGGGCAGGGTGCCCGACGGCAGGCTCTGGTTGAGCCCCCAGACAGCGGCGGCGACCGCCAGCAGGCTGTGGGTGAAGCCGCGATGGCCGAACAGCCGCGACAGGGGTTTCGAGATCCACGGCAGTCGCTGCCCCAGCACCGATTTGGGGTGGTCGAGGTCGGGCAACAGGGCGCTGGCCAGCGCGGCAGGGATAGTCTGCCACAGGCTGGCATCGGCCAGCGCCGGAGTGAGCTGCAGTTTGTGGGCGATCAGGGTGCAGGTAACGGAGAAGAGCAGGTGCCCTTGGGCGGTCATGATGATTACGGCGTGGACAAGATGGCGGCGCATCTTACCAGCCTGATGGTTGTGGTCAGCAGTTATTTTAAAAATCAGGATGTTACGGCGAAAAAGCGCCCAAACAGGGCGCCTTTAGGGTCTCTTTACAGCTTGCCTTTGACCAGCCACTTGTCGAGGGCGTTGGCGAAGCGCTGTTTGTCGGCGGCATTGAAGGGGGCCGGGCCGCCGGTCTGCACTCCGGCCGAGCGCAGCTCTTCCATAAAGTTGCGCATGCCGAGCCGCGCCTTGATGGTCTCGCGGGTGTAAATCTCGCCGCGGGGATTGAGCGCCTCGCCACCGGCATCGATCACCCAGGAGGCGAGGGGAATATCGCCGGTGATCACCAGATCGCCGGGCTGAACCTGCTGGGCGATGACATGATCTGCCACATCGAAACCCTTATCTACCTGCTGGGTTTTGATGAAGGGGGAGGGGGGCACCCGCAATCCCTGATTGGCCACCAGGGTGGTGACGACCTGAGCGCGGTGGGCGGCGCGGTAGAGGATCTCCTTGACCGGAATGGGGCAGGCATCGGCATCAACCCAGATGGGCATGGCATGGTTTCCTGTAGTGAAAGCGGAGAGAAAACGAGAGCGGGCATCTTAACACAAGCCTCCCCTTGCCGGTGCGGGGCTGAGTCTGCCTCACCTTTCGTGTAAGCTGGGGCCAGCACATGCAACGAGAAGGAGACGAGATGGATCGGGTGCCCGGTGAAGTGATTTATGCCCTGACCCTGGATGGCAAGGGTGGCATGGCGCCGCTGACGGCGGGAAGCGAGATCCCGGGGGAGCGCCCCGGCTGGCTGCATCTGGATTACGGCCATCCCGATTCGGCGCGCTGGTTGCTGCAAACCCCGCTACTGGGTGAGGCGGCCAAGGAGTCGCTGCTCGGCCAGAGCAATCGTCCCAAGCTGGTACGGATGGGGGAGACGGTGCTGCTGATCCTGCGTGGCATCAACCACAACAAGGACCACAGGCCCGAAGAGATGGTGGCGCTGCGCATCTTCATCACCCCGGATCTCATCATCAGCAGCCGTCGTCGCCCGCTGCTCTCCGAGCAGGATGTGTTCAACCAGCTCAAGCTGGGGGGCGGCGCCGATACCCCGGCCGACTGGCTGGTGGAGATCTGCGATGCCCTGACCGATCGGGCGGGGGAGTTTGTCGAGGAACTGCACGACAAGATCCTCGATCTGGAGGAGATGGTGCTGATGCGCGACCTGCCCGCCAATGGCCGGTTGGCGCTGATCCGCAAGCAGCTCATCATGATCCGCCGCTACCTCTCCCCCCAGCGGGATCTGGTGGCGCGCCTCGCCAACGAGAAGATCAGCTGGCTGGATGAGGATGACCGCCGTCGTCTGCTCGATATCGCCGACCGGTTGCGGCGCTGGCTCGATGACCTCGATGCCGGGGTGGCCCGCACCGCCGTGCTGGCGGACGAGATCAACAATCTGATGGCGGAGGCGACCAACCGCCGCGCCTACCAGATGTCGGTGATGGCGCTGCTGTTTTTGCCCGCCAGCTTCCTGACCGGTCTGTTTGGCATCAACCTGGGGGGGATTCCGGGGGCCGAGAGCCCGACCGCCTTCTGGGTCTTCTGCGGATCCCTGGTGGCGCTGGCCAGCGGGCTGGCCATCTGGCTCAAGCATCGGCGCTGGTGGTAGGGAGGCATAACCCATGTGGCAATCCATTGGCCTGACCCTGCTGCTGTTGCTGGGGCACACCCTGATCCGGCGGCTTATTCACAAGAGTCTGCTGGCACTCGGCCAGAGCCGGCAGGTGAGCGAAAACCGGGTGCTCTACGTGGCCCACGTGTTCCACTTCCTGCTCGGCTGCGCCACCTTGCTGGTGCTGGCCGGGGTATGGGGGCTCGACTTCTCCCGACTGGTGGTGCTCGCGTCATCTTTCTTTGCGGTACTGGGGGTCGCCATGGTGGCGCAGTGGTCGATCCTCTCCAACATCACCGCCAGCATCACCATCTTCTTCGCCTTTCCCTACAAGATTGGCGACCGGATCCGCATCCTCGACAAGGACGACTCGGTCACCGGCGTCATCACCGAGATTGGCCTGTTCTACGTGCGGGTACGGGATGACAACGGTGATCTGGTCACCTATCCGGCCAACCTGATCCTGCAAAAGCCGGTCAGGAAGCTGGAGGGCAAGGTGGCAGAACCACTGCAACCGGAATAGCAAGTAACCGGAATAAGAAAAAGGCTCCTCGGGAGCCTTTTTGCTGTGTGGCGGGTGTTGATCTAGCGTTCGAAGAAGCGGTAGAGGTGCTCCACCTGCATCGGGCAGTCGGCCACCAGATGCACATGTTCGCGGGCCTGATCGACGGTGCCGAAACTGACCGGGCAGCCGAGGGTGTCGGTCAGCTCGTAGAGGGCACCATCCTTGCCTCTGAATTCGATAAGCCAGCCGGGGATGGCAACGTCGTGGAGAATTTCGGCTTCTTGCAGGATCTGTTGCTGATAGAGCTTACGAAGTTCACTGACTGTCATGATGCGCTCCTTTGGGGAATATCCACTCCCAGTCTATGCCTGCCCTTTATATGCGGCAACAGTGGTGCGGCAACGGGCTTATCCCCGCAGGCACTGCCAGGCCCAGCGGATGCGGATAAAGGTTTCGGCATTGCCGCCCCGATCCGGATGGTGCTGCAGCGCCAGCTCCCGCCAGCGGCGGCGGATCGCCTCCTGACTAGCCCCTTCATTCAACTCGAACAGGGCCAGCGCCTCGGCTTTGTGCCCCTCACCGTCATAAGCGCGCCAGAAGCGGTTGAGCAGGGTTTCAACTTCGGCACGGTCGGTCTGCCAGAACACCTGCCAGTCTAGATAGTAGCTACGCAGATTTTCGCCAAGGGCAAAGCCGTGGTTGGTTTGTAGGTTCTCGGCCAGCGGTTCGAGCCGGATATCCAGGGTGCTGATCACCAGCCACCATCCCTCTTCATAAAGCTCGGCCTGCAACTGGTAGAGGGCGTTCATGATCAGGAAGTTGACCCGAAACAGCTGCAGTTGCTCATCGTCAGCCAGCCGGGGGATCGCCCCCTGCTGGCGCAGAGCCGCCATCAGTTCATGCACCTTGTAGCTGCCCGCCGCCTGTTGCAATAGCACCAGCAGAGGGGCGATCAGCGGATTATGGTTGGCTTCGTTCATTCGGCGCCCTGCTCTCTGGGCGGCTGCAGGGCGATCAGCAGCTCACCCGCCTGCGGGGTGACGGGGCCGGTAACGATCTGGGGCTTGCCCTTGCCATCCATGATGAACAGCGGGATGGCGCCGGGATTGGCGGTCTGATACTGGGCCCAGTCGAACGCCTCGCTCAGGCGGGTCGCCTTGATCTGGCCACCCCGGCTCAGCAGGCCGCTCAGCCGGGCATAGTTGATGTCGGGGCCGAACAGGTTCTGGCGAGCGCGAAAGGTGGCGCTCTCCCGGTTGGCTTTGCCGTGCTGCTCGCTGGAGCGCAGGGAGTAGACCTGCTCCTTGCCGTAGAGGTGGGCGAAGTGCAGCACCCCGAGCGCGTTGTTGTGGCGGTTGGGGGAGAGCGCCAGCACGGTACTGATGCTGGTGAGCGGCAGGTGCAGATCGGCATGTTCCGACTGGGGGTTGCCGAAGTAGCAGGGGAGGTTGCTCATCCGCGCCTGTTTGCAGAACTCCCAGGCGGGATCGCAGAGCTGTACCGGCACCCCCTGATCCGCCAGCGCCTTGCCGATAGCCCGCGCCACCGAGTTGGCCCCTATGATGAGCCAGGTGTTGGGGGCGCTCTGGCGCATCTTGAGCAGGATGGCCAGCGGTGCCGAGGTGAGGCTCTGCAACACCACGGTGGAGATGATCACCGCAAATACCAGCGGCACCAGCTTGTCGGCATCGGGGATCTCGGCCTGATGCAGGCTGATGGCGAACGAGGCGCTGACCGCCGCCGCGACTATGCCACGCGGGGCGATCCAGCTCAGCAGGGCGCGAGCCCGCCAGGAGAGATCCGAGCCCCAGGTCGAGACCAGAATACAGAGCGGACGCGCCACGAATTGCACCACGCAGAGCAGCGCCAGCACCATGGGGCCGAGTTGCCAGAGCTGGGCCAGATCGAGGCGGGCCGCCAGCAGGATAAACAGGCTGGATATAAGGATGACCGCGAGATCTTCCTTGAACGCCAGCACCTCTTCCAGATCCAGCCCCTCCTGATTGGCGAGCCAGATGCCGAACACGGTCACCGCCAGCAGGCCGGACTCGTGGCTCAGCCAGTTGGAAAGGCTGAAGGTGACCAGCACCAGCGCCAGCACGCCGAATTTGTGCAGGCTGACCGGTAGCCAGTCCTTGCGAATGAGCAGGGTGGTGAGCCAGCCTGCCGCCACCCCGATCAGGGAACCGACCAGCACTGTCTTGCCCAGTGCCAGCAGGGTATGGCTGATGAGATCCCCCTGACTGCCGAGGCGTACCGCCTCGAACACCAGCACCGCAAACAGGGCGCCGATGGGGTCGATGACGATCCCCTCCCAGCGCAGGATGCGGTCTACCTCCCGGGTGGGGCGGATCACGTTGAGCATGGGGGCGATCACCGTCGGGCCCGTTACCACCAGTACCGCGCCGAGCATGGTGGCGACCCGCCAGTCCAGCCCCAGCAGGAAGTAACCGGCGCTGCCGATGACGGCGAAACTGACCAGCATGCCGGTGGAGCAGAGATTGCGCACCACCTTGCCGATCCCCTTGAGCTCGGCCAGATGGAGGGTCAGCGCCCCCTCGAACAGGATGATGGCCACCGACAGGGAGACCAGCGGGAACAGCAGATCCCCGAGCAGGGCATCGGGGTCGAGCAGGCCGCTGACCGGGCCCAGAGTCAGGCCGGTGAGCAGCAGAAACAGGATGGCGGGTACCCGCAGCGACCAGGCAAGCCATTGGGCCAGCACGGAGACCAGGGCGATCCCGGCCAGAGAGAGGGCAATCATGCAGACCTCGATTCAGGCAGTGAGTATGGAGCTAGTGTAGTGGCTAAGTTGGTCAGATTGACACCTGAAGGAGCGTGCATCATGGCCGGGATGGGGAGATGTGCGACAGTCGGCGTCATGGTGGCTGGCTGTGGTGTGCAGGGCGCCAGCCAGACGCCAACCGTGGTGATGGGGTGGCCTCGGGGCCGGATTAGATGGGGCTCTCCTTGTGGAGCTCGCCGACACAGTCGGCCAGCGCCAGTACCAGTGCGGAGCGCACCATCTGATCGAGCCGGTTGAGCTGCATCTGGTAGAAGGCCCAATCCTCTTCGCTGGCGGGGGGCTCCAGCTTCATCATGCCGCCCTGATTGACCCCGTGCAGGCGGTCGAGCAGATCGCGGATCGGCTTGTTGCTGAAGCGGTAATCCTTGGGGTCGCGCACCAGAAAGTCGCGGATCTTGATATAGGCTTCGATATCCTGATAGCGCTCGAGTGAGATGAGGCCGAGGGCGAAGATGAGCTTGAGGCGCACCTCCAGCTGGCCGAGGGGGCCGCTCTGGTTGAGCAGGGGTTCGATGGCGTATTTGACGGCATACTCCTCCTGACGGAACGCGCGTCGCATCAGGGAGTCGACCGCCTCTTCCAGGATGGTCACGGCTTCGAGAAAGAAGCCGCGGGGGCCATCCTGCTCATTCAGTCGTTCCAGTACTTCATCTTCCTGGTGTGTGGTCATAGGTGCATTGGGTCCAGCTGACAGGGAGAGAGTGGGCCTCTCTCCCGGTTTTTATCATATGGGGCACATTCCCTTGCCATTCAAGCGCTTGGCGCGCTATCAGTGGTGGCTGAATGCGCCGCAAGCAGGGTTATTACAGGGTTTCGTAACGGGCGACGATGGCGCGAACCACTTCGCTCTCTTCATCCAGTCCGGTGACGCGGGCCAGCGCTTTGGCCGGGCCAAGCTCCGCCAGCAGGGCTTGCAGCTCCACCGCCTGCGGGTCATCGGCATTGCGATAGTGGAGCGCCGCGGCGATCCCCTCCTGCAACTGCTCGTTGGGCAGGCCGTACTCCAGGGTGCCCAGCAGCGGCTTCACCAGTCGATCTCCCGCCGCCAGCTTGCGCAGCGGCTGACGACCGACCCGGTCAATCTCGTCCACCAGATAGGGGTTGGCGAAGCGGGCCAGGATCTTCTCGATGTAGGCGGCGTGCAGACGCGGGTCGAAGCCGTAGCGTTTCACCAGTACGGCACCGCTCTCCTCCATGGCGCGGCGCACCTTGCTGCGGATCACCGGATCTTCGATCGCCTCGCGCACTGTGCGGTAGCCCCGCAGTTTGCCGAGATAGGCGGTGACGATGTGGCCGGTGTTGAGGGTGAACAGCTTGCGCTCGACGAAGGCCATCAGGTTGTCGGTGGGTTCCATGCCCGCCACCTGTGGCAGCTCTCCCTTGAACTGGGTCTGGTCGACGATCCACTCGCTGAAGCTCTCGACCGTCACCTCCAGCGGGTCATCGTTGGCAGCTGCGGCGGGCGGCACGATGCGATCCACCGCCGAGTCGACGAAGCCGATGCAGGATTCGAGCGTGGCATGATACGCGACCGGCAGGTACTTGAGTACCTCCTGCTTGAGGTGGCTGGTGCCGCGCACCATGTTTTCGCAGGCGATGACGTTGAGCGGTGTCAGGTTGCCGGCATCGAAGCGGGCCTGCAGCCCCTTGGCCAGGGTGCTGGCAATCTTGTCCAGAATGTTGGGGCCGACTGCGGTGGTGACCAGATCGGCGGTGATGATGCGGGCGATCACCTCGTGACCGGCGGAGCTCACCGCCGCCACGTTGCGTACCACGTCCAGTTTCTGATCCGCTCCCACCACATGGACCTTGTACTCCTGACGGTGGTTGAGCTGGTCGATCAGGGTGTCGTTGACGTCGGCGAAGGTGACCTGATGGCTGGCATCCGCCAGTACTTTACCGATAAAGCCGCGACCGATGTTACCAGCACCAAAATGCAATGTTTTCATGATATTAACCTCTTGAACCAAAGACGATGAAAGATGATTACGCAGCCTGTTCGGCACCCAGCAGATCCAGGAAGGCCTGGGGATCCGTGGTGCTGGCCAGCCGGTCGATGAGACCGGGTTCATCCAGTGCATTGGTCAGGCGGGTTATCACCTGCATGTGTTCGTCGTTGCGGGCGGCGATACCGATCACCAGCCGTGCTACCTCATCGGCAGCCTCGCCAAAGGCGACCCCGGCCGGGTACTGGCAGATGACGATGCCGGTACGCTTCACAAACTCCTTGGCGGCGATGGTGCCGTGCGGCACGGCGATGGACTCGCCGAGGTAGGTGGAGACCAGCTGTTCCCGCTCCAGCATGGCGTTGACGTAGTCGGGCGCCACGTAGCCGCGCTCGGCCAGCAGTCGGCCTGCGGTCAGGATGGCGGCCTCCTTGTTGTCCGCTTTCAGTCCCAGATGCACGTCATGACGGCTCAGGGTAAAGACCTCGGCCGCTTGCGGTTCGTAGCTGTCGTCGTTGGCGGCCACCAACAGTTGCGGGTTGGCTACATCATCGTTGGCGGCACTGCTCAGGCTCTGTACCAGCTCCTGATAGAGGCCGTTGTCGAGGAAGTTGGTGAGCGAGATATGGTGAGCGTTCGGCGCATGGCGACGGGCCCGCTCGGTTAGATCCTTGTGAGTGATGACCCAGTCCACCTGATCATCGAGCTGATCGATGGCGCGGTTGGTGACGCTGATATCGAGCCCTGCGGCCTGCACCCGCTTGCGCAGCATGCCGGCGCCCATGGCGCTGGAGCCCATGCCCGCATCGCAGGCGACCACGATATTGCGTACCGCCATCAGTTCGCCGCCCGGCTTCTTGGCCGATGCGGTTTCGGGTTTGCCTCCCTTCATGGCTTTCATCTTGCGAGTGGCTTCACCGAGGGCATCGGCCTCGTCCGCTTCCGGCTGCTGGGCGCGAACGAATACGGCGGCGACCAGGAAGGAGACCAGAGTGGCGCTGATGATGGAGAGGGCGACCCCGATCAGGGAAGCTTTCGGCGTCATCAACAGCACGGCGAAGATGGAGCCCGGCGACGCGGGGGAGACCAGACCAGCGTTGAACAGGGTCAGGGTAAAGACCCCGGTCATGCCACCGGCGATCACCGCCAGAATGAGGCGCGGATTCATCAGCACGTACGGGAAGTAGATCTCGTGGATGCCGCCGAAGAAGTGAATGATGGAGGCGCCAGCCGCGGACTGCTTGGCCGCACCACGACCGAACACCATGTAGGCCAGCAGCACACCCATGCCCGGGCCCGGGTTCGCTTCAATCAGGAAGAAGATGGAGCTGCCGTGCTCGGTCGCCTGCTGAATCCCCAGCGGCGAGAAGATGCCGTGGTTGATGGCGTTGTTGAGGAACAGGATCTTGGCCGGTTCGACGAAGATGGAGGTGAGCGGCAGCATGTGGTTTTCCACCAGGAAGCCGACGCCACCGGCCAGCAGGCCGGAGAGCACCTTGACGAAGGGGCCAATCACGAAGAAGGCGAGGATGGCCAGCAGCATGCCGATAAGGCCAGCGGAGAAGTTGTTGACCAGCATCTCGAAGCCGCTCTTGACGCGACCGTCCATCGCCTTGTCGAAGCGCTTGATGGCCCAGCCACCGAGCGGGCCGACCATCATGGCACCCATGAACATGGGGATATCGGTTCCCACGATGACACCCATGGTGGTGATGGCACCGACCACGCCGCCACGCTCACCGCCCATCAGTTTGCCGCCGGTGTAGCCAATCAGCAGCGGCAGCAGGTAGGTGATCATGGGGCCGACCAGCTTGGCCAAGGTTTCATTGGGCAGCCAGCCGGTGGGGATGAAGAGGGCGGTGATAAAGCCCCAGGCGATAAAGGCGCCTATGTTGGGCATGACCATATTGGACAGGAAGCGTCCAAAATTCTGTATCTTGACTTTGGTATCCGGTGATAACATGTCGGGACCCCGTTTTAAGCCTGTTTGATTAAAAGTGGTAGTCGGGATGGCCGGTTTTGCCGAACCGCCATCCCGGTCGTCTAAGCAACTTCAATCTACCAGCTTGCGATCAAATTAGGCTGAAAACGGGGTATCTTGTGATCCAGCTCTCAGATACCCAGCGATACCCCCTCCAGAACCAGTGACCCGCGTCACATTCGCATGCTGTAATTCGGCTACATTTCGATCTTTTCTGTTTTGAATGACCATTTTTTGTGGTTTAGATCACCAATTCAACTTTGCCGCTCCTTCGCGCAAAGGTGATTTGCATCACAAATTCAGTTTTTGTATTCGAATGGGACAAATCACTCAATTACTCATCAGCGGGTGGTGACGATGGATCTATCGAAACACTCCATTGTTTATCAATGAATCAATAAATTTGTAACCCGCTTTCAGTTTTTACGGTCGGTGATGAGGGCTCTTTTGCTGCTGGCTGGTGGGAATGGGCGCCAACATGCAGGATGTTATCGAGCGGCAGATGTTCGGGGCGCTTGTTTGCCGCGCAGGCCAGATTGCAGATAAAAACAAACCGCCAGCAGGCGGTTTGTCAGTTTTTGCGATCTGGCCCCTGTCGGGGCTGCGGCTCAGTAGAAGCCGGCATCCTCGGGGGAGGGGCGGGTCTTGAAGCGGCGATGGAGCCACATGTACTGCTCCGGCGCCTTGCGCACAGCGGCTTCAATCTCGCGGTTGGCGCGGGCGGCATCGATCATGTCGTCACCGCTGGGGTAGTCGGCGAGCGGTGCCCCGATATGCAGGGTGTAACCCTCTCTGGTGCGGATGTTGTAGCAGGGGAGGGTGACGGTGTTCTTCACCCGCGCCAGGGTGGCGGTGCCGGTGATGGTGGCGGCCTGCTCCACCGCGAAGTAAGGCACGAACACGCTGGCGTGGCTGCCGTAGTCGTGATCCGGCGCGTACCAGAGGGCGTCGCCGTTGCGCAGCGCCTTGATCATCCCCTTCACATCCATCCGGTCTACCAGATATTTGTTGGAGGCGCAGCGACCGTGATACTGGGCATACTCCAGCACCGGATTGGTGTTGGGGCGATAGACCCCCACGCCGGGGCGCACCAGCCCGAAACAGCGGGCGTTGAGTTCCAGCGTCAGGAAGTGGCAGGAGAGCAGCAGCATGCCCTGACCTTTTTCCATGGCGGCGATGACGTGCTCTTCCCCTTCCACCTTCATCAGGTTGCGCATCCGCCAGTCTGGCCAGAACCAGGCGATTCCCACCTCGAACACGGCGCAGCCCACGCTCTCGAAGTTTGCCTTAAGCAGTTTCTCCCGCTCATCCCGGGTCAGCTCGGGCATCGCCAGCTCCAGATTGCGACGGGCAATCTTGACCCGGGACTTCAAAATCTTGGCGGCGAGGCGACCGAGCTGACGGCCCAGCCACATCTGGCTGCGCCACGGCAGCAGGGTCAGCAGCCAGAGCAGGCCGAGGCCGAACCAGCTGGCCCAGTAACGGGGATGAAACAGGCGGGGCTCCAGGCGGGGAGCGTTGTCATGGGCCATGGCTAATCTCTTGTTCGCAAACACAATCGGGGGATTCTAGCCGAAAAGAGGGGGCGGGGGCGAATGGCTGTGTGCTGGTCAGAGGGGTAGCCTGCGTCCGGTTAGCGTGACAGCGGCGGCAACTGCGGTCGGCTTTTTCTACACCGGATAAAAGAGTGTGATAAAATCGCCCGCTGATTTTTCAGGTTTTGAGAGTCGATACAGATGAAGATCACCCTGCCCGATTTTGAAAAAGCCCGCGTTCTGGTCGTTGGCGATGTCATGTTGGACCGTTACTGGCATGGCCCTACCGGTCGGATCTCCCCCGAGGCGCCGGTGCCCGTGGTCAAGGTTGAACACATTGAGGAGCGTCCCGGTGGCGCGGCCAACGTGGCCCTCAACTCCGCTGCCCTTGGCGCCCACGCTGTGCTGCTTGGCCTGACCGGTCAGGACGAGGCTGCCGATGCCTTGGCTGGCCAAATGGCTGGCGTCAAGGTGGCCTGTGATTTCGTTCGTCTGGCCGACTTCCCGACTATCACCAAGCTGCGGGTGCTGTCCCGCAACCAGCAGCTGCTGCGTCTGGACTTTGAAGAGCCCTTCCACTCCGTCGATGCCACTCTGCTGATGAGCAAGGTCGAGCAGGCGCTGCCAAACAGCGACGTGATGATCCTTTCCGACTATGGCAAGGGTGCTCTCAACGATGTGCCCGGCATGATCCAGCGCGCCCGTGCCGCCGGTATTCCGGTGCTGGTCGACCCCAAGGGTACCGACTTCGAGAAGTACCGCGGTGCCACCCTGCTGACCCCCAACATGTCCGAGTTCGAGGCCGTGGTGGGCAAGGTGAAGAGCGAAGAGGAGCTGGTCGCCAAGGGACTGGATCTGGTCAAGCGTTTCGAGCTGGATGCCCTGCTGGTTACCCGTTCCGAGAACGGCATGACCCTGATCCGCGAAGGTCAGCCGGAGCTGCATCTGCCGGCTCAGGCCCACGAGGTTTATGATGTGACCGGTGCCGGTGATACCGTCATCTCCACTCTGGCTACCTCACTGGCGGCAGGCAAGAGCCTGGACGAAGCCTGCGCGCTGGCCAATACCGCTGCCGGTATCGTGGTCGGCAAGCTGGGTACCTCCACCGTCAGTCCGGTCGAGCTGGCCAATGCACTTTACACCGAGCAGGAGACCGGCTTCGGCGTCATGTCCGAAGCCCAGCTGAAAGTAGCGGTTCGTGCCGCCCGTCTGCGTGGCGAGAAGGTGGTGATGACTAACGGCTGCTTCGACATCCTGCACGCCGGCCATGTCTCCTATCTGGCCAATGCCGGCAAGCTTGGGGATCGCCTGATCGTGGCGGTCAACACCGACGAGTCGGTTCGCCGTCTGAAAGGGCCGGGTCGTCCGGTCAACCCGACTGAGCGCCGCATGGCCGTACTGGCTGCGCTGGGCGCGGTGGACTGGGTTGTGCCCTTCTCCGAGGATACCCCGCAGCGCCTGATCGCCGAAATCCTGCCCGACCTGTTGGTCAAGGGCGGCGACTACAAGCCGGAAGATATCGCCGGTTACGCCGAGGTGACCGCCAATGGCGGCCAGGTGCGAGTTCTCAACTTCGAGGATGGCTGCTCCACCACCGACATCATCAAGACGATCCGCGAGCGCGGCTAACGCGCCACTGGCCCCGCAATCTGGCGGGGCTCTCTATCGGCGGTAGCAAGCCGACAGAAATACGGATAACAAAAAGGCGACCTTGCGGTCGCCTTTTTCATGTCCGATAGCGGCTATCAGCCTCTGGCTTTTGCCGTGGCAGGCATTAGACCCTGGTTTACTTCCACCAGATCCTGCGCTTCCAGAATACCGGCAGCCTGTTTCAGGCTCAGGATATTGAGAATGTAGTTGTAACGGGCTTCGGAGAGCTTCTGCTTGGCCTCGTACAGCTTGCGAGTGGAGTCCAGCACGTCGACGATGGTACGGGTACCCACTTCGTAACCGGCTTCGGTCGCCTTCAGGGCGCTGTCGGCGGAAACCACAGACTGGCTGTAGGCACGTACCGAGCCGATGCTGGCGTTCACGTTGTTGTAGGAGGAGCGCACTGTGCTCTGCACCGAGCGGAAGTTCTTCTCCAGCAGTTCGCTGGCCGCTACGTAGTTGTATTGAGCCTGTTTCACCTTGGAGCTGGTGGCGCCACCGCTGTAGATGGGCAGCTTGAAGGTCAGGCCGATATTGGCCTGATTGTCATTGCCGCCCGGAATGCTATCCAGCTTGTAATCGGTATTGCTGGTTTGCAGTCCGGCACCGAGATCCAGAGTCGGCTCATGGCCGGTCTTGGCGAGATCGATCTGCTCCTTGGCAATGTCCTTGCTGATGCGGGCACTGTGCAGTTGCAGGTTCTTGTCCAGCGCCAGCTCCAGCCACTTGTCGGAGCCGAAGGCGGTCTTCTGCGGGCTGAAACGATCTGTGTTCAGCACGTCCAGATTGCGGTGATCGATACCGGTCAGCTCGCGCAGGGTCTCGTAGCTGTTGTCCAGCGAGTTTTCTGCATTGATCTCGTCAGCCAGCGCCTGGTCGCGGGAGGCTTCGGCTTCATGGACGTCGGTGATGGCGGTCAGGCCCACTTCGAAACGCTGCTGGGTTTGCTCCAGCTGACGCTCTACCGCAACCTTGTTGGCACGGACGAACTCCAGGGTATCCATCGCCTTGAGCACATCAAAGTAGGCTTTGGCGGTGCGCACCATCAGGTTCTGGATCTCGAGGTTGTAGGCGACATCTGACTGGGTGGCCTGCTTCTCGCTGATATCCAGATTGACCCAGTTACTGCGACGATAGAGGGATTGCGACAGCGTCACCTCACCCTTGGCGTTGGTATTGCTCTGGGTATCGTTCTTGTTTTGCAGATAATTGAGCCCGGCACCCAGATCGATCTGGGGCAGCAGAGGGGCACGGGATTCGTTGATCTTCTCGAAGGCCTGGTCGCGAACGGCTTTGGACTGCAGCAACTGCGGGTCTTTGATCTGGGCTTGCTGGTAGATGTCGAGCAGGTTTTCGGCATGGGCACCGGCACTGACGCCCAGCAACACCATGACTGACAAAAGTGTTCTTTTCATAGATCGTTTTAACCTTATGTAGTAACCCAAACTGGTTGCTGGAGAGGCAAATATTGTCACCGACCAAGCTTGATTGCAGCTTAATCACTCTACTATAAGCAAAATTTAATGCTAAGAGTCTCAGGTCCGGTGACGGGAACGTCAAGAACCGGACGCAGTTTTCTCCCCGCGCGCCTAGCCAAATGGTCTGTGGCTGCTAAAATCCACCCCTCATTACCATGGCACGCCGAGTGAATGAACGTTCATTCATGTTCCTCGGATTTTATGGTCAAACTGATACAAGTCAAGCTGACGGGAGCCCCAGATGTCGCAGCAACCCTTGCCGCAAGATCGGCATTACGCCGCCGATGATGTAAAAATCATTGAAAAATCAGCTGGATATAACGGCTTCTTCAAGGTGAACGTCTATCGTTTGCAGCATCGGTTATTTGCGGGCGGCTGGAACCAGCCCATCGTGCGCGAGCTGTTCGAGCGGGGCCATGCTGCCGCGCTGCTTCCCTATGATCCGGTGCGCGACCAGATAGTGCTGGTGGAGCAGTTCCGCATCGGCGCCATGGAGACCAGCCCGACCCCCTGGCTGCTGGAGCTGGTGGCCGGCATTATCGACGAAGGGGAGACCGCCGAGGCGGTGGTGCGCCGCGAAGCGGTGGAAGAGGCCGGGATCGAGGTGGCCCGCTGCGAGCATGCCATCAGCTATCTGGTGAGCCCGGGCGGCAGCACCGAGCGGATCGAGGTCTTTGTGGGCGAGGTGGATGCCAGCAAGGCGAGCGGCCTGCACGGTCTGGCTGATGAAGGCGAGGATATCCGGGTGCACGTGGTGAGCCGCGAACAGGCCTACGCCTGGCTCAAAGAGGGACGCATCGACAATGCGGCCTCGGTCATTGCCCTGCAGTGGCTGGCTCTCAACCACGGCGAGCTGCGCGCCCGCTGGCTGGCGGATCGCTGAGGTGGCGCTGACCCTGCAACAGAGCAGGCGCTATGTGCCTGATCTGATGTCCTTGCAGCGTACCTGCGAGGTCAACTACATGGCGTTGATGAAACTGCTGCCGCCAGATGGGGAGGTGGGAGCCGAGCGTCGCTATCGGGTCGGCAACGATCTGCAGTTCCAGCTCACCATCATTGGCGAGAGTCGCTTCACCAATCAGGTGATCCTGAGCCAGCACAACCCCGAATTGCCCGAATATTTACAAGCTCAGATAGAGATTCGTTTGTATCATGATGTGCGGATGGCGGAAGTGTGTGCAGCGCAACAGATTTCCCGTTTGCAACCACGTTATGATTATCCCAATAAAAAGATGCACCAGCGGGACGAAAAGGAGCAGGTAAATCTGTTTCTGGCCGAATGGCTAAAATTTTGTCTCAGACATGGTACCAGCCCGATCAATATCTCCAGTTGAACAAATAAAAAGAAGCGTGATTTTGGAAACAGAGCTCCCCCAGGCGCAGGACGGCAGTGTGCGCCTGTTGCAAATTACCGACACCCACCTCTTCGCGAGTGCCGAAGGGCGGCTGTTGGCTGTGCGCACCGCAGAGAGTCTGGCCGCCGTGCTGGAACAGGTGCAGGCCAATGAACACCCCTACGAGGTGATTCTGGCGACCGGCGATCTGTCGCAGGATCACAGCCCGGAATCCTATCAGCGTTTCGCCTCCATGATGGCGCCCCTGGGCCGCCCCATCTACTGGCTGCCCGGCAATCACGATGACAGCCCGCTGATGACCGAATATCTCCATGCCGCCGGGATCAGCGAATCCAAGCAGCTGGTGGGTGACCACTGGCAGGTGATCCTGCTCGACACCCAGGTGCGCGGCAAACCCCACGGCATGATTGGCGATCACCAACTGGCCGCCCTCGACCGTGCCCTGCGTCAATATCCTGATCGCCACGCTCTTATCACTCTGCACCATCAGGCGGTGCCGGTGGGCTGCGCCTGGCTGGACCAGCACAATCTCAAGAATGCCGATGACCTGTTCGCCGTGCTGGCTCGTCATCCGCAGCAGAAGACCATCCTGTTCGGCCACGTCCATCAGGAGTTTGACGAGGTGCACCGCGGAGTGCGGCTGATTGCCAGCCCATCGACTTGCATTCAGTTCAAACCGCTATCCGACGGCTTCGCGCTGGACGAGTCCGGCCCGGGCTGGCGTTATCTGACCCTCTATCCGGATGGGCGGGTGGCCAGCGAGGTGTGGCGCCTGCCGGTGGGGCAGTTTGTACCCGACCCCAACGCCACCGGTTATTAAGGAGAGCATTCCATGAAGTCGGTTCTCCTTTATCTGCACGGTTTCAACTCCTCACCCAGTTCTGCCAAGGCGCAGCAGATGGCTGCCTGGGTGGCAGAACACAGACCCGATATCGAGGTGGTGATCCCGGCCCAGCCCAACACCCCTGCGGCGGCCTGGGCGGCTATTGAGCAGACTATCGCCGATCTGCAGCGTCGTTATGGCAGTGAATACAAGCTCGGCGCCGTGGGCAGCTCCCTCGGCGGCTTTATGGCGACCCGGGTGAGCGAGCAGTACGGCTGCCGCGCCGCGCTGATCAATCCGGCGGTGCGCCCGCACGAACTGCTCTGTGACTACCTCGGCCCCCAGACCAATCCCTATACCGGGGAGCAGTACGAACTGCGGTCTGAACATATGGATGAGCTGCGGGCACTGGCGGTACCTGTGAGCGCCCCCGATCGGCTCTGGGTGCTGCAACAGCAGGAGGACGAGGTGCTCGACTATCGCAAAGCGCTGGATGAATACCGCTTTGCCCGCCTCTCGCTGGAGTGCGGCGGCGACCACGCCTTTGTCGCGTTCGAGCGCTACCCCGCCCAGATCATCCGTTTCCTCGGGTTATAGTCAGGTTTGAGTCAATAAGGGCGGTCTCGCCCTGCTTGTTCTTCTCCAGATCAAGCTTTCGGTGCGGGGAGTTTGTTCTACCCCCGCCTAGCAGTTAAGATTCCCTCCAAACGTCAATTCGCAAGGCCCTCCATGTCTACTCAATACAATGCGGATGCCATTGAGGTCCTCAATGGCCTTGAGCCGGTGCGTCGCCGCCCCGGCATGTATACCGACACCACCCGGCCCAATCACCTCGGCCAGGAGGTCATCGACAACAGCGTCGATGAAGCGCTGGCAGGTCACGCCCGCAATCTGGAGGTGATCCTGCATGAAGATCAGTCCCTCGAGGTGATCGACGACGGCCGCGGCATGCCGGTCGATATCCACCCGGAAGAGGGTGTCAGCGGGGTGGAGCTGATCCTCTGCAAGCTGCACGCGGGCGGCAAATTCTCCAACAAGAACTACCAGTTCTCCGGCGGTCTGCACGGGGTGGGTATTTCGGTCGTAAACGCCCTCTCCGATCGGGTCGAGGTGACGGTGCGTCGCGACGGTCAGGTCTACGACATCGCCTTCGAACGTGGCGACAAGGTGCAGGAGCTGACCATCACCGGCACCTGCGGCCGCCGCAACACCGGCACCCGGGTGCGTTTCTGGCCGCAGGCGAGCTACTTCGATTCGCCCAAGTTCTCGGTCACCAAGCTGGAGCACCTGCTCAAAGCCAAGGCCGTGCTCTGCCCCGGCCTCACCATCAAGTTCCTCGACAAGAACACCGGCATCAAGCTGGAGTGGTGCTACGAAGATGGCCTCAAGGATTATCTGGTCGACGCGGTCAAGCAGTTCACCTGCCTGCCGGAGCAGCCCTTTATCGGCTCGTTCAGCTCCGAACAGTCGGCGGTGGACTGGGCGCTCTGCTGGTTGCCGGAAGGGGGCGAATGCCTTGCCGAATCCTATGTGAACCTCATTCCCACCGCGCAGGGCGGTACTCACGTCAACGGCCTGCGTCAGGGCCTGCTCGACGCCATGCGCGAGTTCTGCGAGTTCCGCAACCTGTTGCCGCGCGGGGTCAAGCTGACTCCGGAAGATATCTGGGATCGCTGCGCCTACATCCTCTCCATCAAGATGCAGGATCCGCAGTTTGCCGGTCAGACCAAAGAGCGCCTCTCCTCCCGCCAGAGCTCGGCGTTCGTCTCCGGCGTGGTGAAGGATGCCTTCAGCCTCTATCTGAACAGCAATACCGAGCTGGCGGAGCAGATCGCCGAGATCTGTATCTCCAGCGCCCAGCGCCGGATGCGCGCCGCCAAGACGGTGGTGCGCAAGAAGATTACCCAAGGCCCGGCGCTGCCCGGCAAGCTGACCGACTGTAACTGCGCCGACCCCATGCAGGGCGAACTGTTCCTGGTGGAGGGTGACTCCGCGGGCGGCAGTGCCAAGCAGGCTCGGGATCGCGAGTTCCAGGCCATCATGCCGCTGCGCGGCAAGATCCTGAACACCTGGGAGGTGGAGGCCGGTCAGGTGCTCGCCTCGCAAGAAGTTCACGATATCTCGGTCGCCATCGGGCTTGACCCCGATTCCGAGGATCTTAGCGGCCTGCGCTACGGCAAGGTGTGCATCCTCGCGGATGCGGACTCGGACGGTCTGCACATCGCCACCCTGCTCTGCGCCCTGTTTGTGAAGCACTTCCGCACGCTGGTGGAGAAGGGCCACGTCTATGTGGCCATGCCGCCCCTCTACCGGATCGATATCGGTAAAGAGGTCTACTACGCCCTCGACGAGGACGAGAAGAACGGGGTGCTGCAGCGGGTCGAAGCCGAGAAGAAGAAAGGCAAGGTGATGGTGACCCGATTCAAGGGCTTGGGCGAAATGAACCCGAAACAGCTGCGGGAAACCACC
This sequence comes from Aeromonas sp. Y293-4, assembly GCF_027705905.1. Classification (NCBI taxonomy): domain Bacteria; kingdom Pseudomonadati; phylum Pseudomonadota; class Gammaproteobacteria; order Aeromonadales; family Aeromonadaceae; genus Aeromonas; species Aeromonas sp. Y293-4. The sequence continues at coordinate 243,106 of NZ_JAPDCI010000004.1, read as the reverse complement.
ATGGATCCCAACACCCGCCGTCTGGTGCAGCTCACTATGGAGCCGGCAGGGGAGAGCGAAGGGGATGCGGCTGACGAGACCCTGCAGCTGATGGACATGCTGCTGGCCAAGAAGCGGGCGGGTGATCGCCGCGAGTGGCTGGAAGAGAAGGGCAACCTCGCCATCATTTAAGCTGTCGGCTGGCCCTGTCGGGGCCGGCAAGCATTTAGCCGGAGTCGCCCTGTGGCGGCTCCCGAACCGAAAGAGAAAATCACATGAGTGATGCTATCGAGCTCAGTCTGGACGGGGTAGAGCGCCAGCCAATGCGCACCTTTACCGAACAGGCTTACTTGAACTACTCCATGTACGTCATCATGGATCGGGCCTTGCCGCATATCGGCGACGGCCTCAAACCGGTGCAGCGGCGCATCATCTACGCCATGAGCGAGTTGGGGTTGTCGGCCCTCTCCAAGCACAAGAAGTCCGCCCGTACCGTGGGTGACGTGCTGGGTAAGTACCACCCCCACGGCGACATCGCCTGTTATGAAGCCATGGTGCTGATGGCCCAGCCCTTCTCCTACCGCTACCCGCTGGTGGACGGTCAGGGTAACTGGGGTGCGCCGGACGATCCCAAATCCTTCGCCGCCATGCGTTATACCGAGGCGCGCCTGTCCCGTTTCTCCGAGCTGCTGCTCTCGGAGCTTGGTCAGGGCACGGTGGAGTGGACGCCGAACTTCGACGGCACCATGAAGGAGCCGGTGGTGCTGCCCGCCCGCCTGCCGCACATCCTGCTCAACGGGGTGACCGGTATCGCGGTTGGCATGGCGACTGACATCCCGCCCCACAACGCGCGGGAAGTGGCCTACGCCTGTGCCGAGCTGCTCGACAACCCCAATGCGGGGCTGGATGCATTGATGCAGCACATTCAGGGGCCGGACTACCCGACCAACGCCGAGATCATCACCCCGCGCGACGATATCCGCAAAATCTACGAGACCGGCAAGGGCTCCATCAAGCAGCGGGCGGTCTGGAGCGAGGAGGATGGCGATATCGTCATCACCGCACTGCCTCATCAGGCCTCCGGCGCCAAGATCATGGAGCAGATTGCCGCCCAGATGGTGGCGAAAAAGCTGCCGATGGTCACCGATCTGCGCGATGAATCTGACCACGAGAACCCGACCCGTCTGGTGATCGTGCCGCGCTCCAACCGGGTGGATGTAGAGGGGCTGATGGCCCACCTGTTCGCCACCACGGATTTGGAGAAGAACTACCGGGTCAACCTCAACATCCTCGGCCTCGACAACCGGCCGCAGGTGAAGTGCCTCAAGACCATCCTCAGCGAGTGGATCCAGTTCCGCCGCGAGACCGTGCGTCGCCGTCTGCAGTTCCGCCTCGACAAGGTGCTGGCTCGCCTGCACATCCTCGAAGGCCTGCTGATCGCCTACCTCAACATCGACGAGGTGATCGAGATCATCCGTACCGAGGATGAGCCGGGCAAGGTGATGGTGGAGCGCTTCAACATTACCGAGACCCAGGCCGAAGCGATCCTCGAGCTGAAACTGCGCCATCTGGCCAAGCTCGAAGAGTTCAAGCTGCGCGCCGAACAGAACGAACTGGCCGAAGAGCGAGACAAGCTTGAACTCATTTTGGGCTCCGAGCGTCGCCTCAACACCCTGCTCAAGAAAGAGCTGCTGGCCGATGCCGAGAAGTACGGCGACGATCGCCGCACCCCGCTGGTGGAGCGTGCTACCGCCGTGGCGCTGACCGAGAAGGAGCTTATTCCCAGCGAACCGGTCACCGTCATCCTCTCCGACAAGGGGTGGGTGCGCGCCGCCAAGGGCCACGACGTGGATGTGGCGGGGCTCTCCTACAAGGCGGGGGACAGCTATCTGGCCCACGCCTGTGGCCGCAGCAACCAGCAGGCGGTGTTCCTCTCCACGTTGGGGAGAACCTACGCCCTCGAATCTCACACCTTGCCATCCGCCCGCAGTCAGGGCGAGCCGCTCACCGGCCGCTTTGCGCTGGGTGCCGGTGAAGAGGTGCGTCATCTGGTGATGGGCAACGAGGGTGAGCCATATCTGATCGCCAGCGACGCCGGTTACGGCTTTGTCTGCACCTATGACGATCTCATCGGCAAGAACAAGAACGGCAAGGCGCTGCTCACCGTGCCGGAAGGGGGGCAGGTGATGGCACCCCAGAAGATCGGCTCGCCGGAGACCGATCTCTGCATGGCCATCTCCAACGAGGGGCGCATGCTGCTGTTCCCGCTCAACACCCTGCCGGTACTCGGCAAAGGCAAGGGCAACAAGCTCATCAGCATCCCCTCTGCTCGGGTCAAGGCGCGGGAGGAGTTTGTGGTGATGGCCGCCGTCATCCCGCAGGGCCAGTCGGTCACCCTGTTTGCCGGCAAGCGCAAGCTGACCCTCAAACCCTCTGATCTCGACTACTACCGCGGCGAGCGCGGCCGCCGTGGCGCCAAGTTGCCCCGCGGTTTGCAGCGCGTCGATCGTATCGAGATTGAACCCGCCGCCGGAACCGAACCGGTAGCCGGGGAAAATCAGGAAGGGTAATTAATATAGAAGGGCGCGAAAGCGCCCTTCTATATAACCTGTTGTGTAAGTATAAATTAGCTATTTGTAGTAAGTCTTCTAAATCCTTTTTTTAGAACTTCCATCTGTCCTTTAACGTTATCCGCAGTAACATTTGATCCCAGCCTTAAAGCTAATAATACACATATCAATGCAGCTATTGGTAAAATAATGCCAGCATTAAAAAAATTGTTTTTTATCTCTGTCAGAGCAACGTCAGAAATAGTGAAGTATGTTGCCCAACAACTAACCGCCCCACCACCAAAAATACCACAAAAAACCCATAACAAATTATCCCTAAAGGGATTTATTTTCGATAGGTTAGATTGAAGCTCGTCCCACTGAACTTCTGGAACCATAAGGCAGTCAGGTGCTGCTGGTGCTGTGTAAGATAGAGTATCCTTAAATTCGAAACTAGTTCCACTCATTTCTTACTCCGCACTATTCTCTAAGTTAACAATGCCAGCTCTCATTGCATTTATTGATATAGTGTTCCCACAATTTGTGCATTCAACAACTAACATTGGTATTAATGGTCCACCTAGCACCATATTCCCCCCATTGAATTGTCTAAGCTCATACAGTTCAGGGTGAATGTCCCAGTTGGTTCCTTGACAAATTGGACATATTTTTACATGCCATTTCTCATTTAAGTAGTTTATGGCTTTCTCTTGTTGTTTTTTATTTAAAGGCATATTTAAACCTTAGTCAAAACAGTTTGGTTAATTAGCATGAAATAAATCTCATAGTGAGTTTATCATAAATTTATTTTTTTTAAAATTAAAGTGTCATGAAGCAAGTTGTCTATTTTTATAGGGCCGTAGATCGCGAAAACAGGTTGCCACAATTCTACTGGTGCTCCAGCTGATCTCTTCTCTATCACCGTAGCCACCGAGATTGTGGTGTGGACGATTACGCTTCGCTAATCGACCCTGCTCACCCTTACTTGATTTAATCCTCTGCGGCTTGTCAATGGCGGTTGCTATAATGGTTTGTTCCCCTTATCGCCGATCCGTCTTCCCCTTCTGGTTGAGCCCGCGAGGTGATTAGACCAGCTTAATAAGGTGTTCATTTAAATCAGACATGCACGCCCCTGGCTGAATGATATGATAATAAGAGATATCTAATGGGTGGATATGGCTAGCCAGCAGAATTTGAGGAAAAAAATATATGGATCTCTTTGCTGAGAATATGCGGGTGATCATTGATGACAATGGTGCCATTCGCTCATTTTTCAAGAGATTTATTCGCTTTGCCGAGCTGGTAAAAAAGAATATTTATCATGAATTGCCGGAACTGATCCGCCAGCGGCCCCACAAGATTAAAGCCGCGTGGGGGGCCAAGCATCAGGGGCAGACGATTTTCGAATATAAAATTACCTGCAAGCAGCAAAATTTTCGTGCGGCATATATTCAACAGGATGGCGAAATAAAAGTGATCTTTATTTCAGAGGCCATTGTTAAACGTGACTTTGTCAGATTGTTGACCGCGACCAATCTGGTTGATTGACACATAACTCGTCAGCAGGCAGTGCTTGGCCATTACGGAGTCTAGATGCGAATTTCCAGCAATAATATCATGACCTATTTGATGCGCTATGTTGAGCAGGGTGAATTTAAAAAAATGACTTTTCCACCTATAAACGTGACCGTTGGATCAGTATCGTCAATATGCCGCTGCAACAGCGTTACTTGGTGACGGAACATGGCTTTAATCATCACGAAGAGCAGCTTGGCGACCGCAAGGCCCTTTATAGCTGGGTAAACAAGGTTCTCAAGCGGGAATTTCGTACCAACAAGACGGCAAATTTTATCAAACTGTAGAGGCAGGAGGCGCCGCCGTGATCCGAGGTGATCACCCCGCCCACAGGAAATCAGCCCAAAGAGAGGGCCCCGCAATCCATGATTGCAGGGCCCTCTGCACTATTGCCTGGCCGCGGCGGGGTGATCACGCGGTAACGGCAGCACCCTGCGGGGCTATCTTGCTGGCGATCAGCTGGCGCAGGCGGGGCACCAGCAGGAGCAACACCACGCCGCCCGCCAGTGAGCCCCAGCCGAGCATATTGAACACCGAGCTGTAGCCCGGGTTGGTGGCGACCGGGGTGCTGCCGATATTTTGCGGCATGGCGCCGGAGACATAGCCCGCCAGCACCGAGGCGATGCCAGTCACCATCATCCAGCAGCCCATCATCAAGCCTTGCAGGCTGGCGGGGGCCAGCTTGCCAATCATGGCGTAGCCGATGGGGGAGATCAGCAGCTCGCCAAAACTCTGCAGTACATAGCTGATGGCGATCCACTTGAAGGCGACCAGTCCGTCTGCCCCCGCCAGATGGATGCCGATCGGCAGCACCAGCATGCCGAGCCCCATGCAAAACAGCGAGGCTGCAAACTGGGAAGGGATGTCGATATTCCAACCCTGTTCACGCAGTCGCTTGAACAGCAGCGCCATCAGGGGGCCACCGATGACGATGACGAGGGTGTTGATGTTCTGGATCCACTGGGGGGCGACCCGCAGTCCGAACACATTGAGGTTGATGTTGTGCTCGGAGAAGAGCATCAGCCCCATGGGCGCCAGCTGGTAGAGCGACCAGAAAATGAGGGAGCCAAGGGCGAGGATCAGGTAGGCCACCATGCGGCTGCGCTCGGCGGCGTCCGGGTGGCGGGCGGTCATCACGCAGAGCAGCACCAGCACCACGGCCCCCAGGATCAGCACGAAGCTGCCGCTGAAGCTGGCGTGGGTCAGCAGCAGGCGCAGCGCCGGCACCAGCATAGCCAGAATGGCGATCCCGGCCAGCATGCGGCGGTAGAAGCCGCTCCCTTTGACATGGCGCAGCGGGGTGCTGATATCCGCCAGAATCGGCCAGCAGGCGAAGGTGGCGATGATGGCGATGATGTTGCCCAGCGTCGCAAACAGGAACAGGGTGCGGTAATCCTCGGTGAGCTGGAAGTAGCCCGCCACCGTGAAGCCGATAAAGAAGCCCAGATTCATCCCGGCGTAGTTCCACAGGAAGGCACTTTCGCGGCGGTGATCATCCGGGGCGAAGCGCTGGGTCAGCATCATGTTGAGGCAGGTGACGTTGAGGCCGCTGCCGGTGAGGAACATGGCGAGCCCCCAGTAGAGGCCGGTGATCCCCATCTCGGCGATGAAGTAGCAGCCGATCACCTGCAGCACCATCCCCATCACGAACAGGTTGCGGTTGCTGAGGTAGCGCCCGCCGAGATAACCGCCAAACAGGTGCAGGCCATAGTTGAAGGCCCCGAAGACCCCCATCATGGCGTTGGCCTGGGATTCACTAAAGCCGAGCCGTTTGGTGGCGTAGAGCACCAGGGTGGAGTAGAGCACGGCAAACCCCAGGGTCGAGAAGGTCTGGATAAAGAACAGCGCCCCGGAGCCGGGGGGAATGGTGGGGTGTTGATTCGAAGCGCTCACGGTCTGTCTCCTGTGAGAGAAGAAAGTCATTACTCGTCCTGAGAGCGTACCGGTCTGCTGCCGGTTAGCCTTGTGCGCTTCCATGCTGGTCTGAAGGCCGGTCTGTCATTTAGCGGCCAAGCGGTGCAAATAGCCATACCTGAAATTTAATCCGGCGCGATTAATTGCTTTTTATTGATCTATTCCGCCTTTTTATGCGTGATTGAGTCGTGGTTTTAGCTCGGCTTACCACGCGGTTGCGGCACGGTTGATGTGATCCAGTCGGCTATTTGGTGCCGATTATGGCGCTGTGGCGGGATCTGCGTCCCGCTTTGTTGTACCGAAACGCAGCTGGCCCCAAGCCGTTGTATTGCAGGTTGTTTATTCATCCTTGGGCATTGAGTGAATAAATATCGGGAGGAGAAGGGGTCGCAGCAGGGTGACTTGCGTGTGTTCTCTCTTTGCTGTCGAGAGGTTGAGGGGAGGATAGAACAACGCCCGGAGGGCCGGGCGTTGTGGTGCAACTGATGGGCGGCGAAAGCGGCCTTAGAAGTCGTGGTAGAGCGGCCAGCCGAGCAGCGGGTGCTTGAGACCGGCGCGCATCTCGATGTTGTCGAGCTTCTCCGGTGAGGCGTTCTCTTTTTGCAGCAGCTGGTACTGGCGCACAAAGCCGAGGGTGTGCAGCAGGTTGGGCACAAAGCCCGGGCTCAGCTCCTGCCGCAGGGCGGCGGCCATGTCGGCGGGCAGCGCGTTCAGCATCAGGGTGAGCTGGGCGGCGAGGTAGTCGGTGTCATACCAGCTCTCGTCGAGCTCAATCTCCCGCGCCAGTTTGCGCTTGAGATCCTGCTTCACCTTGAGCGGGGCGGCGCCACTGCCCTTGCCGCAGAGGATGCGGTAGAGCAGCGCTTCGGCCAGCTTGTCCTCCATGGTGGGGTGGTCGCTCTCGCAGGCGAAAAAGTGCTGGTCGATGAGCTCCATCAGGCGGCTCTTTTTGTGCTCGGTCAGCGCCTTCTCGTACTCCTGCCACCCTTGCCACTCCTCCACATCGGGCGGGCTCGAGATCTTGTCCAGCAGGCGGGCATCCACATCACCGTAGAGGCTATTGCCAGCCTGCTTGGGGCTGACGGTGATGAGCATCGACCAGCCCTTCTGGAACGGCTTGATGGGGCCTTCCGGCGCCTGCAGCAGCGCTAGCGCCTTGGCCGGATCCCGTGCCGAGAGCTCCTGCAGGCCGAGGCTCACCACGCCGATGACGTCGTGGGCGGCCTGCTCCAGCAGGTGCATCTTGTACTTGTTGTAGTACTTGTCGGCGAATTTGAGGCTCATCAGCACCGCCTTGCCCTTGATGGCGGCCAGCTGCTGCTGACTCAAGAGTTCGTTGTCGCGGCCAAAGCGCAGCACCTGAGTCAGAAAGGGGCCCTGGTTGGCATCGCGAATGACTAACTGCATGAATGGGCTCCTTAATCCAGAAAGCTGAACATGTCGTCGACGTCGCCGTACTCGTCTTCCTCGACCTTGTTCTTCTCTTTGGCCTGCATCACCAGCTCGGCGGCAAACTTGTTGATGATGCCGTCCCAAGTGGAGTGCTCGTTGCGCAGCAGCGCCTTGATGGCTTTCTCCACCTCGGGGGCCAACTCGCGAATGAGCATCAAGAGGCTGCGCGGGTCATCCAGCGCGTAGTCGTGAACATCCTCGCTCTGCTGGCGCTCGCTGTAGCGCAGGGACTCTTCGAGATCTTCCTCTTCGGCGTGCAGCACGTCCCGATAGCCTTCCTCCTCTTCATAGCGATCGCCGCGATAGAACTCGATAAAGGGGATGGCGAGGTAGAAGAGACCGGCCGGATCTTCGGCCACGCACTCGAGGATCTCGCGCTGCTTGGCTTCGCTATCCTGGGTGCGGATCAGGTAGTTGAGGAAGTCGAAGGTGTGCTGTTGCAGCTCGTCGGCGTTGTTCTTGATCGCCTCTTCCCAGTAGAGCGGCTGCTGGCAGACGATGTCGCGGATCCGCTCCGGAGTCATCAGCTCGGAGATGATAGAGGGGAAGGAGATATCGTGCTGGCCGTTAATCTGGGTCAGGGTAACGATATCAATGTTTTCAATCACTTCTGCCAGCTGGTCGTCAGACATGGTCTTGGCGATCAGCTCGAATTTCTCGCTGGCCTGCTTCGGCTCGATAACGGCCAGCTCTTTGATCTCGATGGCGGTAATTTCTATCAGACTGTTGCTCATGCCTTGCCCCAATTAGAAACGGACTTCGTCGTACATATCCTGATCGCCGTCGTCATCACCATAGCGGTCACTGCCGCCGTGGTAGTCGGCGTCGGCATCTTCCCCGTCTTCATCTTCTTCGTCGCGCAGCTCATAGTCATCATCACCGCGGTGGCTGCCGCGTGGCAGCGGGTTGTCGAGCAGGAACAGCACGGCGCAGGCTTCCATCAGCTGATCTTCGCTCTGGGCCCGCACCGCCTTGACCAGCGGCAGGGCGGCGTTGTTGAAGCCGACGCTCACCTTGAACTCGTCCCAGCTTGGCTGCTCGCCGCTGGCGAGCCACTTGTTCCACTGCGACTTGGCCTTGGCCGGGAACTGCACCCGGCCATAGAGGGCCAGCGGCAGATACTCGGGCATAAACTCCAGCATGCTCATATCGGCCAGCAGCAGGCTCTTCATTTGGTCGGTGAACTGTTCCAGCCCCTTGGGATCGTCCTGATCCCGGTAGGATTCGATGTTTTCGCTGGCATCGCTTTGCAGCGACTTGAGCCGCGCCTGGTCCCATCTCTTTTGCATAGTTGCTCTTTCTGCCTGCTGTTTCAGGGGTAGAACTGATCCCACATCTCCTGCATGGCGGAGGCGGGGTCGGTCACGATGACGTTGTTGAAATCCTTGATAAAGGCGGCCCGCTGTTTCGGATCGGACAGCACTTCATAGGCCTGCTTTACCTGGTGCAGCTTGATGGCTGCCTGCTCTTTCTCTTCTTCACTGGCCCCGTGCAGCTTGTCGGGGTGGTACTGGTTCGACAGCCGACGATAGGCTTTCTTGATGTCGTTTTCGCTGGCGTTGGACTTGACGCCCAGCACCCGAAAGTAGTTGTTCATGGCAGATCCTGCATCACTGGCATCATAGGATTCACGCTGCGAGTGCCTGATGGTGGGGATTGGCAAACCAGGCACGGCAAAAACCCGTCATTTTAACGGAAACAGCCCGCCAACGCGATGAGTTGGGCGATCAATTAACGGGCGAGATGAAGAGGTGTCAGTTGAGCGTCTATTGTTGCCAGTCGGTCTGGCCAGTGCAAGGGCGGCGGGGCACAAGCGATGAAAAAACGGGCAAAAAAGGAGCGGGCGGCAGGCCGGGGCGAGGCTGCCGCCGCAGGGGTTACTCCTCCCAGAAGGAGGCGGAGGTGTGGTAGATCATCTTCTTGCTCATCCCGCCATCGACCACCAGATTGGTGCCGTTGATAAAGTCGTTCTGGGGATCCGCCAGAAAGAGGCAGGTGCGGGTGATGTCGTCGGGGCGCCCGACCCGGCCGCTCGGGTGCTGGCGATGATCCGCCTCGGTCAGGGTGTGGTAATCCTCCGCCTGGATCCAGCCCGGGCTGATGGCATTGACCGTGATGGGATGGTCGGCCAGCGAGTTGGCGAGGGACTGGGTGAGAGCGACCAGCGCCCCCTTGGAGGCGCCGTAGGCATCCCAACCCGGTTCGTTCTGCTGCCAGCGGGTGGAGGCGATATTGATGATGCGGCCATAGGGCAACCCGCGGTTGGCCTGCACAAAGGCGCGGGCGCAGAGCACGGCGCCGCGCACATTGACCGTCATCACCTGATCGAACTGGGCTGCGCTCAGCTCCTCGAAGCGGGTGTGGAACTTGCTGATGGCGCCGTTGTTGATCAGCAGATGGATGCCGCCATGCTGTTCGCGCACCTCGGCAAAGAGCCGCGTGATAGCCTGCTCGTCCCGCAGATCGAGCGGATGAAAGTGGATCTCGGGATGGTCAAAAGCGTGAGGAGCCAGATCGGTGGCGATCACCCGATACCCCGCCTCGGCCAGCCCGATGCAGAGTTGGCGGCCAATCCCGCCAGCGGCGCCGGTGACCAGTGCAATTGGGGTGTGGTTGGTCAGCTCGTTCATTGTGCCGCTCCATTGCGCGCCCGCAGCACCTTGATGAGGGCCGACACCTCCTGCTGGCCAAACCCTTGCGCCACCCCTTCCTCAAACAGATTGGCGGCAAAGCGCGGGAAGCGGCTGTCGATCCCGGCGTCGGTGGCATGACCGGCGAGGCGGCTGATGGCGGCGCTCCAGGTTTTCAGGCTGGCGTAGGGGTGATCGAAATCACCGCTCGCCAGCGTCTTGCCAAGGTGGGCCACATCGCCACCGAGAATGGGCGAGAGCTCACTGAACTGGGCGCACACCTTGGCCACCGGCAACCCTTCCGCCTCGCAGATCAGCGCGCCGTGCAGGGCACCGAGTAGACCACCGGCAAAGTAGGCGGCGACGGCACAATCTTGCGCCGCGGCGGCGCCCACCGCCTCGGCCACATGGTCGAGGGTTGGGGCGAGCAGGCGCAGCATCGGCTCGGCCTCGCTAAAGGCGGCGCTGGCCCCCGAGCAGATGATGCTGGCATCGCTGGTGCCGATCTGATCCGGGAAGCAGAGGATGGCGCCATCCAGATAACGGGCGCCGCGGCTGTGGCTCCAGCTCTCCAGCGCTCTGGCCCCCTGCGGACTGCCGGTGGAGAGCTGCACCAGCAGCTTGCCCGCCACCGCATCGCTCGCCTCATTCAGCAACTGCTGGCTGACGGCGTAGTTATCGACGCATACAAGGGTGATATCACTTGCGGCGATGGCCGCGCCAACCGAGGGGGCGAGAGTCGCGCCCAGCGCTTGCAGCGGGGCCGCCTTGGCGGCGCTGCGATTCCAGACGGTGACCGGATGGCCGGCCTTGAGCAAGGTGGTGGCGAGGGCGGAGCCCATTGCCCCGAGGCCGATGACAGAGAGATGGCGCATGATGGCTCCTGACGGTGTTGATAGACACTGATATAGGGAATTGAGATGCCTTGTGGCAGGTAAACCACTATATTTGCCCCGTGTCGCCGTGAAAAATGGCTTTTATGACTGTCTGGTATAGGTGAACTCTATGGATGTGCGAACCCTGCGTGCGTTTGTGGCTGTCTTCGAGGAGCGCAACATCACGGCGGCGGCCACCCGTCTCTTCATTACTCAGCCCACCCTCTCCACCACCATCAAGACGCTGGAGGATGAGCTGGGGGTGACCCTGTTTGTGCGACAGGCGCGCGGGGTGGAGGGGACTGAAGCGGCGCACCGGCTCTATCCCCGCGCCAAGCGGCTGATCGCCGACACCGACTCCCTCGCCCGCGAGTTTCGTGAAACCTCCCCCTGCCTCGAGGTGACGGTGGGGATTGAGGCGGATCTGGGTGATGGTGTGGTGGGGGCGCTGGTGCAAGGGGCGCTCGCCCACGAGGAGATCCTGCTGACCCTGGAGGAGGGCTGTTGTGGCGATGTGCGGCTGGGCTGCGAATCCCTGCGCTGTGGTGACGAGCTCTTTATTCCCCTGCTGGAGGAGGAGTTTGTGCTGGTGCTGCCGCCGGATCACCCGCTGGCGGGCAAGGGGACGCTCACCCCGGCGGTGCTGGCGAACGAGCCCTGGGTCACCTGCCCGCGCCACGACTCCCACCTGCGGCTGATCGCCATTCTCGGCAATCAGGCGCCGCTCTATCCACGGCGGGCGGGGTCGCTGCGACTGGCGGCGACTATGGTGGCCGCCGGGGCGGGGATCGCCTGGTTGCCCCGTTCGCTTTGTCCGCCCGGTTGTACAGTCGCCGAGCTGGCGGCCTCTTCCTTCAAGCGGCGGGTGGGGCTCTGCTACGCCCCCGATGCGTTGCGCTCGGCGGCGGTGACCGCCCTGCTGGAGCAGGTGCGCGGGATGCAGCTCCCCGTCTGATGTCGGGATAAAAATGTCGGCATAAAAAAGGGCCATCCGGTGGGATGGCCCTGTTGCAGGCAACGATGTTGCGTGGCTAGATCGACGCCCACCAGAGCCGCAGCTGCAGGCCCCACTTCGAGCTCCAGCCGGTGGTGCTGCTCACCAGCTTGCCATCCTTGATGACCAGAAAAGTCGGGGTGACCCCCACCTGCCACTTGGCGGCCAGCGCTCCCGACTCGTCGTTGTGGGTCGGGAAGGTGAGCCCTTTCTTGCTCATCCCCTTGGCTAACTGCTCCGAATTGCCGGAGCGCAGTGCCACCGTCAGCACGTTTTCCCCTTCCTGCCAGAGCTGCTGCACGGCCGGGGTGGTGAAACGGCAGACACCGCACCAGCTGGCCCAGTAGTAGACCAGCAGCGGCTTGCCCTGGCTTAAGGTAGCGAGATCCGTGCTGCTGCCATCCTGCAGGGTGACGGGGGTGCTCATCGCCCCCTCTGGCAGGGTCGGGCTGCGCCACAGATCCAGCAGGGTCGAGATGATCAGCGCCAGCAACAGCAGCCAGAGTGCCTCCTTGCTCCAGCGTCGCCAGCGGGGTTGAGGATTGGTGATCATCGCTTACCCCTGCTTGGCCAGTTCGGCCTTCACCAGTTGCTCCAGCTCCTCATAGGGGATGGCGCCCGGCACCAGCTGGTTGCCAATCAGGGTCGCCGGAGTGCCCTGTACCCCCAGAATGGTGCCGATGCGCAGGCTGTTGCGCAGCTCTTCGGTCGCCTTGGCGGCCGGTTTGAGCGCGGTGTTGCCGGTGGCGGCCAGCGCCTTGTTGATGTCCGCCTCGGTCAGCATACCCTGCTTGCTCATCAGCTTGTCGTGCAGGGTGAGGAAGCGGGCGGGATCTTGCTGCCACAGGGTCAGGCTGTATTGGGCCGCCTTGGCGGAGGTCTGCCCCTTGAACGGCAGCAGCTTGATCACCAGCCCCAGATCGTCCGGATAGGCCTTGAGCAGCTTGGTCAGCCGGGGATCGAACTGCTTGCAGTAGGGGCAGTTGTAGTCGGTGAACAGCACCAGCGTCAGCTTGGGGTTCTTGGCGCCGAGGCGCGGGCTGGTGGCGCTGTTGAACAGCACATCCTTGTTGCCCTTGATGAAGTTGCCAAGCTGCGCCTCCTGGGCTGCCGCGTTCTGTTTCTCCCAGGATTCGGCGGCTTCGTCGAGGATCTTGGGGTTGGCGATCAGGGTCTCGCGGATCAGCTCCTTGATGCGCGCCTCCTGCTCCGGGGTGAAAGGGGCCGCGTGCAGGGCCGGAGCCAGCAGGGTTGCGGAAAGGGAGGCCAGCAGGGTCAGGGCGCTAAGAGTCGGTTTCATGGTTGCTCCTTAAAATCGGGTGGTGCCAGCCTGAAGCAGGCCAGCCTTGTGCAATGTGGTCAGCAGATCGTCCTTGTCGAGCAGGGGTGACAGCGTGACCCCCTGCGGCAACTCCGGGCCGTAAATCTGGTTGAAGGGGACGGCCGCCGAGCCCCGCTGACGCAGGAAGGCGGCGATGGTGTCGCTTGGTTTGCTCCAGTCGCCGCGCAGGGCCACCACATCGGGGGCCGAGAGTGCGGTTTGCACCTCATCGCGCAGCAACACGTTGTATTTGTTGGCCTTGCAGGTAACGCACCAGTCGGCGGTGACATCGATAAAGACCCGTTTGTTCTGGGCCAGTGCATCTGTGATGGCGCGTTCAGAGAGCGGCTGCCAGACCACCTTGTCAACGCTGGCCGAGCCCTGCGCGCTAAAGGCGCCACTCAGCAGCAGGGGGCTGCCAATCAGGGCGGCGAGGGCGATCGCCAGCGTGAAGCCGCGGATGCCGTAACGCCAGATGATGCCACTCAGCAGCGCCAGCAGCATGGCAACCATCAGCCAGCCGGTGGCATAGCTGCCGAGATGATTGTCGAGCAGGCTGGTGAGCCAGAGGCTGGAGCCCAGCATCATCAGGCCGAGCAGGATGCGCAGATGGTTCATCCAGCGCCCCGGTTTCGGTAACCAAAGGGCGAGTCTTGGCAGGGCCGCCACCAGTAGCCAGGGCAGGCTCATGCCAATCCCCAATGCCGTGAAGATGAGCCACAGCTGGCCGAGTGGCGCCGCCAGCGCAAAGGCCACTGCGGTGCCGAGGAACGGTGCCGAGCAGGGGGTCGCCAGCAGAGTGGCGAAGCTCCCCTGCAGGAAGTGACCGCCGAGGCCGTTACCGCCGCTGGTGGCGAGGCGGGTGCTGAGGGCGCTGGGCAGGCGGATCTCGAACAGCCCCAACAGGTTGGCGCAAAACAGCAGGGTGACCAGCACCATCAAGCCGATAAAACCGGCACTCTGGAACTGGATGCCCCAGCCGACGGCCCCTTGCGTGGCGCGCAGCAGGCTGCTCATGGCCGCCAGTACCCAGAAGGAGGCGATGATCCCGGCGCTGGCGGCGAGGAACTGCTTGCGCACCGTTCCCTGTTCACGCTCCTGATGTTGCAACACAGTTCCCAGCTTGAGCGCCAGCACCGGCAGCACGCAGGGCATCAGGTTGAGGATCAGGCCGCCGAGCAGCGCCGCCCCCAGCAGCCAGAGCAGCGGATGGCTCTGGCCGGGCAGTGCGAGTGGCGCGCCGATCGTCCCCTTGCCCTGCCATGCCTGTTCGCCACTGGTGAGCAGCAGGCCGAGGGATTGGCCGCGCAGATCCGGCGCATCCCCCTGCCAGCCATCGCTCACCGGCACCCGGGCGATCAGGGTGTTGCCCTCGACCTCAAGCGCCGGTTTGCCAAACTCGGCACCCTCCAGCCCATCGATAAAGAGCGCTGGTGATTGCCAGCCCTCTGCCCGCTCGGCGCGCAGTTGCAGCTGGTTGTGCTGATAACCGAGCTCGACCCGGGTCTCGGCAGGCAGCGGTTGGGGCAGGTTGCTGATGGCCTTGGCCCAGCCGAAGTCGAAACCGGCCGGAGCCTGCCCATCCACCGCGAGGGTGAAGGGGAAGTCGGTCAGGATGCAGACATTGCTGCAGGTGGAGAGGCGCAGAGTTCCCTTGAGCGGTTGCCCGGCGGGATAGTTGAGGTTGAGGGGGAAGGTCACGTCCCCCTGATAACCCTGGGTGCTGAGCCCGGCTACCTCGAAGTGGCGTGGCACCGGCCAGCGCCACTGAAAGTCTCCGACCGGCTCATCCCACAGGATCTGGGGGGCAATGCCCCCTTCTCCCGGACTGTGCCAGTAGGTTTTCCAGCCTGACTCCAGCTCGACATCGAGCAGGATGCGGGTCTGATCTGCCGTGCTGCGGTCGGCCTGCAGCCGTACCCGGGCGTGATCATTCTGTGGGCTGGTGAGCCAGCCCGTGTCGCTGGCCAATCCCATGGATTGCCACAGCAGACCGCCCAGTAGCAGGGCCGTCTTGAAGAGATTCGACATCTTTTTGGTCTCGCAAAAATTGAGTGACAGCTAACGAAAGAACGCTGCCGAACTCATTCCCGCCAGACGCACAGGGTGAGGTGCAGACGCCGCTCGGGCGGCGAGATGACTCTGGGAGGGGGCAGTGGCGGTGTGTAGCGCCAAAGGGGGGCCAGCAGGGCGATCAGTACGGCCACGGCAAAGAAGAGCTGTTCGACGCAGAGCAGGGTGGCGGCGCTTAGCCACTTGCCGTTGAGCTGGCAGCTGGTGGGCTGCGGGCTGGCCGGTTTGGCATCCTCTTGATCCGTTGCCGAGCCCGGAACGGGCAGTGCCTGACAGCTGAGGGCGTGATCGAGCAGGGCAAGCCGGGCCAGCGGCTGGGCCGCACAATTGAGCACCAGCAGGCAGACCAGCAGCAGGAGATGTTTCGCTACCCGTTGTTGCAAAATCATGTTCGCCCCGTCCATCAAGATGGGGCCATCCTAACGACCAATGGCGGGTGGGGCAAGTCGGCGGCGTATTGATGTGCAGGACTGTGGGTGGCGCGGCGGGGAGGGTGGTCGGTTCTGTTTGGCGAACGCTTGTTCGCTAAAAGGGGGATCAGTATACTGCGCCGAGTTAAAACTCGAGGTGTTCGATGCTCAAAATTGCCCGTGTGCTGCTGCTTGGTCTGCTGCTCATTTTCTGGTTCCTGTTCGGCCTGCTGCTCTGTCTGGTTCGTCCGCGCCATCCCAACAACGTCTATGTATTCGCCCGCATGTATCACGCGGTCTGCCCGCTGATCGGGCTGCGAGTCAAGGTGACGGTGGCCGACGAGGTCAAATCGGTCGGCCCGGCGGTCTACGTCTGCAACCACCAGAGCAACTTTGACATCTTCACCGTGACCGGTGCGGTGCAGCCTGGCGTGGTGGCAGTGGGCAAAAAGAGCCTGCTCTGGCTGCCGCTGTTCGGCCTTATCTTCTGGCTCTCCGGCAACGTGCTGATCGACCGCTCCAACCGCTCCCGTGCCATCGGCACCATAGGTCAGGTGGTGGATCGCATCAAGAACCGTGGCACCTCCATCTGGATGTTCCCGGAAGGGACCCGCTCCCAGGGACGTGGCCTGCTGCCGTTCAAGGCGGGCGCTTTCCACACTGCGGTACAGGCTGAAGTCCCCGTGGTACCCATCGTCTGCTCCAGCTACTTTGGTCAGGTCGACCTCAATCGCTGGGACAACGGCGAAGTGCTGGTGGAAGTGATGGCCCCGGTCTGCAGCAAGGAGCACGGTGCCAGCGGCATTCGCGATCTCTCCGACACCTGCCGCGCCCGGATGGAGGCCAAGCTGACCGAACTGGACAGCAAGCTGGGCCACAGCCACGCCGCCTGACGGATATTGCCGATGAATCGACAAGGGAGCCAGAGGCTCCCTTTTTTGTTGGTAAAAATCACCACATGGTTGGCTATTCTCACCAATAAACGCATCTTGAATTTCCTCGGTAAACTCCCATCTATATGTAAAACAACAATAATTTTTCTTGGCACGGCTCTTGTAATGCAATGGGAAGAGATAGCCATCCCATCAACAAGGAGCCAGACCATGAGCGTATTCAGCCGCCTGACCGACGTGATAAATGCCAACCTGCACAGCCTGCTCGACAAGAGTGAAGAGCCGGAGAAGATGCTGCGCCTGATGATCGAAGAGATGGAGCAGGTGCAGGTCGAGATGCGTACCCAGGCCGCCCGCGTGATTGCCGAACAGAAGCAGCTGGAGCGTCACCAGCAGGCGTTGCAGGCGCAGATCCTGGAGTGGTCGGCCAAGGCCGAGCTCGCCATCCAGAAGGGACGTGAGGATCTGGCCCGCGCCGCCCTCACCGAGAAGCTGGCGGAGGTCAAAAAATGTGAACAGCTGGAGCAGGACAAGGCCCGTGTGGCCGAGGTGCTGGCCCAGCTCACCGCCGACAGCGAGCGGCTGGCAGCCAAGCTGACCGAGGCCCGCGAGAAGCAGAAACTGCTGACCCTGCGCGAGCAGACAGCCCACAGCCGCATTCGTGCCCGCGCCCAGGTGGACAACCAGCGGATGCATGAGCTGATGGCGCGCTTTGACGGTTTTCAGGGCCGGGTCGATCAGCTGGAAGCCCAGCTGGAGGCGGCCACCCTGGGGCAGAATCCCTCGCTGGAGGCCCAGTTCCGCGAGCTGGAGCTCAATGACGAGATCGAGCGCGAGCTGGCTCGCCTCAAAGGCCAGAAGGCGGAGGTGTAATCATGAGCCCCTGGCCCAAGGATCTGGTGCATCGCAAGCTGACCGGGGTCTGCGCCGGTATTGCCAGGCGGTTGGGGGTCTCCAGAGTCACGGTGCGGGTGGTGGCACTGCTCGCCCTGATCCTGATGCCGCCGCTGGCACTGGCCGCCTATCTGCTGGCGGTGCTGATGATGCCGCCCCGTTATGAATTGAAGCGCTGGCTGGATTGACCGAAGGGTTGAGCAGCCGGCAGACAAGGTACTGATAAGGAGCAAGTTATGCTGGAATTTTTCATATTGCTGGTGGTGCTGCTGGTCATGGCACTGACCGGTTTTACCCTGGTAGCCATGTTGCTGGTGAGCGGCCTGTTTGTGCTGCTTGGGGCGCTGGGTGGCATGCTTGCTCTGATCATCAAGCTGGCCCCCTGGTTGCTGCTGGTGCTGGCGGTTTGCTGGCTGATCAGTAACCGCAGCAAGCGTTCCAATACCTACCTCTAACCCGCCTGAGGTTGTGCAAGACGTTGTGTGATGCTCCCTGATTTCCCCTTTCCGGCCACTCATCGAGTGGCCTTTTTTTGCCTGTCGTCCTCAAGGCTGGGTGGCTGCGGGTAACCACTGGGGGCTCCAGCTCTGCCAGAGTGCCGGGCTGTGGATCAGCTGCTCCTTGAAGGATTTCGGCTGCTGCTTGAGGCGATATTCGATGCGCAGGGCCGCCCCCTTCTCGCCGACTTCCTGTTGCCACGCCAGCGTCAGTGGCCCCTTGCCGCGCAGGGCGCGAGCGCCCTTGCCACTCTGGTGCTGGTGCAGACGGCGCAGCGGATCCGTGCTGATCCCGGTATAGAGCAGGCCGGTGGCTGTACGCACCATATAGACAGACCAGCGGGAAGGGGCGGATGGTTGCTGTGTCGGTGTGGTGGTCGCGGGTTCTCTCATTCAAATTCTCTGTGCCAAACTCAGAGGCAGCTCAAGGAGGTGCGATGAGAGTCTGGTTTTGGTTGTGGTTACTGTTGTCGGTCCCGGCTCTGGGGGAGACGATCCGTCTCTACGATTACCATCAGCATCCCCCCTTCAACACCGGAGTGGATGAAGGGCTGAGCCGCGAGCTGGTCAAGTATCTCAATGAAAAGCTGAGGGGTGAACCCAGAATCGAGCTTTGGCTGGTCAATCGCGCCCGGCTGGCGCTGGAGATGGCGGATCCCGACTTTGACGGTCTGGTGGTCTGGGTCAATCCCGCCTGGGTGGGGGATCCCCATCGCGAGCGCTATCTCTGGACTTTCCCGGTGATGCGCGACACCAACGAGCTGGTCTCGAACATTGACAACCCGGTCACCTATCGCGGGCCTGACTCCCTCAAGGGGTTGGTGTTTGGCGGGGTGGAGGGCTACCGCTATCAGGGGATCGATGATGCGGCTGGCCGCGGGGAGCTGGTGCGTCAGGATGCCAAGAAGGTGAAGACCAATCTTGAGCTGCTGGTGCGCGGTCGCATCGATGTGACGCTGGTAAGTGGTTCATCGCTGGGCTTTTTCATCGACTCACAGCACTATCAGGGCAAGCTGTTTATCTCGCCCTTCCCCCAATCCAGCTATACCCGCCATATCCTGCTGCCCAAATCTCGCCCAGAGCTGCATGCCACCCTCAACGAGATCGCCGAGCAGATGGACAGGGATCCCCGCTGGCACAAAGTGCTGGAGTCCTATCGCGGTACGCCCTGAGGGCGGCGCTTGAGCCGATGCAGTGGCAACAGGCTCACCAGCAGACCTGCCCAGACAAAGGCGAAACCGACTGCCTTGATGGGGTCCGGCGCCTCACCAAACCAGTAGATGGCGAGCAGGAAGGCGAGGCTGGGCTCGATATATTGCAGCAGTCCCACAGTGCTCATCCGGGTTCTCGCCACCGCGTAGCAGAAGAGCCCCACCGGCAGCAGAGTAGCGGGCGCACTGCCCATCAGCAGCAGCTTGTCAGCCAGATCTCCGTTCACGAATGCCCCTTCCCCGTGCCATGCCAGCGTGCCGATGATGATCAGCGCGACGGGCAGTTGCACCATGGCTTCCAGATAGAGGCTGGTGCCGGTGTCGTAGTGGATTTTCTTCTTGATAAGGCCATAGCAGGCGAAGTTGGCCCCCATGATGAGGGAGAACCAGGGGAGCTGGCCGTAGCAGAAGAGCATGTAGGCGAGACCCGCCAGTGCCAGAGCGACTGCCAGATGCTTTTGCGGGGTGAGCCGCTCTTTGAGGAAGATGACGGCGAATACGATATTGAACAGCGGGGTCATAAAGAAGGCGAGGCTGGTGGTCAGTACCTGTCCGGTGGTGAGGCACCAGGTGAACATGCACCAGCTGATCGACATCACTGGACCCGCCAGCAGAATGAGGCCGAGCTGGCGCGGCTCGCTGCGCAGTTGTGCCCAGGGCACTTTGTGGCCAAGCAGCAAAAACAGGGCACCCAGCAGCACCACAGACCAGAGCACCCGGTGGGAGATCAGCTCCCACATGTTGACCTCGGGCATGAATTGATAATAGAGCGGCAGCATCCCCCACAGGATGAAGGAGAGGGTCGCGGTGCCGGTACCTAGCCAGTTTTTCATTATTATCCGTTTATTAAATTAAACATCCATGGCGATAGTAGGGGGCGCGCCCTGTTTCCACAAGAGGGAAAACAGGGAAATGCTGGTACTATCAACGTCATGCAGCGAATCGATAAGTTGTTTGAGCAAATCAGGGCCTGCCGTCTGTGCGAGGCTCATCTGCCGCTGGGGCCTCGTCCGGTGATCCGCGGGGCCGAGAGTGCCCGCCTGCTGATCATCGGTCAGGCGCCTGGCACCCGGGTGCATGCCAGCGGTATCCCGTGGGATGACCCCTCCGGCGATCGCTTGCGCCACTGGCTCGGGGTCGATAAACCCACCTTCTACGACGAATCACGCATTGCGATTATGCCGATGGGGCTCTGTTATCCCGGCAAGGGCAAGTCGGGCGATCTGCCGCCCAGACCCGAGTGCGCGCCCACCTGGCATGACAAGGTACTGATGCTGTTACCCAACATCGAACTGACCCTGTTGATCGGCCAGTATGCACAAGCCCATTACCTGCGGGGGGCGGCCAAGGGATCGCTCACCGACACGGTGCGCAGCTGGGCCGACTATGGTCCCGGCTGGCTGCCGTTGCCGCATCCCTCCCCGCGCAATACTCTCTGGCTGAGGAAGAATCCCTGG
Organism: Aeromonas sp. Y293-4; assembly: GCF_027705905.1. Classification (NCBI taxonomy): domain Bacteria; kingdom Pseudomonadati; phylum Pseudomonadota; class Gammaproteobacteria; order Aeromonadales; family Aeromonadaceae; genus Aeromonas; species Aeromonas sp. Y293-4. Next base: position 222,382 of record NZ_JAPDCI010000004.1, on the reverse strand, counting down.
TTCGAACAGGAGATCGTCCCCCATCTGCAGCAAAGGATCGCCCCTTTGCTGGCACGACCCTGAGTGCTTAAACCGCCGGCTCGGCCAGCGGTTTTGGCTTGCTGCGCGCCATGGCGATGAGCGGCAGGACGATGCAGATACAGCCCAGCAGCAGCGGCAGGCCGGGCTGCTCGTCAAACAACCATACCCCGATGGCCACCGCCATCAGCAGACCGGTGTACTCCGCCGAGGCGATCTTGCTCGCCTCCGCCTTGCGATAGGCCACCACGCACAATCCTGCATAGACCATGATCAGCGCCGAAGAACCGAAGGCGGGCCACCACATCTGCCACTGCCAGTCGCCCCCTTCCCACAATGCCAGCGCCAGAATAAAGGGCATGCTCAGCACGTTGGTGAAAAACAGGGTCTGGGCGATGGGCTGCTTGAGCGGGATCCGCTTGATCAGCAGATTGTTGAGCGCCATCGACAGCGCTACCCCGAGCGCCGCCAGTGCGGCCCAGTTCACTTCAGTCGGGCGCAGCACGATCAGTACCCCGATAAATCCGATGACTGCGGTCAGCACCTTCTGGCGCGAGATCGCTTCTCCTGCCATCCACACCGCCAGCGGCACCATCATCAGGGGGGCGGCATAGAAGAGGGCATTGGCAGTGGCGAGCGGCAAGCGGGTGAGGGCGACCACCATCAGGCAGACACCGACCGCCCAGATATGGGCCCGCAGCAGGTGCCACTTGATGGCCACCGGCGGGTTGCGGCGCCATGACCAGAGCAGCCAGGGCATCAGCAGGAGGGCTGCAGAAACCTGGCGGAAAAAGACAAACTGGAAGATGGGCTGATCCGGCTCCAGCACCTTGACCAGCGCATCGGAAAAAACCGCTACCATATTGCCCAGCACCAGATAAAGGATGCCGATCCCTACTGCATTCATACCACCTCCCACTTCAGATGGGCGGAGGGTAGCGTGCCGGTTGATATCCAGTAAAATGATAAAAAATGACCACTCATGAGATATTTAGATAATGAAGCTTCCTCCCCTGCGTGCGGTGCAATATTTCGAGGTGGTGGCCCGGCTGCTCAGCTTCTCCCGCGCCGCCCTTGAACTGAACGTCAGCCAGAGTGCGGTCAGCCACCAGATCCGTCTGCTGGAGGATTTTCTGGGGGAGCGGTTGCTGCTGCGTCAGGGACGGTTGCTCTCGCTGACAACCCAGGGGGAGAGCTATTTCGAGGGGATTGCTGCCGGACTCGGCCAGATTGCCCAGAGCAGCGAACAGCTGCGCGGGGGCGGCGAGATGCGGTTGCGCCTCGCGGTCTACAGCTCGTTTGCGGTGAAGTGGTTGATCCCGCGGTTGGCCGGATTGCGCCAGCTCTATCCCGAGCTTGATCTGAGTCTGGAGATGGTGGCGGAGGATCCCGAGCTCTCCGATCGGGTGGCCGACTGTTTTATCACAGTCTCACCCCACGGGCGGGGCTACTGTCACGATCTTATCTATCAGGAACGGCTCTTTCCGGTCTGCAGTCGCCGCCTGTTGCAGCAGGTCAGCGGGGAGTGGCCTGAGGCCATTTGGCAGTTGCCATTGCTGTCGGTTCAGTCCATTTACAAGGCGCGGGGCGAGGATTGGCAGCGCTGGGCCAAGGCGGGCGGGCTGGTGATCCCGGACGAGGCGCGGATGCACCATTTCAGCCATGTGCTGCTGGCGATGGAGGCGGCGGCCTGGGATCAGGGGGTGGCGTTCGTGAATGACTACATGCTGCGGCCCGATGATCCCCAGCTGGTGGCCTTGCCGGTACACCAGCTGGAGACGGGGGATGCCTTCTACTTTACCTGCAAGCGCTCGCGGGCCCATGAGCCCGCCATCAGCCGATTGCGCCAGTGGCTGGTGATGGAGACACGCCAGAGCATGCCCTTGTAATTGCCCGGGTTATCAGGCTTTTTTGAACTGGCTCAGCACAAACAGGCTGGTGGCGCAGACGACGACAGAAGGCCCTGCCGGAGTATCTTGATACCAGGAGAGGGTCAATCCACCCAGCACGGCGAGGCAGCCAATCAGCGCGGCAAAGCCCGCCATCTGCTCCGGCGTCTGGCTGAAACGGCGGGCGGTGGCGGCGGGGATGATCAGCAGGGAGGTGATGATCAGTGCCCCGACAAACTTCATCGCCACGGCAATCACCAGCCCGATGAGCAGCATCAATACGCAGCGCAGCAAATCGACCCGGATCCCCTCTACCCGTGCCAGCTCTTCCGAGATGGTCATGGAGAGCAGGGGATCCCACAGTCGCCACAGGGTGAGCAGTACCAGCGCGCCACCGCCGTAGATCCAGAGCAGATCCATCGGTTGTACCGAGAGCAGGTCGCCGAACAGGTAGGCCATCAGATCCACCCGCACGTTATCCATAAAACTCAAGGTAACCAGACCGAGGGACAGGGCACTGTGGGCCAGAATGCCGAGCAGGGTATCGGTGGCCACCTGCTGGTTGCGACTCATGATCACCAGCAGCATCGCCATGGCGAGGCAGCAGACCACCACCGCCAGGGTGAGATCGACCTGCAGCAGGATGCCCAGCGCGATGCCGAACAGGCAGGCGTGGGAGAGGGTGTCGCCAAAATAGGCCATCTTGCGCCATACCACGAAGCTACCGAGGGGACCGGCCAGCAGGGCGATGCCGAGACCGGCCGCGAGGGCGTATAACAGAAAGCTGTCCACTTGAATGTCCTGTTGCTTGCGCTATTTGCTGTGAGCGTTGTTGCGAGAGGGCAGGCGGATGACGGGAGCCTGCGGTTCATGATGATGGTGTTCGCCGTCGCAGTGGTGATGGTGGGTATAGACCGCCAGCACCTCCTGCTCCGGTCGCCCGAACAGGCGGGCAAATTCGGGGTGGCGCGCCACGCTTTCCGGCTCGCCATGACAGCAGACGTGGCGATTGAGGCAGATCACCTCGTGGGTGCTGGCCATCACCAGATGCAGGTCGTGGGAGACCATCAGCACGGCGCAATTGAACTCGGCGGCGAGCTGACCGATGAGGGCGTAGAGCTCGATCTGGCCAGTGATGTCCACGCCTTGAACCGGCTCGTCCAGTACCAGCAGCTCGGGTTTGACCAGCAGGGCGCGAGCCAGCAGCACCCGCTGCATCTCACCGCCGGAGAGTTTTTGCATCCGGTTTTCCAGCAATCCCTCTGCGCCCACCCGGACCAGAGCTTCCTCGATGGAGAGACGGCTGTTTTTGCCCAGCTGCAGGAAGCGGCGCACCGTCAGCGGCAGGGTGGGATCCAGATAAAGGCGCTGGGGCACATAGCCGACTCTCAGATCGCGGCTGCGGGTGATCTTGCCCGAGTCCGGGGTGAGCAGACCCAGCACCAGCTTGCTCAGGGTGCTCTTGCCAGCCCCGTTGGGGCCGACTAGCGTGGTGATTTTGCCTTTATTGAGGGTAAAGGAGACCTTGTCGAGCACAGAGTGTCCATCAAACGAGAGAGAGACCTCTTTCAGCTCTACCAGTTGGCTCATGACAACTCCGGGGTTTACAGCCAGTGAGAGTTATAATATAACAAAAAGCGGCTGTTATATTATCACATACTCACCCCCTGACGAGATTCACCAATGAGAATTATTGCGCTTTTCACTGCCTTGCTGGCGGTGAGTTTGCCTGTTCGTGCCATTGAGGTACTGACCACCATCAAGCCCCTTGGCTTCATCGCCGCGGCGATCACTGACGGCGTGAGCGAGCCCAAGGTATTGCTGCCCACCGGTGCCTCTCCCCACGATTTCTCCCTGCGCCCCTCCGATATTCGCAGCATCAACGGTGCTGGGCTGGTGGTGTGGGTTGGCCCCGAGCTGGAAGGGTTTATGGCCAAGCCGTTGGCCAATCATTCCCATGCTCTGGCCTTGACTCAGGTTGAGGGGATGCCGCTGTTCAACTACGCGACTCAGGATAGTCATGACTCCCATGACCATGATGATCACGATCATGCCGCCCACGAGCACGGTAACCATGATCATGATGAAGGGCATGAAGGACATCATCATGAAGGGGTCGATCCCCATATCTGGCTTGGCCCGACGCAGGCCAAGATGATTGCCAAGGCGATCGCAAGTGAATTGGGCAAGCTGGATCCGGCCAATCAAGCTCGCTATGACGCCAACCTCGCGGCATTTGATGCCAAAGTTGATGCCAAGGACAAGGTGATTGCTGGCCAGATGAAGGCAGTGAATGAGAAGGGGTACTTTGTCTTCCACGAGGCTTATGGCTACTGGGAGCGCCACTACGGCATGAGTTCAAAGGGTCACTTTACCGTGAGCCCTGAGCGTCGCCCGGGCGCCAAGACGCTAATGGATATTCGCAAGGCACTGGAAGAGAAGCAGGCGAGCTGCATTTATGCCGAGCCGCAATTCTCACCGGCTGTGATCGAATCGGTGGCACGCAATACCGGCGCCAAGGTGCTGTTGCTTGATGAGGTGGGTGAACAGGTACCGCTTGGCCCAGATGGTTATCCCCAATTCATGCAGCAACTGGCAGACGCATTCGCCCAGTGTCGCTGATTAGCAGCTGAGCCTCTCATCCGGAGGGACTATACTGACCTCCAGCATCTGACATGGAGTGTCCGGTATGAAATGGTTGCTGATCCCGGCCTGCACGTTGGCGCTATGTTGCGCCAGCGTGCAGGCTTCGCGTCTTTCCGAATATATTGCCAGTCCGGACCTGCGGGCCAAGCTGCAGGAAGTGTATGGTGGCCGGGCCATCCAGCGGGCCGAGGCATTTTCTCGCTTGCTCACCCCCAGAGCGGGTACAACCGACCAGCAGAAGATCGAGCTGGTGAACAACTACTTCAACAATCTCACCTATAGCGAGGATCCCAAGCTGTGGGGTGATGAGGATTACTGGGCCAATCCGCTGGAGTTCATCGGTGCCCGGGGTGGGGATTGCGAGGATTACAGCATCTCCAAGTACTACACCCTGATGGAGCTGGGGGTGGATGAGAAGAAGCTGCGACTGGCCTACGTCAAGGCGGTGCGTTACAACCAGTTCCACATGGTGACACTCTACTTCCCGACACCCAAAGCTGACCCACTGGTGCTCGACAACATCAACAGCCGGATCCTGCCAGGCAGCAAGCGTACCGACCTCATTCCCGTTTACAGTTTCGATGCCAAAAGCATCTGGATCATGAAGTCACGGCGGGAAGGGACGCTGGCGGGGAGTGCCGATCGGTTGGCGCAGTGGACATCGATGAAGACCCGTTTCTCCAGCGAGCAACTGCGCTCTCCTCGTCGTCAGTTATAGCTTGCCCGCCGCCTTCAACTCATCGAAATATTTCGCTGCGCCCGGATGCTGCTCAATACTCAGCACCGGGCCGGTTTTATTGCGTGCCCGGTGAAACATATTGGCGTAGCCATAAGTTTGCTCATTGAACTTGGTTTGCTGGGTCAGCATGGCCTTGGTCAGGCGATAGACAGACTCTTCCGGCATGGTGGCATTGGTGACCAGGGTGGCGGCAATGGCAAAGGTGGGAGTTGCCTTCAGATTGCCGGGGTAGATGCGGGCGGGCACCTGACTACGTTGGTAATATTTGACCCCCTTGAGTAGCTGATCACGGGTGGCCCCATCGATGGGGAGGAAACTGACCGCGCAACGTTTGGCGGTGTCGAGCACAATCCGGTTGGGATGCCCCATCACCAATGCAAATGCGTCGATCTGCTTGCTGCAGAGCGCATCCGGCAGGTTGGCCATGCTTTTCAGATCGAGATCCTGCTCTTTCGCTCCCAAGATGTTGAACAGGGTCAGCGCCGTCTGGCGGGTTCCCGAGTTCTTCAACCCCATGTCGATGGGGGCGAGCTTGAGCTGTTCCAGTGAAGTAATATCGCCATCGGCACGGATCACTATGGTGAAGGGCTCGGCATGGGTGGCAAACAGGGCGCGCAGCTCAGGTTGCGGCTGGGTGGCAAAAGGGCCCAAGCCCTGGCTTGCCTGATACAACCAGTCTGACTGCACCATGGCGTAGGATGACTCGCCACTCTTCAGCCGCGTCAGGTTTTCTATTGAACCCGATGAGCTCTGCAGTGTGCACGCAAGTTGCTCGTCGACCTCATGAGCCAGACGGCAAAACTCTTTGGTTATCTGGTGATAAATCCCCTGCTCACCCCCGGTGGTGATAGTGACGGTTTCAGCCATCAGGCCGGGTTGCCACAGCAGGGGCAACAGCATGGCGAGCTTCTTCATGATTGCGCCTCCTTGGCATAACCATCGATACCCCAGGTCCGCAGTTTGTCGATGTCGCGACACTCTCCCGATTCTGCCAGCAGGGTATAACCGGCGGCATGCATGGTTTGGGAGAGCAGATTCCAGTAAAGCGGCGCATCGGTCAGCTGACAGCTGATAAAGATGGGATTGAGCGGGTCAAGTTGATTGAAGGTATCCGCATTGAGGGGAATGGCGCTGAAGGCGAGCTCACACCCCTGTTCCTGTAGCGCGGCCAATGTGGACTGGCCGTTGGCGGGGAATGTGGCCACATCCCAGCGCCAATCCAGTGTTTTGCCGCGGTCCTGGCTTAGCAGAGGGGCGATCTCGGACCATTGCGGGTGATTGAGCAGGGAGAGGGGCAGCAAGATCCCCTCTATATGAGAGTGCTGCCACTGTTGCAGGGCGCTCTGGATGGTTGCGAGATCGCTGTCAGCACCGAGGTGCTGACTGGGCAAGAAACGCTGATAGAGGGCGATCTCCCCTTGTGTGGAGACAAATTTTTGCAGTTGCCCGCCTTCCTGCAGCGGGCTCACTCCTTGCAGCGGCTGTGGGGTCGTCAGTGGCAGCTGTTTTCCCAGCTGGGTGATCTTGAGTCGTTGTTGCAGCAGATCCCGTTTGCGTTCGGAAACCAATTGGTTGATGGAAAGTGCCACTTCTTTGAGGTCTTGCAACCAGGGAGTGGGCAGGGTGCTGTTGAACTGGTGTTTGCGGATACGGATCAGCTGCAGGTTGATCTGCTCCAGGGGCTGCAGCAGGCGTTTGCAGACCAGAGAGATGATCAGGGTAAATACGACTAGGCCCGCCAGCAGCGCCAGACCGGTGCGACTGATGGCATTCCACAGATGCTGATAGGCGTAGCCGCTATGTCCCTCAAGGGTCAGAGTGCCCAGCATGCGCCAGCCATCGGTCAATTCTTGCTCAATTTTGACGGGGGGCATGCCGATAACCGAGGGAAGCCAGCCGGGGACATTTTGCTGGGTAGAGTGGAATACCTTCTGAAACAGCAACTGGCCATCAGGATCGATCAGGGTGACCGAGCTGACGAAGCCGCCGTCGAACATGGCATTGACGATGGTTTCGGCCAGCACATTGTCGTCATTGAGCAGGGTTCCTTGCAGCACCAGCCCGAGAGCGGTGATGGCGGTTTCCAGATTGGCTGACATCTGGTCGAGGATGGATTGGCGGACCGTCGTGACTTCCAGTGCAAACAGCAGCGCTGCACCGATCAGGAACAGGACGACAATTATTCTGATTAACAGTTTTGCTAACGACATATCCACTCCATGGAAAAGTTATCGCAACATTTCAGGTTTCTATTCAGTATCGAATCCGACCCGGTTCTTAAAAATAGGAAAAAATGGTTAAAAAAGACGATCATTTCTGCCCATCCGGGTGGGTTATGCATAAAATGTGAGGTTCATGCAGATTGTGATGAACTATTTGTAACTATTTGTGTCCAACAAACAGTTTTATACGGTTTTGTCACAACTGACATCGCAACTCACACTCTTTAGATCTAAATACAGGATAGCGGATGAAACGTCTCCGTCCCTTGGTAGTACAGGCTGCCAATTGGGAACCACCGGTTCCCCGCAAACACTTTTACGCCATGCTGATGCTGACGGCCATGACCCTGTCAGCAGTGGCATTATTGCCAGCTCCGGGTGACATCCTTGAGCGGCCGCTGCGTCTTGAGTTGCCCATTGATACCGCCGGTACGGCAACCAACGAAAACAACACCGACTTTAACGAAATTCCCGATCACGAACTGGTTGATCAGAGTGCGCCGGATGACGACATCCCGGTCGACACCACCCCCCAGTGGCAGGATTACCGGGTCCGCAACGGCGAAAACCTGACCGCTATTTTTAACAATCTCGGTCTATCCACCACCACCCTCTACAAGGTGCTGGACGCCGATAACAAGAATTATCTGGCGCGCCTCAAGCCGGGCCAAAATATCGAGCTGCTGATCGATCAGGACAACATCCTGCAGCAACTCAAAATCCGCCTGAACATCAAGCAGACGCTGGTGATGGCACGCAGCGATGATGCCTATACCGCCTCCATGATCAATGAGAAGGTCGAGTGGCAACCGCAGCGTTACAACGGCGTGATCAACGGCAGCTTCTATGTCAGTGCCCGCAATGCGGGGATTCCGGCCAACCATATCCAGAAAATTGCCAACCTGTTCCAGTGGCGAATGAATTTCGCCAAGGATCTGCAGAAGGGCGACAAGTTCAAAGTGCTGGTACGCCAGGAGACGGTGGAAGGCAAGAGCACTGGCAACAGCCAGCTGCTGGGTGTGGAAGTGACCAGCCAGGGCAAGACGGTGTCGGCCTGGCTCTCCGATGACGGCAACTACTACGACGGTCATGGCAACAGTCTGGAGCGCGGATTCCGCCGCTACCCGACCCACAGCCGCTATCGGATCAGCTCCAACTTCAACCCGGCGCGCAAACATCCGGTAACCGGTATGGTGCGTCCTCACGAGGGCACTGACTTTGCGGTGCCGGTGGGCACGCCAGTGCTGGCGACCGGCGATGGTGTCGTCCAGAAGGCAACCAGCCACCCGCTGGCGGGTACCTATATCGTCATCAAGCATGGCCGTACTCTCTCTACCCGTTATCTGCACCTGAGCAAGCTGCTGGTCAAAACCGGTCAGCGAGTGAAGATGGGCGACAAGATCGGCCTCTCCGGCAACACAGGTCGCTCGACCGGTGCTCACCTCCACTACGAACTGCGGATCAACAACCGCCCGGTCAATGCCATGACAGCCAAGCTGCCTATGGCTGAACCGCTCAGCGGCAAGGAGCGTCGTCAGTTCCTTGCCAAGGTGAAGAGCTATCGCAAGGAGCTGGCCGCGGGTTGATTCCTGTCGTCACAGCCTGAAATGAAAGGCCCCGCCAGATTGGCGGGGCCTTTTTACATGCGCAGTGAGGGTCAATAACCCTTGTCGAAGTCGATTTTGCCATCCAGTGGCTGGCCATCGATAAAGCGGATGTAGTTGCGCACAAAGATCTGGGCCACATCATCCGGGAAGCTGTAGGCGCTGTTGTGGGGGGTGACGATGAGGTTGGGTTGGCCCCATAGCGGACTGTCGGCGGGCAGCGGCTCCTGCTCGAACACATCCAGCACCGCCATCGCCAGCTTGCCGGTACGCAGTGCGGTGAGCAGATCGCCAGAGTGTACGGCGCTGCCGCGACCGACGTTGAACAGGATGGCGCCCGGTTTGCAGTGTTCGAAGCGGGCGGCATTGAACAGATGACGGGTATCGCGGGTGGCTGGCAGCACGCTGACGATGACATCGGCCTGCGCCAGCATCTTGTTGAGCGCAGGTAGTTGATAAACCTGATCAAACCCGGCCCGCTCCCGACCGCTGCGGCTGATGCCCAGCACCTTCATGCCAAAATGTTTGCCGGTGTGGGCAATATGCTGACCAATGCTGCCGGTACCCAGGATCAGCATGGTGCGCCCCTTGAGGCCCTGATAGGGGTGGCTTTGCCACAGTCGCTGTTTCTGCTGTTCCCGATAAAGGGGAATTTGGCGCATCAGGCTGAGCAGATGACCAAAGACATACTCGCTCATCAGCGGGCCGAAGATGCCGCGCACATTGGTGAGCTGGTAGTCGCGGCGGCTGTCAGGGTCGAGCAGCACATCGACCCCCGCATAGGTGGACTGGAACCAGCTCAGCTTGTTGGCTTTGGGCAGCAGCGGTTTGGCACGGGCCGGTTCGGCCATCAGAATATGGGCTTCGCCGATCAGCTTCTCGGCATCGCTCTGGTTATCGGCTCGCAGAATGCGCAGATGGGGGAGATTGGCGGCCTTGAGCAGCCGTTCGTAGTGAGCATTATCCTGGCTGAGCAAAAGAAGGGTACGTTGGCTCATACTCTTGTTCCTTATCAGAATTTGCGGCGCAACAAGATGCCGCTCTCGACCCATCTTACCTGACTTCATATCGCAACATAGCCGACCAGGGCGCTTTTTCGTTTTCGCCGCGCCCCTCGTGGGCTACAATCTGCCCCACATTTTGCAAAGGATCCGACTCCAGTGTTTGGTGACAAGTTTTATAAGCGACTGGCCGAGCTACAGCCTTGGCAACAGACCGTCTACACCCTGGCGCTGGCAGAGCGCATGTACCCCAACTATGCCCTGTTCTGTCAGGCCTCCGGCTTTGGCAATGCTGGCGCTTTCCGGCATGCGCTGGATCAGATGTGGGTCTACCTCACCGTCAAGGGATCCCGGGTCAATCTGGGGGCCATTCTCGAAGAGTTCGAGTCTCACATTCCGGATCCCCGCAAGTTTGAATCCTACGGTGCCTATCCGGCGCTTGATGCCTGTGTTGCGCTGGGCTGCGCCTATAACTCGGTGATCTGCCGGGTTGGCGAAGAGGCCAACGATGCCAGCCATGCCTCAGTCGGTACCGTGGCCGGGTTTATCGAGCTGCTGGAAGAGCGGGATCTGACCGAAGAGGAGCTCTACGAGCACGAGTACATGGAAGCCGAACTGGAGTTCCAGGTTGAACTGCTCAAGCGGGTTGCTCATGAGCGCGACAGCGATCGTATCCTGGCCATCAGAGCATTCGCCTCTCAGGATGGCGTCTCCAATATCGGGATCAGCCTGGAAGAGTAATCCTCTACGACCCCTGATCGAAAAAAGCTCCCGTTCGGGAGCTTTTTTTATGCCTGAAATTGTTCAACTGTTTATGCCTGCTCTTCGGTGAGGAGTCTGACGCTCAGCACCGGGGCCGCGTCGATTTCGTCTGCATTCATCATGGAGGAGATGCGTTGCAGGGAGGAGAGCAGCAGGGTCTGTTCCCACGCTTCCAGCGCCTGAAAACGCTGGATGAAGCGCTCTTGCAGCGGGGTCGGGGCCTGGGCCAGCAGGGCGCGGCCTGCGTCAGTCAGTGTCGCGTGAACCTTGCGCTTGTCGGTATTGCTGCGAACGCGCTGCACCAGTTGGCGGCTCTCCAATCGGTCCATGATGGTGGTGGCGGTGGCCTGACTCATGTTGGTGTGATCGGCCAGCTGGCGCATGGAGATCTGTCCCAGCTCGTCGATCCCTTTGAGCAGCAAGAGTTGCGGGGAAGTGAGCCCGGCTTCTTTGATCAAGCGCCTGGAGTGCATGTCGATGGCACGAATAATCTGGCGCAGGGCGACCAGCACTTCATCATGTTTTTCCATGGGGTGTGCGTCATTGAAGGGCTATGGAGAGGCGCAAAATTTTCCGCCTAATTCGTCACAAGGTCAATATAGTTTTTGTTGTAATGATTTCTGCTCTAATCAATTTTATGTTAGGTTGACGGGCATTTCACGGAATTCACCCTGACATTTGAGGAGCGAAATGATGAATAATGAGCTGGATATCAAGTCTCTGGTGGCCGAGTTACGTGTGGTCAGAGTGCGCTATGAACTGCCGGATACCTCGGCTTTTGTGCGCTATCAGCCTGCCTATGATGAAGACCCCAACAACCTCAAGGTACACCACTATGATGGTGAGTTACCCCTCTCTTGCAGTGAGACAGGTACTTTCAACCTAAAGGAGTTGGTGAACGAATTGCGCTACGCCTATGTGCTGGTGCACCTCTTTCCTGACGAAAGTGCCATGAACTTCTATCTGACCGGCCTCGATACCGGCCTAGCCCAGCTGGAGTTCATCGGTGGCTCTTACGACTTCAACCGCCTTTGGATCACCAGCGGTGTCTCCAATCTGGGCGTCCCCATGGCCATCTTCCTTGGCAAGCGTCACGCCGTGAATGGCCAGCCCTCGGTTTCGCTGGTGGATCACCGCGAACAGGCGGCAGGCAAACTGGTCTATCGCGCCATCGGCGGTGCCGGTGATCATGTGGGCGAAGACTTTTTCAACAACGACTAAGGAGGCTGGATGCGAGCAAGCAAAGGGCTATTGAAAGGCCTCAACCCCACCATGGCCATGACGGCCCTCACCGTGATCACCCTGTTTTTGCTGTTTGGCGTATTTGTTCCCGATACCGCGGCCGCCTGGTTTGTCGGTGCCAAGGATCAGATTATTGCCGGGTTCAAGTGGTACTACATTCTGGTGGTCGCCCTGTTCCTGTTCTTCGCTGTCTACCTGATGTTCAGCCGTTTTGGCGGCATCCGGCTGGGTGACGACGACCAGGTACCGGAGTTCGGCTACTTCGCCTGGTTCTCCATGCTCTTTAGCGCAGGCATGGGTATCGGTCTGGTGTTCTGGAGCATCGCCGAGCCGATGAACCATCTGCAGGGCAATCCGTTCATTACCGAAGGGATGACCCCGGAAGCGGCCCAGATCGCCATGCGCCTCACCTTTTTCCATTGGGGCCTCCACCCCTGGGCCATCTATGTGATCGTTGGCCTATCGCTGGCCTTTTTCAGTTATCGTCGCAAGTTGCCGCTGGCTATTCGCTCCGTGCTTTACCCCATCCTCGGCGAGCGGATTTACGGTTTCTGGGGCCATGCGGCCGATGTGCTGGCGGTGTTCGGCACCGTGTTCGGGGTGGCGACCTCCCTTGGTCTGGGGGTCTCCCAGATGAATACCGGCCTCAACCAGATGTTTGGTATGGCGGTGTCGCAGTCCAACCAGCTCTGGCTGATTGGCGGTATCAGCCTGATCGCCACTCTGTCGGCGGTTTCCGGGGTCGGGCGCGGAGTGAAGATCCTCTCCGAGCTCAATATCTGGTTGAGCGTGTTCGTGCTCGCACTCTTTCTGGTGCTGGGGCCGACCACCTATATCCTCAACGCCTATGTGCAGAACATCGGTGATTACCTGCAGAACATCGTCAAACTGAGCTTCTGGACCAACACCGAGGCCAACGGCACCTCGGCCTGGCAGTCGAGCTGGACGGCGTTTTACTGGGGCTGGTGGATTGCCTGGGCGCCGTTTGTCGGCATGTTTATCGCCCGTATCTCCAAGGGGCGTACCATTCGCGAGTTTGTGCTCGGTGTGCTGCTGGTACCCTCGCTGCTCGGCATGTTCTGGCTCACCGTGTTTGGCGGTACGGCGATGAATCTGGAGCTGTTTGGCGGTGGCGGCGTGGTCGCTGCGGTCAATCAGGATGTGACGCTGGCGCTCTACAAGACGGTCGAGCTGCTGCACTGGGATACCTTCGGCTGGATCGCCAAGGCTGTGCTGACCCTGCTCATCTGCACCTACTTCATCACCTCCAGTGATTCGGGCACGCTGGTCATCACCACCCTGCTCTCCATCGGTGATCAGGAGCCGCCGGTACTGCACCGCGCCGTATGGGGTCTGGGGCAGGGGTTGGTTGCCGCCATCCTGTTGGTTTCCGGTGGCCTGGCGGCCTTGCAGGCGGCCAGCATCATAGCCGCGCTGCCGTTCTCGGTGATCATGCTGGCGATGTGCTATTCGCTGATGCTGGGGCTCAAGCAGGAGAGCCAGCGCCAGTTCGAATATCGCCAGAATCTCAAGCGCCACGATGGCTCATCCCATATGAGCCTGATGGAGCGAATTGGTCCGGCATAACTGCACCAGCAGGGGTTAGCGCCCCTTCACATATAAACCTGGATGCAAAACGGCCGCCCTGGCGATGCTCTCCTTGCGGAGCTCATCATCAGGGCGGCCGTCTGTTATGGGGCCGAGGTTACTCCTCGATAAAGGTCCACTCATCCTTGACCCGGCTGATGGCATCAGTCCGTTTCCTTGCCAGCTGTTCCTTGATCTCTTCTCCCTTGTAACCGGCCGCCACTATCTCTTTCACCGGCACCGCCTGGGCGGCTGCCAACGCTTCGGCCACGTAGTCTGGCTCGGCGTAGACCCTCTCCTCGAAACCGGTGCGGCCGTGGAAGTCGGCGCGGCAGGCATCCAGCAGCTGGGCAAAGCGCTCGGGGCGGCGCCAGGCATCTGCCTTGTCAAACACCTTGAGCAGGGTGGCGGGCTTGAGCTCAAAGGCGATATGGATGTGGGTGTGCAGATCGCTCACCAGCAGCGCCAGATCCCGGCACTCGTTGGGTACCCGGAACCGCTCGCATAGGGCGCGAATAAGCGGCAGCCCCTTCTGGCCATGACCGTGATGGCTTGGCCAGAACTCCTTGGGGGTCACTCCCTTGCCAAGGTCATGGCAGAGGGCAGCAAAGCGGACGGTCAGCTCGGGGGAGATCCGGCACGCCTGCTCCAGCACCATCAGGGTGTGGATGCCGGTGTCGATCTCCGGGTGCCACTTGGCCGGGGCGGGGACGCCAAACAGCGCATCAATCTCGGGGAACAGCGCCTTCAGGGCGCCGCACTGGCGCAGCACCTCGATAAAGATCTGCGGGGTCGGCCCCAGCAGCACTTTTTCCAGCTCCTTCCAGACTCGCTCCGGCGTGAGGTGGGTTAGCTCGCCAGCGGCCGTCATCTCGCTCATCAGGGCGAGAGTTTCCGGCGCTATGGTAAAGCCCTGAGCGTGGAAGCGGGCGGCGAAGCGGGCAACCCGCAGGATGCGCAACGGATCTTCGGCAAAGGCGGGGGAGACGTGGCGCAGCAGCCGTTTTTCCAAATCCTCGATGCCACCGTAGGGATCGTGAAGCTGGCCCTGATCATCTTCGGCGATGGCGTTGATGGTGAGGTCCCGGCGCAGCAGATCCTGCTCGAGCGTCACATCGGGGGCGGCGTGGCAGACAAAGCCGGTGTAGCCCTGACCCTGTTTGCGCTCGGTACGGGCGAGGGCATATTCCTGCTGGGTTTTGGGGTGAAGAAACACCGGAAAGTCGCGACCGACCTGGGTAAAACCCAGCGCCAGCATCTGCTCCACGGTGGCGCCGACCACCAGATGATCCCTGTCGCCCTGCGGTAATCCCAGCAGGCGATCCCGCACTGCGCCCCCAACCAGATAAGTCTGCAAACCGTCTCTCCCGTCATCAATCGTGGGGCCGAGTATATCGTCTTTGTTACCGCTTTGCTGCCTGACCACCACCTGCCCGCAGCGCCAGTCAGCGCGGCTTTGACTTGGGCGTGACGAGGCCTTACGCTGCCGCACCAGACAGCTGGCGCTGTGCTGCGGGATGACTTTATGCCCGCGCAGGCTAGATGAGCTGAAGGAACCACAGAGTTCCCCATATATCAACGACATGAGAACAACGTGAATCAATCAACCTTCGCAAGCCGGGTTCTGGAGTGGTATGAGCTTCATGGCCGCAAAACCCTGCCCTGGCAGCAGGAGAAGACCCCTTACCGGGTCTGGGTCTCGGAGATCATGCTGCAGCAGACCCAAGTCGCTACCGTGATCCCCTATTACCAGCGTTTTATGGCGCGCTTCCCCGATGTGGTGGCGCTGGCCGATGCCCCTGTCGACGAGGTGCTGCACCACTGGACCGGGCTTGGCTACTACGCCCGGGCCCGCAACCTGCACAAGGCGGCCCAGCAGATCCGCGATCATCACCATGGTCTCTTTCCCGAGCGCTTTGACGAGGTGATGGCGCTGCCGGGCATTGGCCGTTCTACCGCCGGGGCAGTACTGTCGCTCTCTCTTGGTCAGCCTCACGCCATCCTTGATGGCAACGTGAAGCGGGTACTCACCCGCTGGCTGGCGCTGCCGGGCTGGCCCGGCCAAAAACAGGTGGAGAACGAGCTGTGGGAGATCGCCATCCGGCTCACCCCCAAGCTGGGGGTGGCGCAATACAATCAGGCAATGATGGATATCGGGGCCACTATCTGCACCCGCAGCAAGCCTGCCTGTGATCGCTGTCCGGTGCGGGCCGATTGCCAGGGGCTGTCGCAAGGCAAGCCTACCGCTTATCCCAACAGCAAGCCCAAGAAGAGCATTCCGGCCCGCGATGGCGTCATGTTGTTGATCCGCCATGGTGACGAGTTATTGCTGGAGAAGCGGCCGCCACAGGGGATCTGGGGCGGGCTCTACTGCTTCCCGCAGGTGGCCTCGCTGGCGGAGGTGGATGGTCTGCTGGCATCCCTCGGCCTGAGCCATCACGGTTATCGTGAACTGGCCGGTTTTCGCCATACCTTCAGCCACTTCCATCTCGATATTCAGCCGCTGCTGATTGACATTGATGAGGCGCAGCCGCTGCGGCTCATGGAAGCAGATAACCGACTCTGGTATAACTTACGCTATCCTGCCGAGGTGGGGCTGGCGGCCGCCACGGCCCGCCTGCTCGCCTATCCAGAGTTACAACCATAGAGGTCAACATGAGCCGTACTGTATTTTGCCAACGCCTGAAAAAAGAGGGCCCGGGTCTGGATTTCCAACTCTATCCCGGTGAGCTCGGCAAGCGGATTTTTGACAACATCAGCAAGGAAGCCTGGGCCGAGTGGCAGAAGAAGCAGGTGATGCTGATCAACGAGAAAAAGCTCAACATGATGAATCTTGAGCATCGCCAACTGCTGGAAAAAGAGATGGTCAGCTACCTGTTTGATGCAGGTGAAGTGCAGATCGAAGGTTACACCCCGCCTGCTCAGTAAGCTCTCCGGCTGTTGTACGTGTGAACAGGTGCGGGAATGGCGCCACACTAGCGTGACCGCTCCTGAAGTCGCAGCAAATGAATGATGGGCAGCTCTGCTGCCCGGTTTGAGGATCCTATGGGCCGAATTTTTTGGCTGCTGTGCACCCTGCTGTTTCTCTCTGCCTGCTCATCCTCCCCCAAGCCCAGCGGGAGTGAGGATGACGATCTGGTCAACGGCAAGGACATCCGCGGTTTTGAACACATGATCAGCGCGCTCTCCCATAACGTGAACGAGATATGGGGGCGGGAGGCGCTGTTTGCGGGCAAGTTTGACTACGTAAAATACACGGATCAGTACAAGAGCCGGGCCCACATCGACTTCTCCAGCGGCCACATCATGGTGGAGACGGTCTCTGGCATAGATCCCCGCGCTCACCTGCGTCGCGCCATTATCGAGACCCTGCTGACGCCGGATGATCCGGCGGAAGTGGATCTTTACTCCGACCGGGAAATTCTGACCGGCGGCGAGCCCTTCCTCTACGGTCAGGTGCTGGACAATCAGCGCCAGCCAATCCGCGCCTCCTGGCGCGCCGAGCGTTATGCCGATTACCTGCTCAACACGGCGATGAAGAAGCGCACTCTGGGGATTCGCACCATCTTCTTCGTCGATATACCCATGGTGGCCAACCATGAAGATCGACGGGGCTACAAGTATGCGGGGATCATCCGGGAAGCGTCGCGCAAATACGGCGTGCCGGAGAGCCTGATCTATGCGGTGATCAAGACCGAGAGCAGCTTCAACCCCTATGCTGTGAGCCATGCCAACGCTTATGGCCTGATGCAGGTGATCCCGGCTACTGCCGGTCGTGACGTCTATGTGCGGGTCAAGGGCAAGAATGGCCAGCCAACCCGGGAGGAGCTGTTCAACCCGGCCTACAACATCGATGTCGGTACCGCCTATCTGCACCTGTTGCAGACCGTCTATCTGGCGGATATTCAGGATCCGCGCTCCCGTCGCTATGCGGTGATCTCCGCCTATAACGGTGGTGCAGGCGGGGTGCTCAATACCTTCTCCAGCGATCGCAAGGCGGCGCCGGGCCGGATCAACCGGCTCTCCCCCGAGGCGGTCTATCAGGTGTTGACCGAGCAACATCCCAAAGAGGAGGCGCGCCGTTACCTCTACAAGGTCAATCAGGCCGAGAAGGGGTTCAAGAGAGCCTTTGCCAGTCGGGCCGGTTAAGCGGTGACGCTGGGTTAACCATGCAAAAGGGCGCTTGATATCAAGCGCCCTTTTAACGTCTGGCCAATTCGTCGTTGAAGTGGCCTTATTTGGCGATAAAGCCGCCCTTGGTCTGCGGGGCCGCGCCCACTTTCTCCAGTGTTTTCACTTCCACTTCGGTCTTGTTCCAGCTGTGGTCCACTTCACCACGGATACGGATCTGATCATCCGGGCCCACTTCGGTGCCATGCCACACATCCTGATCCACTTCGACCTCCACCTCACCGCTGGCATCACGGAACAGATAGTTCTCGCCGCCCAAGTGCTTGACCAGTTTCCCTTCCAGGGTGGCCCAGCTGTCATCGGCCAGATCTTTCAGTTGAGCAACGGAAACCTTGTTCTGCTCTTGCGGGCCGGTATAGGCCGCCATGGCAAAAGAGGAGACAGACATCAGGGTCAACAGTCCGATTACGCTTGCGCTTGCCTTGTTCATTTCATACTCCTGTCGTTGGTATGGGGGCATTGTGCCGGGGGGGATGTGAAACAAGCGTGAAAGAAATAGGCTGGTGTGATTGTCTGTTTTGTGAGCGCAAGCGATTTCATCGGTGTCGGAACATGTGTGATTTCATATGGAACTGTAATCTGTCGCCTTCACCAGAAGTCAGTGGCAGCAGACTCTTCCCATGCCTGTCGCCACTCGAGGAGAAGTCCGCAGGTCTCACCTGCTTAATCGAAGAGCATAACAATATGAAAAAATGGCTTGTTTGTTTATTGGGGTTAATGGCATTGACCGCGCAAGCGGCAGAGGGACGCCAACCTTTTTCCCGGGTTGTGATGTTTGGTGACAGCCTCTCCGACACCGGCAAGATGTACAAAAAGATGCGGGGGTATCTCCCCTCCAGCCCACCTTACTTCAACGGGCGCTTCAGCAACGGCCCGGTGTGGCTGGAGCAGTTGGGTGACGAGCGTTTCCCCGGTCTGGTCGTGGCCAACGAGGCGGAAGGCGGTGCAACCGCGGTGGCCTATAACCATCTGGGCGCCCTGAACGGCTGGCTCGGTTTCTGGTCCTGGGATCCCAAATATCAGGTGATCAACAACCTCGATTACGAGATCGATCAGTTCCTGAAAAAGGACAAGTTCCGCCCCGATGATCTGGTGGTGATCTGGGTCGGTGCCAACGACTATCTGGCCTATGGCTGGAACACCGAGCGGGATGCGGATCGGGTGATCGATACCATCCGGCTGGCATCCAACCGGTTGGTGCTCAACGGCGCGCAGCAGATCCTGCTGTTCAACATTCCTGATCTGGGGCAGACCCCGTCAGCCCGCAGCATGAAGGTGGTGGAGAAGGTGCGCCATGTGGCCAGCTACCACAACCAGAAGTTGCAGAACCTCACTCGCGAGCTGGCTCCCCTTGGCATCGTGAAGCTGTTCGAAGTGGACAAGCAGTTTGACGAGATGATGCGCGATCCTCAGCAGTTCGGGCTGAGTGACACAGAACACGCCTGCTACGGTGGTGGCTATACATGGAAGCCGTTCTCCGGCAGCGCCGCCGAGGTGGCTGCGACCCCGGCTTTGAGTGTCTCCGAAAGAGTGGCTATTGCCGGTAACCCGATCCTGGCGCAGGCGGTGGTGAGCGGGCAGGCAAAAGGGCGAGCAGCGACTCTCAACTGCGATGAGCATATGTTCTGGGATCAAGTGCATCCGACCAGGACGGTGCACAAGGTACTGAGCCAGCGTGTTGCTGACTTTATCGATCAGCACTACGAGTTTGTTCGTCACTGATATCGCTTCGGGCCAGCATGTTGCTGGCCTTTTTTCCCTTTCAGCCCTCATCTGTGCGTCTTTTTGCGTCACGTCCAGTTCAAATAACAAACGTTTGTTGCTGTTTTTGTAACGTGGTTGCGTTAGAGTGTTTTTTGTTAATTGATATCAGTGACTTGAAAATAGGCTAACGTTGATATGCTGCGATCGCTTTTGGGTGGTTGCACCTATAAGACGAGGTGATATCAATCAACCTCCTCCTACATAAAGTTGCAGAGGCTCAAACATGAAAAAATCATTGATTACCTTGCTGGTTACCGGCTTGCTGGCGGCCAATGCCCAGGCTGCCGGTCAAGACAACACCTGGTATGGCGGCGCCAAACTGGGTTGGTCCAACTTCTACGGCATTGATGAAAGCAATGCCCTGACCCTTGGCAATGAGACCAACGATGCCTTGGGTGCAGGCGTGTTTGGCGGTTATCAGATCAACAAGAATCTGGGACTGGAGCTGGGTTACGACTATCTGGGCAATTACAAATACGATGCCACTACGGCGGCAGGCGCTTTCAGTGATGAAGTAAAAGCACAGCTGGCTCAACTGACCCTGAAACTGGGCTTCCCGGTTACCGATAATCTGGATCTGTATGGCCGTGTCGGTGGCGGTTATGGCTGGGCTGATACCAAGAGCGATGTCTACAAAGATGACAGCCGCTTTGTCATGGTCGGTGCACTGGGTGCCGAGTATGCGTTCAATCTCGACTGGGCCGCTCGCCTGGAGTACCAGTACACCACCCCGTATGGCAGCCGCGATGATACCGGTCTGAGAATGGATAACGGCCTGCTCTCACTGGCAGCGGTTTATCGCTTTGGTCAGGTTGCCCCTGTGGCGCCCGCCCCGGCTCCGGAACCTGCTCCTGCACCTGTGATGGTTGAGAAGCAGTTCACCCTGAGCTCCGATGTGCTGTTTGACTTCAACAAGGCGACCCTCAAGCCAGAGGCCAGTCAGGCACTGGATAGCCTCTATAGCCAGATTGAAGAGGCACGACCCAAGGATGGCGTGGCAACCGTAATTGGTCACACCGACCGTATCGGTTCTGATGCCTACAACCAGAAGCTCTCCGAGCAGCGTGCCCAGACTGTTGCCAACTATCTGGTTGGTAAAGGGATCCCGGCCGCCAAGATCAATGTGGAAGGGCGTGGTAAATCCTCACCGGTTACCGGCGACAGCTGCGTCAGCAAGTCCAAGCGTGAGCTGATCGTCTGCCTGGCTCCGGATCGCCGTGTTGATGTGAAAGTCGAAGGTGTCAGCGAGGTGCAGGAGTAATCCTTCACACTGAGCAGGTTTCCAATGGGGCTGGAATGAACAGCTCCTGTCGGAGCAAGAGAGACCAAAAAGCCAGTCAGTTGATCTGACTGGCTTTTTACATTGGCATTGCGGTCGGGCAGGGGACTAAATCAGGAAGGGAGCG
Organism: Aeromonas sp. Y293-4; assembly: GCF_027705905.1. Classification (NCBI taxonomy): domain Bacteria; kingdom Pseudomonadati; phylum Pseudomonadota; class Gammaproteobacteria; order Aeromonadales; family Aeromonadaceae; genus Aeromonas; species Aeromonas sp. Y293-4. Next base: position 201,311 of record NZ_JAPDCI010000004.1, on the reverse strand, counting down.
GCATCACCCGGTTGCGCCCCAGCTCCTTGGCCTTGTAGAGCAGCTTGTCGGTACGTTCGACCAGACAGTCTGCGCTCTCCTGACCGTTGAACTCGCCCACGCCAAACGAGGCTGTGATGTGGTCGATGCGGCGGCCCGATTTGCGATCCAGAATCGACATCCGCTCGATAGCGCGGCGCATGCTCTCCGCCATCTGTCTGGCCAGCGCCAGCGAGCGATGGGGGACCAGCATGGCGAACTCCTCCCCACCCAGCCGATAGGCGGTGACCCCCTCCTTGCAGGCATCGCGCAGCCGTTTGCTGAAGGCGCGCAGCACCTGATCGCCGAGCAGGTGCCCATATTCGTCGTTGAAGTTCTTGAAGCGATCGATATCAGCAAGGATCAACGAGAAGGGGTGCTGGCTGCGGATCAACCCCTCCAGCTCCAGATCGAAGGCGCGGCGGTTGAGCAGATTGGTGAGGGCATCCTCGTTGGCCAGCTTGCGTGTCTCGTTGAGCGCGGCCCGCAGCTCTTTGATCTCTTTCTCCGCATTGCTGAGCTGGTTGCGAAAGTGCATGGTGGACATGCGCACATCCCGCGATTCGCGCACCAGCTCCCGCAGGATCCCCATGGTGTCTTCCAGGCTGAAGCCCTCGTCATCAATGCGGCTGAGCTTGTCAAAACTCTTGTCGAGCATCTCCTGAAACATGCCGGTATCGGAGATGGCGTCCTGCATGGAGTGGCCTAGCTCGTTGGCCATGGCGGCGAGGCTCAGTTTCATCGCCTCCATCTGCTTCTCGTCCTGAGCGGCCAGATACTGGTGATAGAGCCGCTCGCAGGTGGTGAGCGAGCAGGTTCCCTGCATTTTGACTGCCTGATCAATCGCTTGGTTGAGCTCGGGCATGCTGGCCGAGACATAGTTGTACCACAGGTGGTAATTGTCCGGCGTCGTGGGGATCTGGTATTTGATCATCAAAGGGACCGCCTGTTTGAGATAGGCGGCGGATTGGGCAAATGTGTCCTTACTCATGAGTTCTGTGTCTCATCATGCCAGCGAACTGAAGATAGTATGACAGAGAGATTGGCCAAAAGGCAGCCGATGGATGCCATTCGCCCCCCCCTCCGATATAATGGCACCGTTACCACCTACCCTAAGGCCTGCTTATGTCTCAAAAAGATCCTTTCCTCGAACGCGAGGCCGAAAAATACGATAACCCCATCGCCAGTCGCGAGTTGATCCTGGAACTCATCAAGGGCCATGAAAAGCCCATGTCCCGTGAAGAGTTGTCCAAGGTCCTCAAGCTGAAAGATGAAGAGCCGTTGGAAGCCTTGCGTCGTCGTCTGCGCGCCATGGAGCGTGATGGACAACTGGTATTCACTCGCAACCAATGTTATGCCCTGCCGGATCGCCTGAATCTGGTCAAAGGTTATGTAATCGGCCACAAGGATGGCTTCGGTTTTCTGCGTCCGGAAGGTGGTGGTCCGGATCTGTATCTGAACAACCGAGAGATGCAACGCCTGATGCATGGCGATTACGTGCTGGTGCAGCCGACCGAGATTGACCGCAAGGGTCGTCAGGAAGCGCGTCTGGTGCGCCTGCTCAAGTCCCGTGAGGCAGACATTGTCGGCCGTTACTTCGTCGAGAATGGCGTTGGTTTCGTGGTGCCGGATGACAGCCGTATCGGCCAGGACATCATCATCCCGGAAGGGGAAAACAAAGGGGCTCGCCAGAGCCAGGTCGTGGTTGTGCGCATTAACCAGCGCGCCACCTCCCGCATCAATGCCGTCGGCACCGTACTGGAAGTGCTGGGCGAGAACATGGCGCCGGGCATGGAGATCGAAATTGCCCTGCGTACCCACGGTATCCCGCACACCTGGCCGGAAGAGGTGACCAAAGAGGTTGCCGGTCTTGGCGAACAGGTGCCGGAGAAAGCCAAAGAGGGCCGCATCGACCTGCGTGCCCTGCCGCTGGTGACCATCGACGGGGAAGATGCCCGTGACTTCGATGACGCCGTCTTCTGTGAAGCCAAGCGTGGTGGTGGCTGGCGCCTGTGGGTCGCCATTGCGGATGTCTCCGCTTACGTGAAGCCCGGCACGGCGCTGGATGCCGAAGCCTATCAGCGCGGCAACTCCGTCTACTTCCCCGAGTTCGTGGTGCCCATGCTGCCGGAGGTGCTCTCCAACGGCTTGTGTTCCCTGAACCCGCAAGTTGACCGCCTCTGCATGGTGTGCGAGATGACCATCTCCGCCGCTGGTCGCATGTCCGGCTACAAGTTCTACGAAGCGGTAATGAACTCTCACGCCCGTCTGACCTACACCAAGGTGGCGGCGATCCTCGATGGCGATCCCAAGCTGCGCCAGCAGTATGATCCGCTGGTGGGCCACATCGAAGAGCTGAACAACCTCTACAAGGCGCTCAAGCATGCCCGCCATCAGCGTGGCGCGGTGGAGTTCGAGAGCGAGGAGACCCGCTTCATCTTCAACGCCCAGCGCAAGATCGACCGCATCGTGCCACTGGTGCGCAACGATGCCCACAAGATCATCGAAGAGTGCATGATCCAGGCGAACGTGGCTGCTGCCCGTTATATCGAGAAGAACGAAGCCGCCGCCCTGTTCCGGGTGCACGACCGTCCGGGCGAAGAGCGTCTGACCGGTTTCCGCGATTTTCTGGCCGAACTGGGTCTGGAGCTCAAGGGCGGACTCGAGCCCGAGCCGAAAGACTTTGCCGAGCTGGCCGCCAAGTTTGAGGGGCGCCCCGATGCGGAGCTGCTCTCCACCATGCTGCTGCGCTCCATGCGTCAGGCCATATATCAGGCCGACAACATCGGTCACTTCGGTCTGGCGTTGAAGTCCTACGCGCACTTCACCTCGCCAATCCGTCGCTATCCCGACCTGATCCTGCACCGAGCGATCAAGTATCAGACCGCCAAGGAGCAACAGGGCAACCTGCGCCACAAGTGGACCCCGAGCGGTGGTTATCACTACCAGCTGGAAGAAGTGGACCCGATGGGAGAGCACTGCTCCATGACCGAGCGCCGTGCCGACGATGCGACCCGCGACGTGGCCGACTGGCTCAAGTGCGAGTACATGCTGGATCACGTAGGTGACGAGTTTGACGGCGTTATCGCCAGCGTTACCGGCTTTGGCTTCTTCGTCCGTCTGGCGGAGATCCATATCGATGGTCTGGTGCACGTCAGCACCCTCACCAACGACTACTACCAGTTTGATCCCCTGCACATGCAGCTGATTGGCGAGAACTTCCGCCGTCGCTACCGTCTGGGCGACAAGGTGCGGGTCAAGGTGATGGGCGTGAACCTGGACGATCGCAAGATCGACTTCGTGATGGTGGAAGAGCCGCTCAAGGCCACCGGCAAGAACGCCAAAGAGATGGCGCGCAAGCAGGCCGAGATCAAGAAAGAGAAGGCCAAGAGCGCCCAGCGCCACGAAAAACGTAAAGAGGGCAAGGATCACGGCAAATCCGACAAGGGTGGCCGCGCCAAACCGAGCAACAGACGACCGAGCAAAAAGGCTCGCGATAAGGCCAAGAGCACTAAATGAGTACTGAACTGATCTACGGCATTCACGCTGTATCCGCGCTGCTGGAGCGCACTCCCGAGCGCTTCATCGAAGTGTGGGCCCTCAAGGGGCGGGATGACGACCGGCTGCAACCCCTGCTCGCCGAGCTGGAATCCCTCGGCCTCAAGGTGCAGAGCGTGAACCGCAAGACACTCGACGATAAAGCGGAAGGCAACAATCACCAGGGCATCATGGCCCGGGTGAAAGAGGCGCCGAAGCTGGCCGAGCACGATCTGGCCAGCCTGCTGGACGAACTGGCGGCACAACAGAGCCAGCCCTTCCTGCTGGTGCTGGATGGCGTGACTGACCCGCACAACCTCGGTGCCTGCCTGCGCAGCGCCGATGCTGCCGGGGCTCATGCGGTCATCGTGCCGCGGGACAAGGCCACGGGTCTCACCCCAATCGTGCGCAAGGTTGCCTGTGGCGCGGCCGAAGTGGTGCCGCTCATTCAGGTCACCAACCTGGCCCGCACCCTGCGCGAATTGCAGGAGCGCGGCGTCTGGATTGTCGGTACCGCTGGCGAGGCCGATCACGACCTTTATCAGGCCAAACTGACCGGCCCGATGGCGCTGGTGATGGGGGCTGAAGGTAAAGGCATGCGCCGTCTGACCCGCGAACATTGCGACGAGCTGGTGAGTATCCCGATGGCGGGGGCGGTATCCAGCCTCAACGTTTCGGTGGCGACCGGCGTCTGCCTGTTTGAAGCCGTGCGTCAGCGTCGCGGTTAATCATGCTGACTGACAGACCCCCCTTCGATTGGGCGCAGGTCGCAGATAAAGAGGAGGCCGCGCGCCTCCTCTCTTTTGCCCGCCCGCTGACCCTCAGCCCGAAAAGCTGCCTCTGGCACGCCGGTGACAGCCCGGATCTGCTGGTCAGGGTGGAGCAGGGGCTGCTGCGGGCCAAGCTGGTGCTGGAGGATGGCCGCGAGTACATCAAGGAGTTCTATTGGGAGGGGGACGAGTTTCTCGACTTTCACCACCTGCTCAGTGGCGAGCCTGCCCGCTACAGCGTGGAGGCGCTGGAGCCCTGTCGTCTGCAGCTGTTCAGTCTGGCCGACTTGCGCCAGCTGCCCGGTTGGCCGCGCTGGTATCAGCATCTGCTGGAGGTGCAGCTGCGCATCAAGGAGGAGAAGGAGCAGTTGCTGCTGACCGGCAGCCCGCAGGCGCGTTATCAGCACTTTCTCGACAGCTTTCCCGCACTCGATGCCAGAGTGCCGGATCACCAGATCGCCGCCTATCTCGGCATTACTCCCATCAGCCTGAGCCGCATTCGCAAGCGGTTGAGAGCGCTGAACAAGGAATAGTGTCGCCGAGGCGCCATGAGGGGCTGTGTTGCCACCAGATTTCAGACCTTTCATAGAGCCCGTCTCGGCATTACGCCAGCCAGTCAGTCTGAGCCGCATTCGCAAACGGCTGAAAGAACTTAACAAAGGTTAATGCAGGGCGCTGGCGCCACGATTATGCTGGCAGGCCGAACTGATAAGGAGTTGCCGATGAACTGGAGCCTGAAACACTGGTCTGAACTGACCACTGACGAGTTGTATGAGTTGCTGGCGCTGCGGGCCGAGGTGTTCGTGGTGGAGCAGACCTGCCCCTTTCAGGATCTGGACGGGCTCGATCGCCGCGAAGGGGTCTGGCACCTGCTCGGCTATCAGGGCGAGCTGCTGGCCGCCTATGCGCGGATCATGGCGCCCGGCATCGGCGACGAGAGCGGTGCCGCCATCGGTCGGGTAGTGACCTCACCCAAGGCGCGCGGCGGTGGTCTCGGTCACCAGCTGATCGGCGAGGCGGTCAAGGCGTGTGAGGCGCGCTGGCCGACTCACAGTATCTGGCTTGGTGCTCAGGCTCATCTGCAGGGCTTCTACGGCCAACATGGTTTTGTGGCGGAAGGGGAAGGCTATCTCGAAGATGATATCCCCCATATGGGAATGCGCAGAGTGGCGGCATAACCACTCGTCAGAGTGATTCAGAATGCAGAAGGGCCATCCCGCGGGATGGCCCTTCTCTTTATCGCCAGGCGATCACTTCTTCTTTTTCTTCTTGGCGGACTTCTTCTTGTCGACCGGCTTTTTCTTCTTCACCGGTACCCGCGCTTCCTTGTGTTTCGGGCGCAGCTCGTCGATCACCCGGCGCTTGAGGCGCTCTTCGGTGTAGCGCTCGATCTTGGCGACCATCGCCATGTCGTGGGCCTCCACCAGGCTGATGGCACAGCCACGGTTGCCAGCGCGGCCGGTACGGCCAATCCGGTGGACGTAAACATCAGCGCCGTAGGGCATGTCGTAGTTGATGACGTGGCTGACGTTCGGCAGGTCGATGCCGCGGGCGGCGACGTCGGTGGCGATCAGGAAGGGTACTTCCCCTTCGTGGAACTTGCGGATCGACTCGATACGCTTGCTCTGCTCCATCTCGCCACGGATCCAGGCGCAGGAGATACCTGCCGCCTGCAGCTGGCCGGAGAGCTCCGCCAGACGCTCGCGAGTCTTGACGAAGATAATGGCTTTCTGGGTTTCCGGATCTTTCAGGATATGGGTCAGCAGCGCCAGCTTGTGGGCGGCGTCATCGGCCAGATGGATCCACTGGGTGATGGGGCGACGCTCGCTGCGGGGCGGCTCGGCGTGCAGCTCCACCGGATCCTTGAGGATCTCGTTGGCGAACTTCTCAAGACCGGCCCCTTCCAGGGTGGCGGAGAAGAGCATGGTGTGCTTGCGGTAGCGCGCCTCTTCCACGATGCGGTTCACATCCTTGATAAAGCCCATGTCCAGCATGCGGTCCGCTTCATCCAGCACCAGCACTTCGATGTCGTGGCTCTCGAACTCCTCTTTCTCGATGTACTCGAGCAGACGGCCCGGGGTGGCCACCACGATGTCGGTGGTCTTGGTCAGGGCAGGCAGCTGCTCTTCATGGCTGACGCCGCCGATGATGGTCTCGATACTGAGGTTGGTGTGTGCCGCCAGCGCCTTGGCGTGGGCGGTCACCTGCAGCGCCAGCTCGCGGGTCGGGGTCAGGATCAGCATGCGGCAGGGGCCTGGTTTGCGGCGCGGGAAGTCCAGCAGGTGCTGGAGTGCCGGCAGCAGGAAGGAGGCGGTCTTGCCGGTACCGGTCGGAGCGGATGCCAGAATATCGCGGCCGTCCAGGGCTGGCTCCAGCACCATCTGCTGGATGGTGGTGGGGCGGGTGAATCCCATCTCGGCCAAGGCCCGGTTGAGGGCTGGGTGCAGGTCGAAATCATCAAAGGACTGGCTCATGGCAATACTCGGTCATTAAGGAAACGGCAGATTATAGGCGATTATCTCGTCGGCTCCTATTGGTGAGTGTGTCTTAGCCGCTATAATCGCCCACCATTTTTGCAGATGACGGGGGCCAGATGGGACGTAGTCGCGGATTTACCTTCAAACAGTTCCATATCAATCACGATCGCTGCGCCATGAAGGTGGGTACCGATGGCATTTTGCTCGGTGCCTGGGCGCCGGTCGAACAGGCGCGTCGAGTGCTCGATATCGGCACCGGCAGCGGCCTGATCGCCCTGATGCTGGCCCAGCGCAGCAGATCTGACTGTCGTCTTGATGCGGTCGAGCTGGATATTAATGCGGCCAGCCAGGCGCGGGAGAATGCGGCGGCTTCTCCCTGGGCCGATCGGGTAACCGTCATAGAGAGTGCCATTCAGGATTATCAGGCTGCCCCTTACGATCTTATCGTCTCCAACCCTCCCTATTTCGTGGCAGGCCAGTCATTTAGCGATCCGGCGAGGGCGTTGGCCCGCCATACCGGCGCCCTCGACAGCCACGCATTACTGGCGGCCTGCAATCGTTTGCTGAGCCCGAACGGGCAGGTGGCGCTGGTGCTGCCGACGGCGATGGCCGATGAAATTTTATGCATTTCGGCGAATTATGATCTGCATGGCATTTGTTATACAGCTGTTATCACCAGAGAGGGTAAAGAGGCAAATCGTGTTTTATTGCTACTTGGCAGAGGATTAAACAGGTGTGAGAGGGGTGAAATTGTGATCCATTCTGCTGATGGGGCCTATTCCGACAGATATATCCAACTGACCAACCCCTTCTATTTGAAGATGTAAATTTCGTCTTGAACTATTTTTTCACGCCATTATGCTGGTTCCAGATCGAGCGCCCGCTCCAGACCAGCTAAAACCACTGGTTGCGATGAAAAAACATGCGGGGCTCTTTTTTTATACCCCCTGAACACACCCGGTCAGCGACCGATAAAAACTATAACAAGCAATAATTTACAAGACAGACGAGGTTGAACTTGACGAAATCACTCACATTGTCCGATGTACTCGGATTAGGGTTTATGACCTTCGCCTTCTATCTGGGCGCCGGTAACATCATTTTCCCGCCGTTGGCCGGTTACATGGCTGGTGAGCACCTCTCCCTGGCGATGTTTGGCTTCCTGGTCACTGCCGTGGGCCTGCCTCTGGTGACCATTCTGGCCGTGGCGAAAGCCGGTAACGGCTGGGCTGGCATGACCAAACTGCTGCCTGCCGGTGTCGCGACTGCGCTGGCCGTTGCCATCTACATCATCATCGGCCCGGCCTTTGCCGCGCCCCGTACCGGTCTGGTTGCCTACGAGATGGGCCTCAAGCCGTTCATCGGTGATATGGGGCAAGCGGGTCTGGCGGCCTATACCGTGATCTTCTTTGGTGTGGCCATTCTGGTCTCCATGAACCAGGGCAAGCTGATGGACGCCATCGGCAAATACCTGACTCCGGTACTGATGCTGCTGCTGCTGACTCTGGCGATCGGTGTATTCGTAGCACCGCAAGGCTCCATGCCTGATGCGTCCGGTGACTATCAGAACAGCCCCTTCGTCAAAGGGATCCTGGAAGGCTACAACACCATGGACACCTTGGCGTCCCTGATGTTTGGCGCCCTGATCGTCGATCTGCTGCGCCAGAAAGGCATCAACGATTACAAGAGCCAGTTCAAGTATCTGGCCATTGCCGGCCTCATCTCTGCCGTTGGTCTGAGCGTGGTGTACGTATCCCTGTTCCAGCTGGGTAACACGGCCGCCGGCGTGGCGACCGATGTCAGCAACGGTGGCGCCATCGTCAACGCCTACGTACTGAGCCTGTTTGGTCAGCCGGGTCAGTTCATTCTGGCGGCCATCATCACTCTGGCGTGCTTTACCACTGCAGTCGGTCTGATCTCCGCCTGTTCTGATTTCTTCCACAATCTGACCGGCATGGCTTACAAGAAGCTGGTGGTGCTGCTGGGCGTTATCTGTGCCGTGGTGGCCAACGTGGGCCTGAGCCAGTTGATCAGCCTCTCCATTCCGGTGCTGGTTGCCATCTATCCCGTTGCCGTGGCGCTGGTACTGGTCACCTTCCTGAAGGGTTACTTCGGCCGTCCCCGTCTGGTGTTCCGTGGCGTGTTGATGGTTGCCTTCCTGTTCGGTTGCCTGGATGGTCTGGGTGCTGCCGGTATGAAGATGGATGCGTTTGCCTTCCTGCCGCTGTTCGACAAGGGCCTCGCCTGGCTGATGCCGACCCTGCTGGCCTGCGTAGTTGGCGTGATGGTGCGTCCGACCGAGATGGCTGCCGAAGCTGCCTGATCACACCCGATGTGATATTGCCAAGAGCCTGCCCCGTGCAGGCTCTTTTGTTTTCTGTGAGCCTCGCTTCTCGCCTCGCTTTGCACTGCCGTAATTGTCACTGTACACAGATTGCATCTGAGCAGCCGTATTTTGCCGCTATAACCGGTTTCCCTCTTCTTGCCTCCCATACGCCACGTGTGACACCTCTTTATGGAGCGCGAAGTTGTTCAGTGATTAATTCCGCAGCGGTAAATTGTTTCAAGATATTAATTGGTGATTGATATCGAACTCCTCTTCTTTATGCTAATGGTGGTGCGCCTCATCCGGTCCGCGGGCCGTGTGGGGGCGAGAGGTATTGTTACCGGTTATCTGCCAGGCAGTGGGTGCAATCAATAACAAGCTGATAAGGCAGATGAGGTTGAGTTTGACGAAATCATTGAAGTTGTCCGACGTATTCGGATTGGGGTTTATGACGTTTGCCTTCTATCTGGGGGCTGGCAATATCATTTTTCCGCCGCTGGCCGGTTTTATGGCTGGTGAGCATCTGCTGGCCGCCATGTGCGGCTTTTTGCTGACGGCGGTGGGCTTGCCGCTGATCACCCTGATTGCGGTGGCCAAGGGGAGTTCGGGGGGCGGCGCGAGTGGCTGGACCGGAATGACCCGCTATCTGCCCGCCGGGGCTGCGACGGCGCTGGCCATCGCCATCTATATCATCATGGGGCCCGCTTTTGCCATTCCCCGCACCGGTCTGGTCGCCTACGAGATGGGGCTCAAGCCCTGGCTAGGCGATGCCGGTCATGAGGGGCTGCTGATCTACACCCTGAGTTTCTTTGCGCTGGTGATCCTGGTGGCGCTCGATCGGGGCAAGCTGCTCGATGCGGTCGGCAAGTATCTGACCCCAGCCCTGATGGCGATGCTGCTTATTCTGGCGGTCGGGGTCTTTATGACGCCGCAGGGCACCATGCCTGATGCCAGCGGTGAGTACATAGATGCAGCCCTGACCAAAGGAATGCTGGAGGGGTACAACACCATGGATACCCTGGCCTCCCTGATGTTTGGCGCCCTGATCATAGGTCTGCTGCGTCAGAAGGGGATCGAGGATTATCGCAGTCAGTTCAAATATCTGACCATTGCAGGCTTGATCTCGGCGGTTGGGTTGTCGGCGGTGTATGTCTCGCTCTTTCAGCTGGGCAACAGTGCCGGTGGGGTGGCGAGCGATATCAGCAATGGTGGGGCCATCGTCAATGCCTACGTCCTGAGTCTGTTTGGTCAACCGGGCCAGTTTATTCTGGCTGCCATCATCACCCTGGCCTGTTTTACCAGTGCGGTCGGCCTGCTCTGTGCCGGTGCCGACTACTTCCATGGCCTGACAGGTTGGGCCTATCGCAACTGGGTCATGCTGCTGGGGGCGCTCTGTGCAGTGGTGGCCAATGTGGGGCTGAGCGAGCTGATCGGCCTCTCGATTCCGGTGCTGGTGGCCATCTATCCGGTTGCCATCGCGCTGGTGCTGGTGACTTTCCTCAAGGGATGGTTTGCCCAGCCACGGCTGGCGTTTCGCGGCGTGCTGACGGTCGCCTTTCTGTTTGGTTGCCTCGATGGGCTGGGGGCTGCTGGGATGGCGATGGACGGCTTTGCCTTCCTGCCGCTGTTCGACAAGGGGCTTGCCTGGCTGCTGCCGACTCTGCTGGCCTGCATCGTCGGCATCCTGGTGCGACCAAGCGGGAAGTTGGCGGCCGAAGCGGCTTGATTCAGGATCAACGAGATAGCAAAGAGGCCAGCATCTGCTGGCCTCTTCTGTTTCTGCCGGATCCGTTACCGGATCAGATTTGCGGGCCTGACGGCTTGGGTTTGCCCTCCAGACCATACCAGTGGGTTTCTACCCGTCCGGCATGCCACTCGAAGGTGCCCCAAGGCTGCTTGGCTTCCCAGCGCGGGAAGTTGATGAGCACCCGGTTATCTTCGTACTTGTAGAGGGAAGTGCTGATCTGAATGTCCGACAGGATCAACAGCAGGGCCCAGCAGATGAAAAGCCATTTCAATGCTTTCCACATAGGGTTACTCGAAGCAGATTTCGATAGTGGCGCGACCGAAATCCGATTCGAACGGCATCATGATCTTGGTGCCATCGGCACGGTGGGTAATGGTGTGGTTGGGGCCGGAGACGATGATGGGGGTCGCCATGTCAAACTCGTAGCCCTTCTCGCCCAGCATCCGCTTGGCACCGCCGGTCACCATGTTGGTGATTTCACCGACCATGTCGGTCACCTCTTCGTTGATGGAGGCGGGAGCTTCCCCCAGCATGCGGCGCATGATCTCCAGCGCCAACCCCTTCTCGAAGCTGATGGAGAGGGAGCCACGGGTCTGCGGGCCGACCATGCCGATCAGGCCGGAGACGTCGCCGCGCGCCAGCTCATCCATCTTGCGTTTCGGTTTGCCCGGTTTGAGTTCCAGCTGTGCCATGGTCGAGAGCACATTGAGCAGGGATAGCAGGAACGGATTTACAAAATCAGCCTTCATGATGACTTCCTACAGTGGGCGTACAACGGGCACATTGGCCATGTGCCTCTATCGTCTTATTGGTAATAGTAAAACCATGCAAGTGGGCCTGCTCGGAAAACGCGCTATCGATCGCCGTATCGTGAAGCTCGACCACATCCCCGCACTCGTCGCAGATCAACAACTGCATCGGGTGAGCGTGATCGAAGTGGCAGCAGAAGATAAACGCGTTGAGAGATTCCACCTTGTGAGCAAAGCCCTGTTCGAGCAAAAAATCGAGTGCCCGATAGACGGTTGGCGGCTTGGCATTGGCTTCGGTTTGTTGCAGCTGGGCCAACAAATCATAGGCGCTGATGGCGTTGCCGTGTGCCGCCAGCAGGCGAAATACCTGACGCCGGGTCGGGGTGAAGCGGATCCCTCGCTGTATACAGAGTCGCTCGGCTCGTTGTAAAAGTTGGTCTTGATTCATGATCGCGCAGATACCCTTTCTATTAGCCGGATACTATCACAGGGCCTCGCATGGCGCGGCGACAAAATTCATTTTCTGGGGCTGCTTCACGTTGTGATAAAATCCGCCCCTTTCTTTAGCCAACCCGGATGATTTTTATGCAGGCGCAGCGTTTTTCCATCGCCCCCATGCTGGACTGGACTGATCGGCATTGCCGTTACTTTCATCGACTGATGAGCCGCCAGACCTTGCTCTATACCGAAATGGTGACCACCGGTGCCATCATCCACGGCAAGGGGGATTATCTGGGTTACAGCGAGCAGGAGCATCCCATCTCCCTGCAGCTGGGTGGCAGCAATCCGGCTGATCTGGCGCGCTGTGCCAAGCTGGCCGAGGAGCGCGGCTATGACGAGGTGAACATCAACGTCGGCTGCCCCTCCGATCGGGTGCAAAACGGCCGGTTTGGTGCCTGCCTGATGGGTGAGCCGGCACTGGTGGCAGACTGCGTCAAGGCGATGCGCGATGTGGTCGATATTCCGGTGACGGTGAAGACCCGTATCGGTATCGACGATCAGGACTCCTACGAATTTCTGCAGGCCTTTATCGAACAGGTGCGCGATGCCGGTTGCGACACCTTCATCGTCCATGCCCGCAAGGCGTGGCTGAGCGGCCTGAGCCCCAAGGAGAACCGCGAGATCCCGCCCCTCGATTACCCTCGGGTCTATCGGGTCAAGCAGGATTACCCGGATCTCACCATCGCCCTCAACGGCGGTGTCACCTCCATGGAGCAGACTCTGGAACACCTGCAACACGTCGATGGCGTCATGATGGGGCGCGAAGCCTATCAGAACCCCTACATTCTGGCGCAGGTGGACAATCTGGTGTTCGGCCAGAATAACGCCGTGCCGAGCCGCCACGAGGTGGTGCGGATGATGCTGCCCTATATCGAACAGGAGCTGGCCAAGGGCAACTACCTCTCTCACATGACCCGCCACATGCTGGGGCTGTTCCAGAACATGCAGGGGGCCCGCGCCTGGCGTCGTCACCTGAGCGAGAACGCCTGCAAACCGGGCGCCGGTATTCAGGTGGTGCTGGATGCCATGGCCAAGGTGCCGGAGTTTGCCAGCAGCGAGACGGCCGAATAAGCCAGTTGTGCCAAGGCAAGAGCAGCCAAAAAGCGCGTCAGTTGACGCGCTTTTTTTATTACTGTCGCTTCAATATCTGAACTGGTTGATCAGCCGCGAGAGGTCCTGCAGCCGCTCTACCAGCAGGGTGATGCCATCGAGGGCCTGCCTGCTGTTGTCGGCGGTGTGGCTGGCCAGCTGATGGATCTGGTGCACCCCTTCATCGAGGGTCGCCGTGACGTCTGCCTGCTGACTCACCGCCTGGGCGATCTCGTCGCTGGTGCGGGTTACCTGCCCCAGCATCCGGTTGATCTGGGTGAGCACGTCGGCGGTGGTGCCCGCGTGCTGCTGGCAGCGCACCGAGGTCTGCGCCCCTTGCGTCATCCCGTCCGACAGCTGTCGTGTAGTTTGTTGCAGCGCCTGGATCATCTCGTGGATCTCGCTGGTCGAGGAACGGGTCTTCTGGGCCAGCGCCCTCACTTCATCCGCCACCACGGCAAAACCGCGCCCCTGTTCGCCCGCCCGGGCGGCCTCGATGGCCGCATTGAGGGCGAGCAGGTTGGTCTGGTCGGCGATTTGACTGATCACCTCCAAAATGCCGCTGATCTTCTGGCTGTCGCTGGTGAGCTGGGCCAGCACGGCGTGGTTGGCATCCAGCTCCTGATGGAGTTGGTTGACGGCAGAACGGGTGGTCGCCAATGCTTGCAGCCCCTCGTCGGAGACCTGCTGTACCTCTATAACCAGATTGCTCGCTTCATGGGCACTGTGGGCCACATCCCGAATGGAGTGGCTCAGCTCGGTGATGGCGGTCGCCAGCTGCTCGCTGTGGGCGCGCTGCTGCTGCAGGTGGGTATCGATGGTCTGGATATTGCCTCGGTCATCTTCGGCTGCCTGCAGGATCTGCTGGTTGGTGTCGGCGCTGCGCCCGACCACGGCCTTGAGCTCGGCCTGCTTCATCCGCAGGGCCAGTTCGACGGCCGCCAGAGTGTCGCGCCGTCGGGTGTAGAGCACCTGACAGAGGCGGGTTCCCTTGTCTTGATCGGCAAGGGTGAGCAGATGAGCCAGCCGTTGCTGCAATCGCCAGCCGTGGGTTGCCTGTGCCAACAGCAACAAGGCGGTGGGCAGCAGCCATAACAGGTTGCCGGTAGCAAAGGTAGCAAGGGTGGTGAACAAGGCAGAAGCGGAGAGCCAGAGGGACAGCCGACCCGGTTCAATGTGACACCGGCTCAGCCAGGGGAGCGCCTTGCCGCTGCGCAGCAGGCCATAGAGCTGCTCGGCCCAGGCCACATCGCTGGCGGCGGGTTTGGTGCGCACCGACTGGAACTCGACGATCTCCTTCTGCGCATTGAGGATCGGGGTGACGTAAGCGTTTACCCAATAGAACTGACCGCTTTTGGCGCGGTTCTTGACCAGCCCCATCCAGCTTTTGCCCTGTCGCAGCCGCTGCCACATGTCGGCGAAGGCCGCTTTGGGCATGTCGGGGTGTCGCACCAGATTGTGGGGCACCCCTTCCATTTCGGCCGCACCGTACCCGGCCACATCACAGAAGTGCTGGTTGGCATAGGTAATATGACTGGCGGGATCCGTGGTCGAGATGAGTGCGATGTTGTCGGGGAAGTGTATCTCCCCCTCCTGATGGAGTCTGGTCATGTGTCGTTCCTGAAAAAGCCAAATAACTGATAACTATGTTTTTTATTGTCGTTCTCAGTTAATCATTCTAAGGCTCTTCAGTGACCCGAACTTGGCTTGGGTCAATTAATCAACACAATGAATTGATGAAGTGAGGGTCAGCTGGCCGGTGTGAAATCGTGAACTTCACCCTTTCTTGGGGCGAGGCGAGGATCATCATCTTTGTACTCATGTACAAGCTGCATGGTTTTGCAGAAGCTGGCTTGTTTGTCGTACTCCTGACGAGCCAACTCGATGGCCCGCTCGGCCCGGCGCCGTTCCATCTTGTCAGACTTGCGATCGCTGAACTGTTGCTGCTGATGCAGCATCCAGCCGACAAACTCTTGCTGGCATTGGGATTCGCTATTGGCCTGCGCAGGCAGGGTCCACAACAACGAGAGCAGTATCAAATAACGCATGTCTGACTGGGTATTGAAGATTAATTGAACAGAAGGGGCGGCATTTTAGGCTGGAAATCGAGGTGTGAACAGTATCAATAGCGAGGCCCTGCGGGGCCTCGCATCGTTGTGGCCGGAGTCAGTGTTTGACGAGGTACAGCTGGCGGCTGTAGGCCACATCTTCCGGGTTGTTGATGGGGTAGCCTTTGAGCCATGGCTTGATGAGTCGGGCATTGGTGTACTGGTAGATGGGGGCTATAGGGGCCTGATCCAGCAGGATCGCCTCCGCCTCGCCAAACAGCTTGCTGCGGCTGGCGGCATCCTGAGTGCTGGCCGCCTCTGCCAGTAGCTGGTCATAACGGGCATTGGCAAAGCCTGCCATATTGCCGCTGTGACGAGAGCCCCACAGGCCAAGGAACGCAGAAGGGTCGTTGTAATCGGCCACCCAGGAGGAGCGGATAACCTCGAACTGACCGCTCTGGCGACTGTCGAGATAGGTTTTCCACTCCTGATTGGTCAGCTCGACCTCGGCGCCCAGCTTCTGCTTCCACATGCTGGCAATCGCCAGTGCCATCTTCTTGTGAATTTCCGCGGTGTTGTAGAGCAGGGTCAGCTTGAGCGGCTTGTCCGGGCCGTAACCGGCCTCCTTGAGCAGGGCCTTGGCCTTGCTGTCCAGTTCCGGCTGGCTGCTGGTGGAGAGCAGGTTGGCGGTTGGGGTGAAGCTGGCGGTCACATCCGGAGTGAAGTGATAAGCCGGTTTCTCGCCGGTACCGAGCACCTTGTCGGCGATCAGGGCGCGGTCGATGGTGTAGGAGAGCGCCTTGCGCACCCGCACATCGTTCAGTGGTGCCTGACGGGTATTGAAGGCGTAGTAGTAGGTGCCGAGCTGATCCGGGGTGTAGACCTCATTCGGGATCTGCTGCTTCAGCTTGTCGTACTGCTCCTTGGGGAAGGATTCGGTGATATGCAGATTGCCCGCCAGATAGCGGTTGGTGGCCGCGCTCTCCTGATTGATAGGCATGAAGAGCACCTTGGTCAATACGGTATGGGCCCGATCCCAGTAATAAGGGTTGGGGGTCAGCTCCAGCTTCTCGTTGACCACCCGGTTGTTCAGCACAAAGGCACCGTTGCCCACCAGTTTGCCGGGTTGGGTCCACAGGTTGCCGTACTGCTCGATGCTGGCTTGATGGAGCGGCGACAGGCTGGGGTGGCTCAGCAGGTTCAGGAAGTAGGGCACCGGCTGGGAGAGGGTCACCTGCAGGGTGTGGTCATCGAGGGCCTTGACCCCCAGCTCGCTGGCAGGCAATTTGCCAGCGACTATCTCGTCCACCTTGTCGAAACGGGCCAGTTGGGCAAACCAGGCGAAGGTGGCCGCCTCTTTCGGGTCGACCAGCTTGCGCCAGCCGTAGACGAAGTCGCCTGCCTTGACCGGATCGCCGTTGGACCAGCGCGCATCCGGGCGCAGATGGAAGGTAAAGAACTGGTTGCCCTTGTTTTCCCAGCTGGCCGCTACCCCGGCAACCGGTTTGCCATCCGGCCCCTGGGTCAGCAGCCCCTCGAACAGATCCCGCAGTACCTGCAACTCCGGCAGGCCGACCAGCTTGAGCGGGCTCAGGCTCGCAGGTTCATCCTTGAGGTGGCGAACGACAATCTGCTCGGCGGCGAGTTGTGTTCCGGCGGGAATATCGGCAGCCTGGACAGCAGCACAGCCCAGCAGGGCCAGCAAGGGGCTCCATCCTTTCATGGGTCGGATCCTTCAAATAGTGTGAAGCGGGGAGAAAACTCGGCGAGAAAATATCGCCGACAGATGGGAAATCATGATATCCCGTTTGCTGGTCTGACCGCCAGCATTCGACTCTCACTCCCAATCGGGGTAGAAGAGCGTTCCCGGCGTCTGTGCAGTTCAATGTGGTGAGGAGTGTCAAACGATGAAAGCATGGTTATTGCTGGCCTGTGTGTTGAGCCAGAGTGCCTGGGCGTTGGCCCCGTGCCAGAGCGACACGGCGGTGGGCAACTGGTGCGAGATCGGCATCGATGCCTTGCACCCGACTCAGGGGGGCGTCGGCCAGATCCAGGTTGATGAGACCCAGGCCGCATTGGCCGGCATGAGCGCAAAGCAGCTCGACAAGTTGATGAAAAAGAAAGAGATCCCCGTGGTGATTGCGCCGGATGGCAGCTACTGGCTGGTGGACCGCCACCATCTCACCAAGGCGTTGTGGCAGCAGGGCGTCAAGGATGCCCGGGTCAAGGTGATTGGCCGTCTGCAGGACAAGGCCAACTTCTGGAGCCAGATGCAGAACAACCACTGGGCCTGGCTCAAGGATGAGAAGGGACAGCCGCTGACCCCGGAGCAGTTGCCGACCAGTATCGACAAGCTGCCTGATTACCCCTATCGCACCCTCGCCGGACTGCTGCAGAATGCGGGCTACTTTCGCAAGGACAAACAGGTCTATTTCGTCGAGTTTGCCTGGGCCAGCTGGCTCGGCAAGCAGATGCAGTGGATGCCGGTGGACAGCGCCAATCTGGCGGCCCGCCTGCAACAGGCCAAACGGCTCGCCTGCGGCAGCGATGCCAAGGAGCTACCCGGTTATCCCGGCAAGCAGTGCAGCCTCAACCAGTCCAAAAGCGCGCAGTGAGTGGATGTGCGATGTCGGCATCCAGAGCATGTCGGAGATAAAAGAGGGCGACACCGGGGTCGCCCTCCTGCTGTCAGCTACCGGTTAGCAGTGGTCACTCATGGCGCTCCGCCCAGCGGGCAGCCGCCTGTTCAAGCAGGGCGACGTCACCTTGCTGGATCTGCGGTAGCAGATCGTTGACCTGTTGATCCGGCCAATCCCACCAGGCGAGGGCCTGTAGCCGGGCAATCTCCTCCTCGCCAAAGCGCATTCGCAGAACCCTGGCCGGGGTGCCCGCCACCATGGCATAGGGCGGCACATCCTGATTGACCAGCGAACGGGCGGCGATGATGGCGCCGTCGCCGATGGTGACGCCGGGCATGATCATCGCCTCCATACCGATCCAGACATCGTTGCCGATGCGGGTATCGCCGGCAGGGCGGTAGCTGCGCTTTAGCGCCTCCAGATCAGCAAACGGATAGGTGCTGATGAAGGCGGTGTTGTGGGTGTGGTTGCCGCCCATGATGATCTTCACCCCGGCGGCGATCTGCACGTAGTCACCGATATGGAGCTGGTCGATATGCCAGAGCGGCTCCCAGCCGGTATCGGGATGGCGGCTGAAGCTGTCGCCATAGAGGTAACGCACCACCTCCTGTTCGAAGGGGCCATCCCAGGCACCCGAGTAGTAGCTATGTTGCCCCTTGAGGCGGATGTTGGGGTTGCTGACCGTCAGATGCAGGTATTCGACCTGTGACCAGTGCTGGCAGGTTTTCATCCTGGTACTCCTTTGTTGAATGGATTTAATTGGTTGCGCTCGATGGAGCGCAGCTAATAGATCCAGACCAGCATGCGGGGCACGCAGAGCAGGGAGCAGCCCAGTATCTGCGGGAGGCGTGGTCGCATTGTGGGGCTCCAAAGAAGGCGGGGCAAGGGCAAGATCATAAGGTCGGGCGCCGGGTTTGCCAAGGTTGCGCAGAGATCCTGCACTAACCCTCTGGTTGATATTTATTCTCAATTAGCCATGATAACACTCCCACCATGACGGACTCGGGAGAGCGAGATGACACCGCAAAGTTGGCAACGATACATGCTGGAGGCGGAGCGTGCCTGGCAGGCCGGTTCGCTGGGAGCGGCGATCTGCTTTTATCAGCAGGCGCTGGGGGATGTTTACGAGATGACTCAGGTCGAGTTGACCGAACTGGCCACCATGCGAGTCGCCACCTGTCACCGGCTGGCCGACTTCTGGCGGGCGATGGATGAGCCGACTTACGAGCTGCGCTACCTGAAACTCGCCTCCGAGCTGGTCACTGCGCTGGTGCCACAATGCCCCAACCGGGAGTGCGAGGCGCTGCTCAGCGAGTTGGGTTGCTGTCGAGGAGCCCTGCTCGCGTTTCTCAAGCGTCACCCCAATCCGGAAATTGCCCGGCTGATCCAGCTGCAGGACAAGGTGCAGGGCTGCGAGCTGATCGGCCGTTTTCGCCTCAACTGAACGGATGTGGGCGCGGCTCAGCCCCGCCGTTTGAGTTTCTGGGCGATCCGCTGCTGCGCCTCTTCCCCTTGCAGTGCCTGGGCGAAGGCGCGCGCCTCTAGATCGATGACAAAGTGCACCGCCTGTTTGAGCTCCTGTTTCAGCAGCGCCTTGCTCTTTTGCAGCGCTCTGGGCGGCTTGGCCGCCAGCTTCAGCCCCTGCTCGCGGGCAAAGGCGAGCAAGAGATCTGCCGCCACCACCTTGTTGGCCAGCCCGAGCCGTAGCGCCTCCTCGGCATCCATCGCCTCGGCCAGCAGCAACAGCTCCGCCGCCTTGAGGTGCCCCACCAGACGCGGCAGCAGCAGGCTGGAGGCAAACTCCGGCACCAGCCCCAGCTCGACAAAGGGGAGCTGCAAGCGGGCGTTATCCCCCAGATAGACCAGATCGCAATGCAGCAGAATGGTGGTGCCGATCCCCACCGCCGGGCCTGCAACAGCGGCGACCACAGGTTTGGGGAAATCGGCCAGAGTGTGGAGGAACTGCAGTATGGGGTCGTCGGGCTCCAGCGCGCTCTTGCCCATAAAGTCGGCCAGATCATTGCCCGCGGTAAAGCAATCCTGCTGCCCCTGCAACAGCAGGACATGCACCTCCTCATCGGCTGCCGCCTCTCGCAGCGCTGCCACCAGTTGCTTATAGAGCTCGGTATTGAGGGCATTGCGCTTGTCGGGGCGGTTGAGGGTCAAGGTGAGCAAGCCATCCTGCTGCTCGGCAATGAGAATGGGGGCCATGTCTAAATCCTTGTTATTGAAAGGTGCAAAAAAGGTTGCTGCTGGGGTAACCTTGGCGCCGTTTAACAACATCATAAAAGGATTTCAACCATGTTTAAACGTGCGTTTTATTCTCTGCTGGTTCTGGGTATGACGGCGCCTGCACTAGCCAAGGTCGAGGCTGTCGACGGTTATGTGCGGCTGTTGCCGCCGGGTTCCCCCAACACTGCCGCCTTTATGGTGCTGAAGAATGACGCCGACCAGCCGGTCAAGCTGGTGGCTGCGGCTTCTGCTGCGGCCGAGCGTGCCGAGCTGCACACCCACCTGCACGAAAATGGTGTGATGAAGATGCGTCAGGTCGAGAATATCGAGATCCCGGCCAAGGGCGAGGCGGCGCTGAAACCGGGCAGCCTGCACATCATGCTGTTCGAGGTGGGCACGCTCTCCGAGCAGATTCCTTTCCCGCTCACCCTCGCCATGGATGATGGTCAGAAGCTGGATCTGTCACTGCCGGTGAAGCCGATTGAGCCGATGGCAGAGATGAAGCATATGAAGCACTGACATTTGTCGTCGTTTGTTCAGGATTGACGCTGGGTATTTTGGCTGCACCGAGTAAAATAGTGCTCTTTTCCATGTATGCAAGAGGAAGTGACGTAATGAAAAAGACGCTGATTGCCGGTTTTGTGCTGGCTCTGTGCAGCCAGAGTGCCATGGCCGCTGACGACTGGCGTTTTGCCGCCGGTGCCGACGTATGGGCCGCCAAGGGCAGTGGTCAGGCTTATGGCACCAGTGCTGATGGCAGCTATGACGACAGCTACAACTGGAACGGCTATCTGCAACTGGAACACGGCATCATCTTCCTGCCGAACGCCAAGTTTGAAGTCTCCGATTTCAGCACCTCCGGCGGTAACTTCAAGAACGATCTGACCGCCTACGATCTGAGCCTCTACTACCGTCTGTTCAACAACGATCTGTTCAAGATCGATCTGGGTATGACCGGTCGTCACTACGATGGCGAGCAGGTCTACTTCGGTCGCAAGGGTTATGACGAAGATACCCTGATGGCCTATGCCGGCAGCGAAGTGAAGATCCCGGGCACCGGCATCGCCTTCTTCGGCGATCTGCGCACTCACGATGCGGACAACTATGACTACCGTCTGGGTGGTTCCTACAAGTTCTCCTCCATGCCGATCAAGCTGCGTGCCGGCTGGCGTGAAGCCAAGGTCGACTTCGCCAATATCGACCAGTCTGTTGATGGCTGGTTCATGGGCGGCGAATTCACTTTCTAATCTGACCGTCGACTGACGACGAGGAGCGATAATGGGCCACATCATAGTGACAGGTGCCGGTTCCGGTCTCGGCCGGGCGCTGACTATCGGACTGGTTGAGCGGGGCCATCAGGTCTCCATGATGGGGCGCCGTTATCAGCGACTGCAGGAGCAGGAGCAACTGCTCGGCAGCGCGGTGATCGGCATCGCGGCCGATCTGGCGCACCATGAAGAGGTCGACGTCGCCTTCGCTGCAGCGGTGGAGTGGGGCGGGCAGCCCGACATGGTGATCCACTGCGCCGGGGTGGGCGAGTTTGGCCCGGTCGGTGTCTACACCGCCGAGCAGATCCGCCGGGTGGTGGAGAGCAATCTCATCTCCACCATTCTGGTGGCCCAGCAGACGGTGCGGCTTATCGGTGAGAAAGGCGGAGTGTTGGCCAATGTGCTCTCCTCCGCCGCTCAGGTGGGCAAGGCTAACGAGAGCCTCTACTGCGCCTCCAAATGGGGGATGCGCGGCTTTCTCGAATCCTTGCGCGCCGAGCTGAAAGGCTCGCCACTGCGGCTGGTCAATCTCTATCCGAGCGGGATCCGCAGCGAATTCTGGGACAACTCGGATTACGTCGACCCGAGTGGCTTCATGACCCCGGAAGATGCGGCGGCCTATATGCTCGACGCACTGGAAGCCAGAAGCAGCTGCCACGTGACTGACCTCTTTATCGGTCGTAACGCCTAGTCCACCTACTTTGGTTCCTGTGCCGGATAGGAAAAGAACAAACGCGCCGATTGGCGCGTTTTTTCTTAATTAGATATACGTTCAATTTCTCCTTCGAGCAAGCCCCGTTCCGATTTGTTGAATATTTCCCCCATTAATTCAAGGTAAGGATCGCATTCCGTGTTGCCAGATAAGGTTAGCTTCAGTTGCCATTCTTTGTCCGATAGCACACCTGATTGTACGAACCTAAATGGGGTTGATAAGAAAAGGGATGGATCTGTGGCATCACATTCAGCTTGGCAGTTAAATTCCCACCGACCATGAGACGCACTTAACTCATAGCCCTGAATACTAAGATGTGAACCACGGATTACGAACGTCTCAAAGACTAACTTATCTTGAGATATGGCTTCGTAATAAAGCTCACCGGAATATTTCGAAACCATATCCATCTCCTTTAAAATCAAGGCTGATTAACGGCCCAGCTTGGCCTTGAGCATGGCGATGATGTCGCTGATGGCCACTTCCTGCTTCTCGCCGGTGCGGCGGCACTTGTACTCCACCACGCCGTTGTCCAGACCGCGATCGCCGATGACGATGGCGTGCGGGATGCCCAGCAGCTCCATGTCGGCGAACATCACGCCCGGGCGCTCTTTACGGTCGTCGAACAGCACGTCCACACCAGCGGCTTTCAGCTCGGCGTAGAACTGTTGTGCCTGCTCGGCCACGCGTTCGGACTTGTGCATGTTCATCGGCACGATGGCTACTTCGAACGGGGCGATGGCGTCCGGCCAGATGATGCCGTACTGGTCGTTGTTCTGCTCGATGGCGGCAGCAACCAGACGGGAAACCCCGATACCGTAGCAACCCATCTCCATGGTGACGGACTTGCCAGCTTCGTTCAGCACGCTCGCCTTCATTGCTTCGGAGTACTTGGTACCCAGCTGGAAGATGTGGCCCACTTCGATACCGCGCTTGAGCAGCAGCTTGCCCTGGCCACACGGGCTCGGGTCGCCTTCTACCACGTTGCGCAGGTCGGCAACTTCGTAGGTAGCGATGTCGCGATCCCAGTTGGCACCGGTCAGGTGGAAGCCGGTTTCGTTGGCGCCGCAGACGAAGTCCGCCAGATGGGCAGCGCTGCGATCGACGATGATGCGACCGGCAAAGCCGACCGGACCGATGGAACCTGCATCGCAACCGGCGGCTGCTTTAATCTGCTCGTCGTTGGCGAAGGTCAGCGGATTGGCAACGCCAGAGAGCTTCTCGGCTTTGATTTCGTTCAGCTCGTGGTCGCCACGCAGTACCAGCGCGATAACGGCCTGCTTGCCGTGCTCATCTTCCTCTGCCAGTACCAGCAGGGTCTTGGCGATGGCGGTCGGTGCCACGTTCAGGAAAGCGGCCACTTCGTCGATTGTGTGGACGTTCGGGGTGGCAACCTTGGTCAGGGCTGCGGTGGCGGCAGCGCGCTCACCAGCCGGTGCCAGCGCTTCGGCCATCTCGATGTTGGCGGCGTAATCGGAGCTATCGGAGAAGGCGATCAAGTCTTCACCGCTCTCGGCCAGCACCTGGAATTCGTGGGAGCCGGTACCACCGATGGAGCCGGTATCGGCCTGCACCGGACGGAAGTTCAGACCCATGCGGGTGAACGCCTTGCAGTAGGCGGCGTGCATCTTCTCGTAGGTATCGACCAGAGACTCTTTGTCGATGTGGAAGGAGTAGGCATCCTTCATCAGGAATTCGCGGCCGCGCATCACGCCGAAACGGGGGCGCACTTCGTCGCGGAACTTGGTCTGGATCTGGTAGAGGTTGAGCGGCAGCTGCTTGTAGCTGTTCACTTCGTAACGTACCAGCGCAGTGATCACCTCTTCGTGGGTCGGGCCCAGCACGAAGGGACGGTTGTGACGGTCGGTCAGACGGCACAGCTCGGGACCGTAATCATCCCAGCGGCCGGACTCCTGCCACAGCTCGGCGGGTTGTACCACCGGCATGGAGACTTCGACGGCACCAGCATTGTTCATCTCTTCGCGAACAATGTTCTCGATTTTCTTCAGTACCCGCAGACCGGTTGGCAACCAGGCATACATGCCGGAGGCCAGTTTACGGATCATCCCGGCGCGCAGCATCAGCTGGTGGCTGACAACTTCAGCGTCGGAGGGGGTTTCCTTGAGAGTGGAAAGCAGATATTGGCTGGTACGCATCGCGGTAGACCTTAGCTAGAACGGGCGCGGGGCCCAGGATAATTTCAAGGGCGGAATTTTAACAGGCTGGGCGTTGCGGCCCAAGGGCTAAATTTGCCGCAACCCGAAAGGTGGCCACGCCCGGCAGATGGCCAGGAGTAATGACCATTGCAACAAGCAGGCTTTTTATGCCTGCAATTTGGCCGGATCTCCGCTAAACTCTGCCACCTTTTCTCGATGGGCATGGCTCTGCCGCGTTCATCACCCCCCATTTTTAGTACTTTTGGAGCCGCTCATGCCGTTAGTGGGACATCAACACCAGATCGAGATCCTGGAACTGACCGACAAAGGAGATGGCAAAGGACGCCTGTTCGATCGCCCCCTGTTTGTCGAAGGTCTGCTGCCCGGTGAACAGGCGCTGGTGGAGCTGACCGAGGTCAAGCCGAACTATCTGCACGGCAAGGTTGCCGAGCTGCTCCAGCCCTCCGCCGATCGGGTTGCCGATTTCTGCCCCAACACCGAGTGCGGTGGCTGTCAGGTACGTCCGCTGGCCTATCCGGCCCAGCTCAAGCTCAAGCAGGCGCTGGTGCAGAGCGCACTGGAGCAGGCTGGGCTGGGTGACACGCCGGTCAAGGATATCCTTGGCATGGAGAGCCCGTTCGCCTATCGCAACAAGGCGCAATATGCGGTGCGTGGCTGTGACGCCGGTGCCGAGATCGGTTTTTATCGCAAGCACTCCCACGATCTCATCACCGCCGATGACTGTGCGGTGCAGGATCCGCTGCACGTCGAGCTAAACGCCCGGGTGCGCAACTGGATGCGCGAGCACGACATCGCCGCCTATGACGAAGTAAACCACAGTGGCTGCGTGCGTAACCTGATGACCCGCAAGGGCTTCAAGAGCGGCGAACTGATGGTGGTGCTGGTGACCCTGGGCGAGGAGCTGCCGTTCGAAGCCGAGCTGTTGGCGAGCTTAAGCGATCTGCCGGTCACTACCCTGGTGCAGAACATCAACGATGAGCGCACCAACCGCATTCTGGGCGCCACCAACCGGGTGCTGTTGGGCGAAGGGGTGATCCGCGACAAGATCCACGAACTCGAATTCGAGATCTCGCCGCTCTCCTTCTTCCAGAACAACCCGACCCAGACCAATGTGCTCTACTCCAGTGCCCTCGAGTATGCCGAGCTGACCGGCAACGAGACGGTGTTCGACATCTATTGCGGTATCGGCACCATCTCCCTGTTCCTGGCTGGCAAGGCCGCCAAGGTCGTCGGGATCGAGTCGGTGGAGAGCGCCATCAGCGATGCCCGTCGCAACGCCGCCCTCAACAGCATCGAGCACACCGAATTCCACGTCGGCAAGGCCGAGCAGCTGATGCCTGAACTGCACGCCCAGGGTGTGACCGCTGATGTGGTGGTGATGGATCCGCCACGCAAAGGCTGTGACAAGGCTGTACTGCAGACCCTGGTCGCCATGGCGCCCCGTCGTCTGGTCTATGTCTCCTGCAATCCGCAGACCCTGGCCCGCGATCTTGCCTGGCTGGTCAAACAGGGTTTCGTGCTGGATGAGGTGCAACCGGTAGATATGTTCCCGCACTCCATGCATGTGGAAGCGGTTGCCCGCCTGAGCCTGCCTGCCAAGGCATAAGTCGCTCCCGACTCTTGCCCATAAAAAACGACGCCAGCTGGCGTCGTTTTTTTCTATCTGATACTCGCAGGTTGATGTGCTCAACCCTGCTTGCGCACCTCGGCGGCGATCTGGTCGAGCAGCTGTTGCCAGCCCTGACCCAGCTCGTTCACCAGTGCGTTGTAGCCATCGGCCGGCAGTACCCGCTCCTGACGGAAGGGGGCATCGCGCAGCACGGTGCCATCTTCCGCCAGCAGGCGCCAGCGACCGCTCAGCACGGCGCTGCCGTCATGACGGCCCTGAAAGCGCTCCACCAGAATGGTCAGCACCGGCCCCTTGCGGGCGCCATCCTGCCGTACCACCCAGCCCGGCAGGCGGGTGGAGAGGCCATTGAGGGTGAGCTGGTTGAGCTGATCGTCCAGCGCACCGGCCCAGCGATGGTACTCGGTGAAGTGCAGCTCTTGCCCTTCCAGCTGATAGACCAGACTGATCCGGTCGAGCTGGCTGGCCAGCGCCACCGGGCGCAGCACCAACTGGTGCTGCGGTTGGGCCGGGGCCGTCACGGGTTGCTGACTATCGGCATCGAGCGAGTAGTAGTGCAGGCTTGGTTGGCTGCTGCAACCCACCAGCAGGCCCAGCAGGGCCAGCGTCAGGATCTCTTTTTTCATTGTTTGCCTCGCTTGGGCTCAGGGTCCGATGGATGCGCGCGATCGAAGATCAGCGAGCTGGGCTGCTCGTTGAGGGAGTGCACCAGCGGCTGCAGTTCGCGCATCAACTGATTGAGGGTCTGCACCGACTGGCGCAGGTCCTGATTGGTCTGCGACTGGGCATCATAGGCCTGCAAGGTCTCCTGCAACTGTTTGAGGCTCTCGTTGAGCGAGGCCGGCAGCTGCTGGGTGGAATCCTTGGCAGTGAGCTTGTTCAGGTTGGCGCTGACTGCACTGATGTTCTTCAGGGTGCCATCCAGGGTGGTGAGTGACCCGTTGACCTTGGTCAGGGTGGTCGCCATGTCCATGTCGACAAACTTGTCGAGGATGAGGTTCACCTTGCGCTCGATCTGATCCAGCCCGCCCTGCACGGTGGGGAAGACCTGATAACCGGCCAGCTTGGCCTGCTCGAAACGTGGCGCGTCCGGATAGAAGTTGAGGTCGATGATCTTGCCGCCGGTCAGCAGGCTCGAGGTCTTGAGGCTGGCACGCAACCCCTCCTTGAACTGCTTGCCGAACAGGGCGCGCCATTGATCTTTCTCCGCCTTGGCATAGCGGTGGGAGAGGCGCTGCACCTCGATGCGAGCCAGCACCGGGATCTGGCGGCTCTTGAAGATCTGCACGCCCTTGTCCTCGATGAGGTAGGGGGCGGAGATGACGGTACCGACCCGAATGCCGCGATACTGCACCGCCGCGCCGGGGTGCAGGCCACCCACGTTGTCATCGAACAGGAAGACGTAGTCGATGAACTGATCCAGACTACCGGCCAGCACGCTCGCCTCATCCTGGAACAGAGTGAACCCTTCCATCTGTTTGACCGGCTCGCCAGGGGCCCAGCCGGGTGGCAGCCCCATGGTGATGCCGCCATCGATAAGGCTCTCCAGCGAATCCATCTTCACCTTCATCCCCTCGCTGCTCATGGAGACCTCGAAGCCCGGGGTCATCCAGAAGCGGGAGTTGCTGCTCACCAGAATGTCATAGGGGGCGTGGATGAAGATTTGATACTGCATCTCGCTCTTTTCCGGCAGGAACTTCGCCTCTTCCACCTGGCCTATGGTGAAGCCCTGATAGTTGATGGGGGAGCCTTCACCCAGCGCGCGGGTGTCGCGACTGCTGAGGGTGAGGCGCAGCCCCTTGGCATCGAGGGAGGCGAGCGGCGGTTTGTCGAGCATGGCGTATTCATCCCGCGCCCGACCTTTCTTGCCGGGGGCGAGCTCGATATAGGCGCCGGAGAGCAGGGTGCTCAGACCCGATACCCCTTCACGGCCCACTCTGGGCTTGACCACCCAGAACTGGCTGTCACCGCGCAGCATGCCGGAGGCGGCATTGGTCAGCCGTCCTTTCAGCACGGCATGGCTATAGTCATCGCTCAGCTCGACGGCCTCGATGCGGCCGACGTCCACTTCGCGGGAGCGGATCACCGTCTTGCCAGCGACTATGCCCTCGGCAGTGGCGACTGTCAGGGTGAAGCTGGGGCCCTGGGAGTACCAGTGCTGGAACAGCATCCAGAGACCGATGAACAGCGCCAGCAGGGGCACCATCCAGATTGCGGCGGCAGAGCTCAGAAAGTCAGAGCCCGGTTTCCACCTTTTTTTACGCTCACTCACGTTCGCGTTCTCCTTGTTGTAAATCCCAGATCAGGCGGGAGTCGAAACTCATGGCGGCGACCATGGTGATCAGCACCACACCTGCAAATGCGACGGCCGCAGGGCCGGGATAGATGGTCATCAGATTGTCGAGCCGGATCAGGCCCGCCAGAATGGCCACCACGAAGACGTCGATCATCGACCAGCGTCCGACAAATTCGGTCATGCGATAGAGTTTGAGCTTGCCGAGGGGGGAGGTGACATTGCCGCGCTGCACCATATAGCAAAGCCAGAATAGCGCCAGTATTTTCACCAGTGGCACCACCACGCTGGCGAAAAAGATCACCGCCGCTATGGGGTAGGAGCCCATGGCCCAGAGCAGCACCACACCGCCGAGAATGGTGGAGGGGCTGTCATCACCGAGAAACACTGTATCCATGATGGGATAGACGTTGGCCGGAATGTAGAGAATGGCGGAGGTAAACAGCAGCGCCCAGGTACGGTTCAGGCCGCCCGGCTTGCGCGCATGCAGCTTGCCGCCGCAGCGGGAGCAGCTGTGGCTACCCACCTCGCTCAGAGCGCCACAGATGTGGCAGCCCACCAGACCTGATTCCAGCGCGCCCGCTTCCGGGTCGATCTCCCGCGCCTCGGTCGGGCCGAACAGTCGCTGCCACAGCCACATCTGATCCAGCGAGGAGATCATCTTGATGAGCAGCACGGTGTAACCGACGAAAGCCCAGAATGACAGCCCCATCTTGATGTCGGCCATTCCCATCAGCTTGACCAGCGAGATGAGCACCCCCACCAGAAAGACATCCACCATCAGCCAGGGTTTGATCCGGCAGAGCAGACGGCCGAGGGAGCGCAGGGCATTGCTGTGCAGATCTTTATCGATCCGCCACAGCACCAGCATGATGGAGCCCATATAAACCAGCGGCAGGCCGATCAGGGTCAGGCTCAGTACCGCGCCGAGAAACAGATAGCCCTCATCCACCAGGGTGGTGATGCTCTGCAAAAAGGTCATCTCCTGGCCCACCCCTTTGGCCGAGAAGGACATAAAGGTAAAGGCATTGGCGAGCACGAACATGATAAGTGCCGCGAACCCGTAGGAGATCGGCCGCAACTCCTGCTGTGGCAGGTGGCGACTCAGTGTGTGTCCGCAACGGGGGCAGCAGCTGGCCTGTCCCACCTCGAGCGGTGTGGCCGGTATCAGCAGGTCACACTCTTCGCAGGCAGTGGCATCATGGACATAGGTGGTGTGGTGTTGGTGTGAAACCGGATGCAAGATAAAACCCCAGATAAGGCCCGTGGTAGAGCCAGAGCTGGCGATTATCGCAGTTGTGCTGGTCAGCGACCAGCCCCCGGAGGGCGCTATTGCTGGCGGGAGTGAGAATGACTTTGACAAGCCAGTGCCCATTTAGCACAATCAAACGCCACTTTTTTTCCGCGGGACAATAATTTATGACAACTGAATCCCCCAGCTACTCCACGATTGAGCAAGCCTTCTCCCTCGGGAACGGGCAAGATTCTGCCCTCAACTGGTTGCGCAAGAACCGCAGTCAGGTCGCTATTTTTCTGGTGAGCGGCATCAAGCTGGAAGGCACCATCAGCGGGTTCGACCAGTACAGCGTGCTGCTGACCGATGCTCATGGTAACCAGCAGCTGGTCTACAAGGCCAAGATCTCCACTATCGCCATGCACACCGGCCGTCCGCAGGTGAACATCCAGCGTGCTCGCAAGCCGCGTGTCTCCATGGCGCCGCGCCCCCACGGTGCGCCGGGTCGTTATGACGACAATCAGGGCGGCGGCAACAACGAGTAATCGTCTGCCCCGCACTCCCCGTTGACGCGCCCTGCGTCAGCGGCTGACGGAACCTGCTCTCATTTTCATTCATGTCCCGTATGAGAGTCGGTTCCGGTTATCGCCCCTTGCAGGGCGATATTTTTTTCCGCACTACGCCTTTATGCCGACTGGTTGACCCTCTTTGACCATGCAGGTCTGCATACCCGCCGCTTCTCCGGCCTGTACCCCGATACCGGTATCTTCAAACACCAGACAGCCTGATGGAGCGACCCCCAGCTTGCTGGCGACCAGCAGGAAGGTGTCCGGATTGGGCTTGTGCAACTCCACATCGTCTGCGGTGACCACCACGGAGAAGTAGCGATCCAGCCCGGTGTTGCGCAGCACTGCCTCGGCGTTGACGCGAGGCGAGCCGGTGCCGATCCCCATCGGGATGACGCCATGATAGCGCTCGACCAGCGCCTGCATGGCCGGAAAGACGGTCGCCTTGTGCAGGTTGGCCACATAGTGGGCGGTCTTGCAGCGGGTGACTTCGAGCGGATCGAGGGGGATCTGCTGCTCCTGTGCGACCAGCAGGGCTATCTTGCGGCTCGGCATGCCACCCAGCTCATAGAACCAGTCGGCATCGAAGTGAAAGCCAAACTCGCGGGCGGTATGTTCCCAAGCGGCGAGGTGCAGCGGCATGGAGTCGACCAGGGTGCCATCAAGGTCAAAGACCAGGCCTTGGAATCCGGAAAGCGTCATGGTGCGGGTCAGTCTCTGAAAAAAGGGAGCCCATTCTAGCCAGTGGCTCCCCGCCTCGCCATCACCTAGCTGGTGAGAAACGCTTGCCCCCACATTTGTGACTGAAAATAGACGGGGGTTAGCTGGGCCGGATCGAGTTGATATTTGGGGGCAAGCTGTTCCAGCAGGGCCCAGTTGCCCTGTTCATAGGTGCTGACCAGCTGAAATAGATGAAAGAGTGGCCCTTCATGCAGTTCGATGGCGCGCTGCACGCTCTTGGGCAGGTGGGCCATCAGCGGTTCCGACAGCAGGGATCCATCGAGCACCAGTCCCACCAGAAAGGCCCAGCTTGCCTCTGCTTTACCGAGGGCGGTGAGGGCAATCAACTCGCAGAAGCGGCCGCGGGCGATGGCCATGCGGGTGCAGGCCTCCGGCATGTGCTGGCTTACCCGGGCCAGACCGTTGATCAGTACGAACTTGCGGATCTCCTGCTCCCCCAGATAGGAGAGGGCGCGGGGCACCGAGGTGATGGGGGCGGCATGATCGAAGCCGGGGGCGTTGACGTAGGTGAGCAGCAGGCCGGGCAGCCAGGCATCCTGTTCCAGCAGGCGGGCTACCTGGGCGAAGGAGAACTCTTCGTGGCAGATGAGCTGGAGGATCTGCTGTACCAGCGCCATATCGGGCTGGTTGGCCCGCTGATTGACCAGCTCCGGACGGGCGAGAAAGCCGCCGGCAAAGAAGTCGACCCCCGCCTCCCGCAGCGGGAGAAAATCCGCCCAGGTTTCGATGTTCAGCGCCATCCGCTTGTGTTCGGTGGGCTGACAGATCCCCTCTTCCCCCATCCAGTACACCAGCAGGCGGCTGGCACCGAGCCAGCGTGGATCGCGGTTGGCGCCATGCACCGCCAGTCTGCGCCGGCTGTCGCGCCACTGCTCAAGCACCGGGAACGAGTTGGGCTGGCGTTCACTGGAGGCTTCAACCAGCGGGATCGCGTCCTGATCCAGCAGCAGGGGACGCTGTTCATCGAGCTGTTCGTGGGTGAAGGGCACCAGATATTGACGCCCCTGCGCCAGCAGGCGGCAATGTTGCGCCAGTGAAGGCCATTCGGCCGGTGAGCTTAGCTGATAGTCGATGCCGTAGGCCACCAGAGCCAGGCGACGATTGAAGATAGGGTAGCGACGCAACAGCATGGGATCACCGATAGGCCAGAGTGCGGGCCCTCCCTTGCGACTTGGCGTGGTAGAGCGCCTGGTCAGCCTGTTCAGTCAGGGTCTGCCATGCTCCGTCCTGGGAGGGAACCAGATAGCTAAAGCCTATGCTAACCGTAATGAAATCAGCAACCCGCGAGGCGGGATGGGGCATTTTCAAGCGGGCAAGACCATCGTGGATCCGTCCGGCCAGCTGTTCGGCCTCACCGGGTTGGGGGGCGCAGAGCAGAATGACGAACTCTTCCCCGCCGTAACGGGCGACCAGATTGGTGCAGCGCCGCTCTGCATCCCGCAGCACATGGGCCACCTGTTGCAGGCAGAGATCCCCCTTGGCATGGCCGAAGTGGTCGTTGTAGGCCTTGAACTCGTCGACGTCGATCATCAATACCGCCAGCAGGTTCTGGGTGCGCCGTGCCCACTCCCACTCCCGCTGCATGGTGATGTCCCACTGGCGCCTGTTGGCGATGCCGGTGAGGGGATCTTCCAGCGACAGCAGGGAGAGGCGGTGATTGGCCTCTTCCAGCGCACGGTTGGTCTCGGCCAGCTGCATGGTGCGTTCGGCGACCCGGGCCTCCAGCTGGCGGTTGAGGGTTTCCAACTGCTCCTGAGTACGCTGGCGGATCAGCAGTTGTGACAGAATGGCGGCGTACTGTTTGAAGATCTCGCTCTGATAGGCCTTGAGCGGACGGTGCCAGAGCAGGTTGTCGGCGGCGATCCAGCCGATGGGGGTGGTGCCATCCCACAGCGATATCATGGCGTTCCAGCCACGGCCCACCTGCTGCTTCTCGTAGTAGAGGGGGGTATCTTCCATCACCAGCACGTAATCCTTGCGCCTGAGCGCCTCTTGCACCGTGGGGTGATCCGGAATGGGGCTGATGAAGTTGTGTTCATCCATCAGCTCACCGTCCTCGCTGGTGCCCCAGGTGCCGCGCATGGTCTTGCCATCGGGTTCGATCAGGAAGATGGCGACCCGATCGAACTGCAGCTCCTTGCGGGCCAGCAGCACGGCATCCCGCAGCAGATCGTTCTCGCTGCGACTGCGGGAGAGGGTGACGCTGACCATGTGCAGCGCCTGCAACATGGTGAGGAAGGATCCTTGCAGTGCCTGACTCTGTACCAGATCGGTCTGGGTATGGAGCCGCTGGTCCCGCTCCTGATTGACCTGGCTGGAGAGCAGGTGATTGCTGAGCTCGGCAGTCAGATAGTGGATAAGGAGCTGGATGCCCTGACGCTGGTGGGAGGAGAGGCGATCGATGCGGCGGCGGGTCTCCAGATAGATGACCCCTTCCAGTTTCATGTGACGCTTGAGAGGGAAACAGGCGCGTAACTGCGGCTGGGCGGGCTCCACATTTTCGCCGGGATCAGGCGGTGCTTGGAGCTGCTCGATCACCAGTTGTCCCTTCTCCATCGCCTTGTCGATCAGGTGGTGGGGCAGGGTCAGTTGACCGAGATGGGCGAGATCAAGCGTGGTCAGCCCGTGATCGAGCTGAAAGCTGTAGAGTTGCGGTTCGGGGGCTTTCAGCCAGAGGTAGAGGCGTTCGGCATCGGTCTTTTCACGGATGGTGGCGAGGCTCACTTCGCATAACTGAGCGAAGTTGGTGAAGTGTTCCGGGTCCCATTCCTGCATACCAATATCCCTTGGATTGTACCCAAGCGAGTATAGACATATTTCTCCTTGATTAATATGTCAGAAAGGAGAGGCAGTGCACATAACGGTTGCTTTCAGCCCTGCTGGTGGAGACATTCACTGCGTTCTCTGCCAATCGTGGATAGAACTGTGTGCCATAACGGTATATATGGCAGCTTGTAGGGCGGGATGCCGGGCAAAAAAGAGCCCGCACGATGGCGGGCTCTCGGGCAGATCAGATGATTCTACGTGGCTTATTCTGCCTTGGGGGCAGTCTCAGCGGTCGTTTCACTGCTATCGGCTGGCGCACTCTCGGTCGCCGGGGCTTCCGGTGCCGGACCCGGTACCAGATCTACCGCCGGTTTGGCGATAAGGGAGCGGGTCTCTTCCACCGCTTCGGTCAGCTTCACCTCGATGATCTGGCCGAGCTCGTAGACCACTTCGGTCTTGTCCAGATAGACGCGGCCGTTGTCCCAGTTGCACTCCAGTCGATCCTTGTTGTCGAGAATATGGCGGGCAGGCAGGAAGACCACGGCGCCGTTCTCCTGCAGACGCAGCTTGAGACCGGCACGCATCACGTCGATGATCTCGGCGTTGAATACCTGATCGGTGCCAGCCGCGGCTTTCAGGTAGCGAACATAGAGCCAGTCGCCGATGTCACGCTCCACCATGCGGTGCAGGCGGCGGCAGGCGGTCAGGTGCTCGGTGAGCTCCTGACTCGGGCGCTCACCTGGGGTCTTGCCGGCGATGACCGCTTTGAGCAGACGATGGTTGACCATATCGCCGTATTTACGGATCGGGGAGGTCCAGGTGGCGTAGGCATCCAGACCCAAACCATAGTGGGCGCCCGGCTCGGAGGACATCAGCGCATAGCTCTGGAAGCGGCGGATCTTGCCATCCAGCCAGCGGGTGTCGAGGTTGTCGATCCAGCGGCGCAGGGCACAGAAGCCGGAGAGGCTGGCGATCTCGTCGCGCTCGAACGGGGCTTCGGCACTCTTCAGCAGGTCGATGGCGCCGTCGAGGGACTCTTCGTCAAAGCCGGTGTGAACGTTGAAGATACCGTAACCGACGCTCTTGCCCAGCACGCGACCGGCGCAGATGTTGGCGGCGATCATCGACTCTTCCACCATGCGGTTGGCGATGCGGCGCGGCTCAACGTGGATAGCTAGCACTTCGCCATTCTCGCCCAGCTCGAAGTCGTAGTCGGGACGATCCGGGAATACCAGCGCATGCTCGGTGCGCCACGCGATGCGTGCTTCGGTCATCGCCTTCATCAGCGGCAGCTGGGCCAGTACGCCTGCGTCGATAGACAGCTCTTTGCCATGCTCGGCCCAGTCGGAGACGTCGTCGTAGTTGAGACGGGCGTGGGAGCAGATGCGGGCGGCGAAGAACTCGGTCTCCTCCAGCAGCAGACCATCTTCGGCGATCAGCAGACGGGCGCACAGGGTGTTGCGCTCCTCGCCCTCTTTCAGGGAGCAGAGCTCATCGGAGAGGGTGCGCGGGATCATCGGCACGTTGCGGCCCGGCATGTAGACGGTAAAGGCGCGCTGGGCGGCCTCTTTGTCCAGCTCGCTGCCTTCGGCCACATAGGCGGTCGGGTCAGCGATGGCGACCAGCAGCTCCCAGCCGTTGTCCAGCTTGGTGATGGCCAGCGCATCGTCCATATCCTTGGTCTTGGCACCGTCGATGGTGAAGAAGGGCACCTTGGTCAGGTCACGACGGGGCAGATCTTCCTCTTCGATCACCTTCCACTCCGGCAAGTCTGCCGGCTCGACCTGGGCCAGATTGTGGCGTGCCAGCACCACCCACCAGGGCACATTGTGATCTTCCTGGGCGGCGATCTTCTGGATGATCTCGGCCGAGAAGTTGCCGTCGACCAGCGCGTGGCGCTTGAGGGTAGCCACCACCCAGTCACCTTCCTTGAACTCTTTCTCATCCAGACCCTTCTTGACGCGGGCCTTGATGGCATCCTTGATCAGCGGATGGTCGGCAACCACGTTGAGGCGGTCACGGAACATCTTGACCCGGGCCACGAAGCGGGTGACGGACTGCTCCAGCAGGGTATCCGGCTCGGCCACTTCCTTCTCTTTTTCGGTGCGGATCAGGGCGGTCACCCGGTCACCGTGCATCACCTTCTTCATGTAGGGAGGCGGCACGAAATAGCTGGTCTTCTCATCGACTTCCAGAAAGCCGAAGCCCCGGTCCGAGGCGCGGATCACACCCTCTTTCTTCGGGATGTTTTCGCGGATTTGTTGCTTGAGCTGGGCCAGCAGCGGATTGTCTTGGAACATAAGTGAGGAACCTGAAGTGAAAACCTGGGTGGAGACCTGATGAAGGATCGCCCAGCACTATACGTTTTTAGCCCTGCAAAGCCAAGGTGAATGGCCTGCTCAGCGTGGTTTCAACTGCGATCTGGCATGGTCGATAAGGCGTTGGGAGAGCTGCTTGTGAACCCCTTTTTCCAGTACCCAGCGGTGCCAGTAGAGGCGTTCCGTCAGGACGTGGTCGGGACTGAGGTTGAGTAGTGACCCGCCTGCCAGCTGGCCTCTTATCTGCAATTCGGGGATGAGACAGTAGGCCAACCCCTGTTCGGCCATGGCGACGAAGGCCTCTGACGAGTGGACCGTATGGCAGGGATAACCGCCCGGCTCCAGCCCGAAGTGTTCCCTCATAAAGCTCACATGCATGTCATCGCGCTGATCGAACGCCACCGCCGGTGCCTTGGCCAGCGCCTCACGAGTCAGGCCGCGAGGGAAGTGGCGGGCTACGAAGGCGGGACTGGCGGTAAGCAGATAGTTCATCTCACCGAGTTCGTCGACGCAGCAACCCGCCAGCGGCTGGGGATGCAGGCTGACCGCACCAAAGGCCTGACCCTCGCGGACCTTGTCGAGGGTGCGGCTCTCGTCATCGACCAGCAGGTTGAGTTCGATGGGGTGCTGTTTCAACAAGGGGGCAATGGCGGGCAGGAACCAGGTGGCCAGGCTGTCGGCGTTCACTGCGATGCTGATCCGGATTGGCCCTTGCGGCTCATCGGGAGTCAGCTCCCCCGCCAGTTCGAGCTCGAGCTGGTGTACCTGCCGATAGTGGGCCAGCAGTTTCTGGCCGAGTGGCGTGGCCTGCAGCGGCTGGCTACGAATGAGCAGCGGCTCGGCAAACTGTTGCTCCAGCTGCTTGATCCGCTGAGAGATGGCCGACTGGGTGATATGGAGCGACTTGGCCGCCCGATCGAAGTTCTGCTCCTGCAGTACCGCATCCAGCGCCCGCAGCAGTTTGTAGTCCAGCTCTTTCATCTTCTCCCCCTTCCGTTGCCCAAGGGCTGACTCTACGTCACTCGGCAGGGGACAACAATGGGCGGTGGAAGGGGCGTTGCGCTGTGATTTTTGACAGTAGTGGTCAGGCCATTGAGGGAGGATACTCTCTGGTGCCGCATGGGGTAGCCCTGCGCAGATCGTAGCGACATCTTTATCCCGGGTCTGTTTTCCCGGGATTTTTTATGAGTGAACTGCCAGCACCGGTGACGGTTGCTGCAGTGGATAATGGCTGGTTTGATAATGGCCCAGCAGAGGTTGGGAGACCGCCTGCGCGAAGCGCTCATCCAGATGGAAGCGGATGCCAACGCCCCTTACCGCCCCCAGATCGACCGCCTGCCGATGACCGAGCCGCTCGATGGGCAGGCCAAGTCGGCGGAAGATGCGCTCCACCGGCAGGCTGACGACGGCCAGCAGCTCCCGGATCCCGTGGGCATGGGCGAAGGCATAGACCTCGCGGAAGATGACGCAAGTGAGTTCGCTGACGCCATTGCTCATGCGCGGTGCGCGCTGGGCATCGATAGCCAGACGGGTGAGTTCCCAGACATCGGGGGTGCGTGGCGCGCTTTCACCGGCAAGGGCGGTGGGGAAGATGGTGGGCAGCATATAGGCATCGGCACAGTTGAGCAGACGAATACAGCCACACAGCCCTTGTTCGTCCTCGATCAGAACCCAATGGGTGTCTGGCGTGTCGAAGCTGTCACGCTCCAGGCCCCGATGAGACTCGACATCCCAGCCTAGCCGGTCGGAAAAGACGCGATTTCGAAAGCGATAGAGTTCATTCTCCACCTCGTTTCGTGGATGTTCTCTCAATTTTCCTTTAAAAACCAACATTATGGACCCTCTATCTTGCTATTCGCCGTTATAATCACATGTCTGGCCAAGGGGGCTTTCATATGAACAGAGACCAACTGCTTGAGTACCTCGAACATTTCACTTCGGTGACGGACGGCAATCGTCTGGCCGAACTGATCGGTCGCTTTACGCTCGGGATGGGCTATGACTACTATCGCTTCGCCCTGATCCTGCCGATGTCGATGCAAAGGCCCAAGGTGGTGCTGTTCAACCAGTGCCCCGATTCCTGGGTGCAGGCCTATACCGAAAACAACATGCTGGCGTGTGATCCGGTGATCCGGCTGGCACGCAAGCAGACGCTGCCCATTTACTGGAACCGCCTTGATGAGCGGGCCAGTTTTCTGCAGGAGGGAACCATGGACGTGATGGGGTTGGCAGCCGAGTTCGGGTTGCGTAACGGCATCTCCTTCCCTCTGCACGGTGCTGCCGGGGAGAACGGTATTCTCTCCTTCATCACCTCCGAGCGGGCCTCGAGCGACCTGCTGCTGGAGTCCTCGCCGATCCTCTCCTGGATGTCCAATTACATCTTCGAGGCGGCCATTCGGGTGGTGCGTTTCAGCATGATGGACAGTGCGGGTAAAGACCCCTTGACCGAGCGCGAGACCGAGTGCCTGTTCTGGGCCAGCGAAGGGAAGACCTCTAGCGAGATCGCCTGCATCCTCGGAATCACGGAGCGCACGGTCAATTACCATCTCAATCAGGTCACCCGCAAAACCGGCTCCATGAACCGCTATCAGGCCATTGCCAAAGGGGTTAGTACGGGGCTGTTGCTACCCAATCTGGAGCAAGTCGTGGTTACCAACTTCCCCAGATTGCTGCAGTAGGCTGAGCCCGCAGGCGCAACAGATTCTCCTGCCGCACTCTGAGGGTCACAATTGTCAGATCCGGTAATTGACAAGGGCTGTAACAGCAGCGGGTATGCCGGTTTTTATTAGCAAAATGAATCAATCAGTAAATCAATGAATTTCTAAGAAGGAACCTCCATCGCTATAGTGCCGCTCATTCATCATTTCGAACGGTACTCTCCATAATGCTCGCAACAACATTACAGGGCTTCACCATCGGTCTGGCCATGATCATCCCCATCGGCGCCCAGAATGCCTTTGTGCTGAGTCGGGGTATCCATCGCAATCACCATCTGCTGACGGCCACGCTCTGCAGTTTCTGCGATCTCACCCTGATTGCTATCGGCGTATTTGGCGGAGCCAATCTGCTGGCCGCCAGCCCCCTCGGCATGGCGCTGCTCACCTGGGGAGGCGTGCTGTTTCTCGGCTGGTTTGGTGGCCGTTCCCTGCTCAGTGCCTGGCGTGGTAAAGGGGAGGGGCTTGCCGATTCAGCTCAACAGATGGGGGCCAAAAGCGTGCTGGCGATGACGCTGGGAGTTACGCTGCTCAATCCTCACGTCTATCTCGATACTTTGATGCTGCTCGGCTCCCTTGGCAGTCAGGTGAGCGAGTCCCTGCGTCCGGCCTTTGCTGCGGGGGCCATGCTGGCCTCGTTGGTGTGGTTCTACTCGCTGGCGCTGGGGGCCGCAGCGCTGGCGCCCTGGTTGGCCCGCGGCCGGGTGCAGCAGGGGATCGATCTGCTGGTAGGCATCATCATGTTGAGCTTGGCTGTTCAACTGGCCATAGGACGTTGAGCAAGTTAAGGCGGCAGGAATGAGCGGCCGGTAACAAAAAGATGCCACTCACATGAGTGGCATCTTTGCTATTGGAGGGGCTCAGACTCTGAACTGGGAGAGCAGGCGCTGCTGCAGCAGGCTGGCCTGATGGAGCGAGGAGGCGAGTTGCAGACACTCCTGTGCCTCCTGTTCGCCGGTTCTGGCTTGCAGACTGATGCCGGAGACCTTGTCAGAGGAGTGGCTCAGGGTGTGTGACAGTTGCCCGGTAGCCACGGCCACTTGCTGCACCATGTCGGCCAGCTGGTCGATGGCGCCTTCCACCTTGAACAGGATCTGTTTGGTGTTCTCGGAGTCCTGCATGCCGGATTCCACCGTCTTGAGGTTGCGCTGCATCATCAGGTAGGCGGTCTCGGTCTGCTGCTGGATACTGCTGATCACTTGGCTGATCTCGGCGCTCGATGTTGCGGTGCGATTGGCCAGGGTGCGCACCTCGTCCGCAACCACCGCAAAGCCACGCCCCATCTCCCCCGCGCGGGCCGCTTCGATGGCCGCATTGAGGGCAAGCAGGTTGGTCTGTTCCGAGATGCCGCTGATGGTGGAGATGATTTGGCCAATCTGACCCGCCTGCTCCTTGAGGGAGTTGATGGCGATGGCACACTCGCTCACCTCCTGTACCACCCGTTGCATGCCCGCGCTGGCGGAGGCGACATACTGACTGCTCTCGGTGGTCAGCTGGCGCACCTCGTTGGCATTGTGGGCCGCCATGCTGCAGTTGTCCGAGATACCTGTGGCGACCTGCACCATCTGCTCACTGTCGTGGTGCAGGGCCAGCGCATGTTCGGCGGTCTGGCGGCTGCTCTGGCTGATTGCTTCCACCCGGTTGACCGAGGTGTGAACGTGCTCGCTGATGT
The DNA here is from genome assembly GCF_027705905.1 of Aeromonas sp. Y293-4. Taxonomy (NCBI): domain Bacteria; kingdom Pseudomonadati; phylum Pseudomonadota; class Gammaproteobacteria; order Aeromonadales; family Aeromonadaceae; genus Aeromonas; species Aeromonas sp. Y293-4. Next base: position 161,090 of record NZ_JAPDCI010000004.1, on the reverse strand, counting down.
GCTGGTTGTTGTCCATGGTGGAGCTGATCATCTTCTGCAATTTCTCGATGAAACGATCCACGCTGTTGGCCAGCGAGCCTATCTCGTCATCCCGTTGCAGGTTGATGCGGGCGTTGAGGTCTCCCTCGCCGGCGGCGATATCCTGCATTCGTTTGTCCACTTGCAGCAGCGGGGTCACCAGCTTGCGGGTCAGCCAGAAGCCGCAGAGAGTGACCATGATCAGGCTCAGCAGCAGGCCACCCAGCAGCAGGGTTCGGGTCTGGCTGATGATGCCGTTGAGCTGGGCTACCTGATCCTCTACGGTAGCATCGCCGCTCTCCTCGATGGCAACCAGCTGTTGTCGCAGCTCATCGGCACTGACCTCATAGGCGGACTGCTGGGTCTGATAGCTGCCGAGCGCATCGACCCACTGTCCCATCAGCTGTTGATGCCGGGCCAACAGGGCGCGGTACTCTGCCGACAGTGTCTTGCCGGCAAATTCGCCGGTTCCCTCGATATCGAACAGCCCGGTGCCGAGCATGCTGTCGACCGCTTCGTGGTAGAAATCGGTCGCCTCTTTTAACTCGGCTTGGATCGCCTCTGTGACTCCTTGTCTGCGCATCTTCTCCAGCGCATAGAGTTGGCGCAAAAAGCCTATGTTGGATTCCATCCCCCCGTCGGCCGCTTCCCAGCGAGTGGAGAGGCCGCTGTTCCAGCTGATGGTCTGGTCGGGGGATTGGGTCAGCGCCTCGACCGCGCCATCGCCGATCACCTCCAGCTGGGTCGAGAGGCGAGCCATCAGATCGGCGTTGTGATGCAGGGCCTGATCCACCTCTGTATACGCGTGATAGAGCGCCAGCAGCTTCTCTTGTTGCTGTTGATAGTCCTGCTTGTGCTGTTCCATGGTGGCAAGGGCTGCACCATCAATGAGCTGCCCCTGGCTGACCCGGGCCAGCGCATCATCGGTCGCCGCCTTGGCAGCATCGAGTTCGGCGTGATTGAGCGGGGTGCCGTTTTGCATCTTCTGAATCTGTAGCTGTTGGTTGCCCAGCTCTATGGAGCCCTCCATGGCACCGTCGGCGGTCTGCCAGGCGGCGCCCAGGACATAGGAGAGCAGATTGGCTAGCCGCTGGCTGCCATACCAGCCAACGACCCCCATGCCCAGCGTACAGCCGAGCAATATGGCAAGACCCAGATTGGAGGTGGTAACAATTTTCATGTGATGGCCTTCCTTGGTATCGACATTGGCACCAGTTTCGGTTCCGAACGGGTTTAGTGTAGTGGTTTATCCCCCGCTCGGGGGCCGGTGCGGCGCTGAAACATCCCGTGCACTGGCTGCACCCGATCAAGCATGGTGGAAAATTGGATAAAAAGCCTCTCTGACCACAAGGGTGTTGCTGCCCTATGCTGGATACTTATCCAGTTATTCTTTATGCTATGAGCCAATTTACGAATAGTTGTATTGGTGAGGAGAGAGCCGTGATTGGTCGCTTGAGAGGCATTGTCATTGAAAAGCAGCCCCCCGAGGTCCTGCTGGAAGTGGGCGGGGTTGGCTATGAGGTGCAGATGCCGATGAGCTGCTTCTATGATTTGCCGGAGATCGGCAAGGAAGCGACCATCCATACTCACTTCGTGGTGCGGGAAGATGCCCAGTTGCTCTATGGTTTTAACCACAAACAGGAGCGGGCACTGTTCCGCGAGCTGATCAAAACCAACGGAGTCGGCCCCAAGCTGGCGCTGGCAATTCTTTCCGGCATGACAGCTACCCAATTCGTGCTGAGTGTCGAACGTGAAGAGATAAGCTCTTTGGTCAAACTGCCGGGAGTCGGCAAGAAGACCGCCGAGCGGCTGGTGGTGGAGATGAAGGATCGCCTCAAGGGCTGGGTCAGTCACGACCTCTTCTCCCCGGCCATGGTCACCTTGCCAGCCAGTGAGCCCGAATTGCGGGCACCGGATGTGACCGAGGAGGCGGCCAGTGCGCTGGTGGCCCTAGGTTACAAGCCGCAGCAGGCGAGTCAGATTGTCAGCAAGATCGCCAAAGAGGGGATGTCGGTGGAAGATATCATCCGTGAATCCCTGCGTAGCCTGGTATGAGGTAGTTGATGATTGAAGCAGACCGCCTCATCTCGGCCAGTGCCGCCCGTGAGGATGACATTATTGACCGGGCTATCCGCCCCAAGAAGCTGGCTGACTACACCGGTCAGGATACCGTCTGCGAACAGATGGAGATCTTTATCGAAGCGGCCCGTCAGCGCGGTGAAGCGCTCGATCACCTGTTGATCTTCGGCCCGCCGGGTCTGGGCAAGACTACCCTCGCCAACATCGTCGCTAACGAGATGGGGGTCAATATCAAGACCACCTCCGGCCCGGTGCTGGAGAAAGCGGGGGATCTGGCGGCGCTGCTCACCAACCTCGAACCGAACGATGTGCTGTTCATCGACGAGATCCATCGCCTCAGCCCGGTGGTGGAGGAGGTGCTCTATCCGGCGATGGAGGATTACCAGCTCGACATTATGATCGGGGAGGGGCCAGCGGCTCGTTCCATCAAGCTGGATCTGCCTCCCTTCACCCTGATTGGCGCCACCACCCGGGCTGGTTCACTCACCAGCCCGCTGCGGGATCGCTTCGGTATCGTCCAGCGGCTGGAGTTCTACAACGTCAAGGACCTGACCGATATCGTCTCCCGCAGCGCCCGTTGTCTGGGGCTAGACATGACGGAAGATGGGGCCATTGAGGTCGCCCGTCGCTCTCGCGGCACGCCGCGGATTGCTAACCGTTTGTTAAGGCGGGTGCGCGACTTTGCCCAGGTGAAATCCGATGGCCGGATCGACGGCCCCATTGCTGCCCGCGCCATGGACATGCTGGATGTCGATAACGAAGGTTTTGACTTCATGGACCGCAAGTTATTGTTGGCTGTGATAGACAAGTTTATGGGGGGCCCGGTGGGTCTCGATAATCTGGCCGCCGCGATCGGGGAAGAGAAAGATACTATCGAAGATGTGCTGGAGCCTTATCTGATCCAGCAAGGGTATCTGCAACGTACACCCAGAGGACGGATTGCGACCACACGAGCCTACGCTCATTTCGGTCTTCAGCGACCAGATGAGAAGTAAAAACAGTCGTTTGAACATGAAACCGCCGTCAAAGGCGGTTTTTTATTATCCGGGCAAAAAAAAGCCCACGGCGGATGCGGTGGGCAAAGACAATTCAGGATGGATGTTCACAGACAGTGAGTGCGTCTGGACACAGACCGGAAAATAAACAGGTGAGCCGTCGCGAGCTCTCAGAGTCGGTTCAGTTGATAGAGCTGAACAAAGGAAAGCTTGTAGTAACGGATGGTTTTAGCAACAAACTTTTTCATCTTCGATTCCAATAGACAGGTTCAAATTGATCGTCGAATACGTACCGTGAACCCGGATTAACCGGCCTGTATCCAAGGGTATGCCCTCACTGCGAGGCGCATTGTAGGAGTTCGAATCGACCCCGGCAAACAAGAAAAATTGCACTCTTCAAATTAGTTTATCTAATGTCTTTGTTGATGAAATTGGTTCGCATGAGTATGCATTCTTTGCAATTTTAAATTGAGTTTTCGAATCAGATTGTCTGACTCGGATAACATGGAAAAAGGCGCGTCATTCACGCTTTTCAAATTAAACCGAGTGGCGGGATGTTAAATTCTTAAATTGATTTAAATCAATGTTTTACGCTTTATCGTGTTTTGTGATCTGGCTCGCGTCAATAATCGTGAAATAGATTAAAAATGCCTTTCAAAGCCATGTATGGCGGGTCCTTTTACATTGATTTCAATCAAATAAAGGTGATATAAAAACCCGGTCATCATGGGCGAGAATAAATTTAGGCTGATTGTTTTGGAATTGTTAAACATTAGCTTTATTTGTGTTCTCGTATTGCCTTGTTGTTAATGCCAGTGGTTACTGAACGCGTTTTGTTGTGATACGTCCCAATAAGGCTCATTCGATAACCTCCAACGGAAGCTTTGTGCTTAAAACTTAAAATAGCCGTGCCAATAATCGGTGAGGAAACATCATGATTGCTGAGCATGTGGTAGACCTATCGCGGTTCCAGTTCGCTGCGACGGCCCTTTATCACTTTTTGTTTGTACCCCTGACGCTGGGAATGGCCTTTCTCCTGGCGATCATGGAATCCGTCTATGTGATGACCAACAACACCATCTACCGGGACATGACCAAATTCTGGGGTAAGTTGTTTGGTATCAACTTTGCCTTGGGGGTCACCACAGGTCTGGCCATGGAGTTCCAGTTCGGGACGAACTGGGCTTACTACTCCCATTATGTCGGCGATATCTTCGGGGCCCCGCTGGCTATCGAAGGGCTGATGGCCTTCTTCCTGGAGTCCACCTTCGTCGGTATGTTCTTCTTTGGTTGGGATCGTCTGAGCAAGCATCAGCACCTGGCTGCCACCTGGTTGATGGCGCTGGGTACCAACCTTTCAGCCCTCTGGATCCTGGTCGCCAACGGCTGGATGCAGAACCCGGTCGGTGCAGAGTTCAACTTCGAATCCATGCGGATGGAGATGATGAGCTTCGCTGACGTGGTGCTCAACCCGGTTGCTCAGGTCAAGTTCGTCCACACTGTGGCAGCTGGTTATACCTGTGGCGCCATGTTTGTGCTGGGTATCTCCTCCTACTACCTGCTGAAGAATCGTGATGTGGCCTTTGCCCGTCGCTCTTTCGCCATTGCCGCCGCGTTCGGTATGGCTTCCATCGTGTCCGTGCTGATCCTCGGTGACGAATCCGGATACGAGACCGGTGAAGTGCAGAAGGTGAAACTGGCCGCTATCGAAGCTGAGTGGGAAACTGAACCTGCTCCGGCCGCCTTTACCCTGTTCGGTATTCCGAATCAGGAAGAGATGCGCACCGACTACGCCATCAAGATCCCCTATGCGCTGGGCATTATCGCAACCCGTTCTCTGGACGGTCAGGTAACCGGTCTGAAGGATCTGAAGAGCGAGCACGAACTGCGCGTTCGTAACGGTATGACCGCTTACGACCTGCTGACCAAGCTGCAATCCGGTGACAAGTCTGACGAGACCCGCGCTCGCTTCGACGAAGTGAAACAGGATCTGGGCTACGGTCTGCTGCTCAAGCGCTACACCAGCAACGTGACCGATGCTACCGACGAGCAGATTAAGGCCGCCGTGGATGACTCCATCCCGCAGGTACTGCCGCTGTTCTTCGCCTTCCGCATCATGGTTGCCGTCGGCATGCTGATGCTGGTGCTGATTGGTATGGCCTTCTATGACAGTGCCCGTCACCAGATCGGCAAGCGCAAGTGGCTGCTCAAGGGTCTGCTGTGGGGTATCCCGCTGCCGTGGATCGCGATCGAAGCTGGCTGGTTTGTTGCTGAATATGGTCGCCAACCGTGGACCATTGCAGAGGTGTTGCCGACTTCCCTCTCTGCATCCAACTTGCCTGCAGCCGAGATCTGGTTCTCTCTGATCGGTATCTGCCTGTTCTATACCGTACTTCTGGTTATCGAGATGTACCTGATGTTCAAGTATGCCCGTCTTGGCCCCAGCAGCCTGAAGACTGGCAAGTATCACTTTGAACAGATCAAGGCATAAGGAGAGCGACCATGTTTGATTACGAAACTCTGCGTGTCATCTGGTGGGCTCTGGTCGGCGTGCTGCTGATCGGTTTTGCCATCACTGACGGCTTCGACATGGGGGTAGGCGCACTGCTCCCGTTCGTTGGCAAGAAAGATGTCGAGCGCCGCGTGATGCTCAACACCATGGGACCGCACTGGGAAGGTAACCAGGTTTGGCTGGTCACTGCCGGTGGTGCCTTGTTCGCCGCCTGGCCGATGGTGTATGCCGCGACCTTCTCCGGCTTCTACATCGCCATGATCCTGACCTTGATGGCGCTGTTCCTGCGTCCGGTCGGTTTCAAGTACCGCTCCCTGCGTGCTGATGCCAAATGGCGCAGCAACTGGGATTGGGCCTTGTTCGCCGGCAGCGCCGTACCGCCGATCGTCTTTGGTGTGGCCTTTGGCAACCTGCTGCAAGGCGTTCCGTTCGAGTTTAACCAGTTCATGATGTTGACCTATCACGGCAACTTCTTTGGTCTGCTTAACCCGTTCGGCATTCTGGCTGGTCTGGTGAGCCTGTTCATGCTGCTCACCCAGGGCGCAACCTGGTTGATGATGAAGACCGACGGTGAAGTGCTGGCACGTTCCCGCACTGCCGCCATGATCTGCTCACTGCTGACCCTGGTGCTGTTTGCTGCCGCGGGTTGGTGGGTAAGCGGTATGGAAGGGTATGTCATCGTCAAGGCTGCCGCGACTGACGCGGTATCCAACCCGATGAACAAGGAAGTTGTCCTGCAGGCTGGTGCCTGGATGAACAACTACACCCTCTATCCGTGGATGGTTGCTGCCCCTGTACTGGGCCTGGCCATGAGCCTGCTGACTGCGCTGTTTGCCCGCATGAACATCGGCTGGCTGGCGTTTACCAGCTCCTCGCTGGCGATTGCCGGGGTCATCCTCACTGCCGGTTTCTCCATGTTCCCGTTCGTGATGCCCTCAAGCCTTGAGCCGTCACTGAGCCTGACCATGTGGGATGCTACCGCCTCTTTCAACACCTTGCAGGTGATGACTGTGGCTGCAGCTATCTTCGTACCGATTGTGCTGGGTTACACCATCTGGACTTACATCAAGATGTTTGGCCGGGTAACCAACAAGCACATCGAAGATAACCAACAATCTCTCTATTAAGAGGTGCGCTGACAATGTGGTATTTCACCTGGATCCTGGGGCTGTTGCTGGCCTGTGCATTTGGCATCATCAATGCGCTGTGGCTGGAACACACCGAGAACATGGATCGTCAGATCGATGAAAACAAGTGATCGACTCGCCAGGCTGGCCGCTCCACTGGAGCGGCAGCCGTGGCAGGGGTTGATGTTACTCGCGGCGGCCTTGTTGGCCGTCGCTATTTTACAGGCCCCCAATCTGATCGCGGCCAACACCAGCGAGCATGGTCTCTGGCTTGCTCCCTGGCTGATGTGGGCCGTCTGTTGTGGCGTACTTAACGGGCTTGGCTTTCATCTGAAAAGCCTGCCCGGACGTGTGCTGTTCAACCCCTGGCTCGCCTGGCCCAGTTTGTTGTATGGCCTCTGGCTGACACATTCATATTTCCTTTCATAAAAAACGGGGGGAGGCAGGATTTCCCTGTCTCCCCCTGCTTCTTTCCTATTCAGCCCTGCGCTATGATAGCCCCCCATCTGACTGTCGAATGGATCACAGATTGTTATGGGGGAAGTCTTTGAGTTTCCGGTGCGTGTCTACTACGAAGACACCGACGCCGGGGGCATCGTCTACAACGCCAATTATCTCAAGTTTATGGAACGTGCTCGCACCGAGTTTCTTCGTGCCAAAGGGGTCGAACAGGACGTCTGGCTGCAGGAGGGATATGCCTTCGTGGTGAGCCGAACTGAGATCGATTTCCGCTCGGCGGCCCGTTTTAATGAACTATTGAATGTATTAACGCAAGTGATTGAAGTGAAACGCGCATCCCTGCGCTTTTCGCAGCAGATCCTGGCGGCTGATGGACGACTGATCACCCTGGCCATGGTACAGATAGCCTGTGTCAGTCATCCGCAAATGAAACCTGTAGCTATACCTGAAAAAATCAAGGGAGTGCTGTTAAGTGCACGCTGAAATTTCGTTTATTGGCCTGTTTTGGCAAGCCAGCCTGTTGGTAAAACTGGTCATGATGACCCTGATGAGCATGTCTATTGTCTCGTGGGCGCTGATTATCCAGCGTTCAAAGGCGATCAAGGCGGCCAATCTCGCATCGGAACAGTTTGAAGATCGCTTCTGGTCAGGGGTCGATCTCAATCGCCTCTATCAGGAGTCCTCTTCCCGCCGCGATGATATCGAAGGCATGGAAGATATCTTCTACTCCGGCTTCAAGGAGTATGCCCGCTTGCTCAAGGCCGGTGCCCGTGGTCAGGATGCGGTGATGGATGGTACCTACCGCGCCATGCGCGTCTCCCTCTCCCGCGCGGTGGATGATCTGGAATCCAACTTGCCGGTGCTGGCGACCATCGGCTCCATCAGCCCCTATATCGGTCTGTTTGGTACCGTATGGGGGATCATGAACGCCTTTATCGCCCTGGGTCAGGTGCAGCAGGCTACCTTGCAGATGGTGGCACCGGGTATCGCGGAAGCGCTGATCGCTACCGCCATGGGTCTGTTTGCCGCTATCCCGGCGGTTATCTTCTACAACCGCTTCTCCAACAAGGTCGAGCGGCTGGAGAACGCCTACGCCAACTTCATGGACGAGTTCACCACAATTCTGAACCGTCAAATTGCACAGCAGCAGGGTGATCAGTAATGCAAACCTATCAGCGGATCCGGCGTAAGAAGGTGGCCGAGATCAACGTGGTTCCCTATATCGACGTCATGCTGGTGCTGCTTATCATCTTTATGGCGGTCACGCCGGTGATCACGCAAGGGGTCAAGGTGGATCTGCCACAGGCTGAGTCCGAGCAGTTGCCGGAAGATGCCAAGCCGCCCTTCATCGTCAGCGTCAATACCGAAGGCGAGTATGTCATCAAGGCTGGCGAAGCCGATGACGAGCCGGTGCCAAGCGGCACGCCAGAGGCTATGCAGCAATACATCACCGAAAAAGCCATGGGCTATCTGGCGATCAACCAGAATGCCCCCGTGGTGGTCGCGGGTGACAAGGCCGTGCGCTACGAAGAGGTGATCCTGTTGATGGTGGCCCTCAAGAAAGCGGGTGTGCCTCAGGTTGGCCTGATGACAGATCCGGTGAACTAACGGAGATGGATGTGAAGCGTGGTATTTCCGGTTATCTCATCGCGTCGTTTCTGCTGCACCTGATCATCGGCATCATCCTGTTTGTCGGGCTCGATTTCAGCAAACCGAAACGACCCGAATCGAAGGGGCAGATCGTCAATGCCGTCATGCTCGATGAGAACTTCCTCAACGAACAGGCCAAGCAGATCCAGCAGCAGAAATCTCAGCCCAAGCCTCAAAAGGTAGAGAAAGAGAAGGATAAGGAAGACACGGATCTCGCCAAGCGCGAGCTGGCTCAGAAACAGGAGCAGCTTCGCATCGCCGAGACCAAGCGCAAGCAGGCCGAAGAGGCGACTCGCAAGGCCGAGGCCGAGAAGCAGAAGAAGGTTGCCGAGCAGAAGCAGGCGGAAGAGAAGGCCCAAAAAGCCGAGGAAGCCCGCAAGCTGGAAGAACAGAAGGCCAAGAAGGCTGAAGCCGAGCGTAAAGCGGCGGAAGCCGAGAGCAAGGCGTTGGCACTGAAGAAGAAAAAGGAACAAGAGAAGAAAGAGGCTGAAGAGAAGGCCAAGGCGGCAGAAGCCAAGGCCAAGAAAGCGGAAGCTGACAAGAAGGCCAAAGCCGAAGCCGAGAAGAAAGCTAAGGCAGAAGCAGAGAAAAAAGCCAAAGCCGAGGCCGAGAAGAAGGCCAAGGAAGAGGCTGAGAAAAAGGCAAAAGCTGACGCAGAGAAGAAAGCCAAGGCAGAGGCCGAAAAGCAGGCCAAGATCGCGGCTGAGCGCAAGCGTAAAGCCGCCGAGCAAGCCAAGCTGCAAAAAGAGATGGAAGAGATGATGCAGCAGCAGCTGTCGGCTGAGGCTAATGCCCGCAGTCAGGCGGCATCGGCAGCAGCCCAGGGCGAAGTCGACAAATATGCGGCGCTCATCAAGGCCACTGTTGAGCGGTATATGATTTTGGATCCCACCATGCGGGGCAAAACATGTACTATCGGCGTACGTCTTGCGAGCAGTGGCTTTGTCATATCGGTAGATAACGGCCAGGGTGACCCGGCGGTTTGTCGTTCCGGTAAGGCGGCTGTTTTGAAAGCCAATCAACTGCCTGTGCCCAAGGATCCTGCGGCATTCGAGATGTTGAAGGAATTTAACCTGAAGTTAGAACCGAGTATCTAAGCGTGATAAAACGAGGTTGCTTGCCTCCGGTTGGCAACCTCTCGCCGAGAAAGGAATTTAACCTCTCATCTATATTGGAACCGAGTATTTAAGCCATGATCAGAAAAGTATTTTTTGCTTTGGTTGGCTGTTTGTTGCTGGGCCAGAGTGCCCAGGCGGCCCTGGACATCGTCATCACCGGCGGTATTGATAGCGCACGCCCCATCGCCGTCGCCCCCTTCAAGTGGGAAGGTAACGGGCAGTTGCCGCAGGACATCGCGGAAGTGGTCTCCAACGACCTGATGCGCAGCGGCAAGTTCAAGCCGCTGGCCCGTGGCCAGATGCCGCAGACCCCGAGCAGCAGCAGCGAGATCAACTTCGCTCCCTGGGCCTCCCAAGGGGTTGAAGCCGTGGTGGTGGGTTCCATTTCGGCAGTGGGTGACGGCACTTACAAGGTCAACTTCGAGCTGGTCGATGTGCTGAAAGGCCAGCTGGCCAAGGCGCAAGGTGGCGAGAGCAATGGTTACATCCTGGATAGCCGCATGGCGACCATCCCGGGTGCCCAGATGCGCCAGTTTGCCCACCGTATCTCAGACATCGTCTATGAGCGTCTGACTGGCGAGCGCGGTGCCTTCCTGACCCGTCTGGCTTACGTCTCCGTACAGCAGGGTACCCAGTTCCCGTACCAGCTGCGTATTTCTGACTACGACGGTTACAACGAGAAGACCCTGCTGCGCTCCCGCGAACCGTTGATGTCTCCGGCCTGGTCACCGGATGGCAGCAAGCTGGCTTACGTGAGCTTCGAGAACCAGAAGTCCGAAATCTATGTGCAGGATATCTACACCCAGCAGCGCAGTCTGATCACCAGTTTCCGTGGTATCAACGGGGCGCCGGAGTGGTCTCCGGATGGTCGTCGTCTGGCTATCGTTCTCTCCAAAGATGGTTCACCGAACCTCTATGTGGTTGATGTCGCTAGCAAGCAGCTGACCCGCGTCACAACCAGCCGTGTGATCGACACTGAACCCTCCTGGATGCCGGATGGGCAAAATTTGTTGTTCACCTCTGAACGTGGTGGCAAACCCCAGATTTATAGCGTAAATTTGGCGACTGGTATGACTCGCCGGATGACTTGGGAAGGTGAATCCAACCAGGGTGCATCCATCACTCCTGATGGCAAAATCATGGTGATGGTGACCCGTGTTCAGGGACAGTATCGTATTGCCCGTCAGGACATGGAAAACAATGCCCTGTTGGTCCTTACCCAGAGTGCTCTGGATGAGTCGCCAAGTGTGGCTCCCAATGGCAGCATGATCATTTATGCCACCATCTATCAGGGTCGTAAGAGTCTCGCGTTGGTGTCGACTGATGGTCGCTTCAAGGCTGTGCTTCCGACCAGTAGCGGTGAAATTCGTGCACCAGCTTGGTCGCCCTTCTTGAATTGATAAAAATCCAATTGTTTTTTGTTTTGTTATAAAGGTTTAAGGAAATAGCATGCAACTCAATAAACTGCTCAAGGGTTTGGCCATCGCACTGCCACTGTTCACCCTGGCCGCTTGTAGTTCTTCTTCTGATTCCGACGCCGCTGGCGCTGAATCAGGTATGACCGACGGCATGGGCGGTGTACAAACCGGCGGCGCCAACGGCATGTTGTCCCCGGAAGAGCAGATGCGTCAGAAGTTCGAAGCACTGCAGCGTGACAACGTGATCTACTTCCCGTTCGACGGTTACGATATCCAGGGTCAGTACGCTGATCTGCTGGATGCCCACGCCAGCTACCTGCGCGAGCGCCCGAGCGTTAAAGTCCTGATCGAAGGTCACGCCGATGAGCGCGGTACTCCGGAGTACAACATCGCCCTGGGCGAGCGTCGTGCCAAGGCTGTTGCCAAGTATCTGCAAACCCTGGGTGTGCAGGCCGAGCAGCTCTCCATCGTCAGCTATGGCGAAGAGAAGCCGCTGGACATGTCCCACACCGAGGATGCCTTTGCCAAAAACCGCCGCGCGGTTCTGGTTTACTAAGGTTTAAACCGAACGAAGTTCGTTTATATGCAAGCGGCCATTTCGATGGCCGTTTTATTTGCACTAAACGCCAAGGTTTGATCCGAATGAAATCTGTATATGCGAGCGACGATGGCGCTGGCCGTTTTATCTGTACTAAACGCTAAGGTTTGATCCGAATGAAATCTGTGTACAAGCAAGCTGTCGTTGCGCTGGCCGTAATGGTTGCTCTGAATGCGCAAGCTGCGGCACCGGTCAGCGATCTGGGCGGTGACTCAAGTGGTGGGGTTGTCCTTAGCGGCAACAACGGCGCCATCGTGCCCACCGGTAGCCTGGAAGATAGGGTTGCCCTGCTGGAGCGCACCCTCAATGCCCGTCTGCGACTGCAAGCTGAATTGCAGCAACAGGTCGACTCCCTGCAAGGGGAGGTCTCCGAGCTGCGTGGTCAGCTGGAGCAGCAGACCTACCAGATGGAACAGTCGCAAGAGCGCCAGCGCCAGCTCTATCAGGAGCTCGACAAGGTTGCCAGCAGCCAGCAAGCTGCGCCAGCCGCCCCGGCCCCTGCTGCTGCCACACCGGCTGCTGCCGCCAATTACTCAACCAATCAGGATGAGAATCAGGCCTACGACGCAGCGGTCAACATGGTGCTCAAAGAGAAGAACTACGACAAAGCCATTCCGGCTTTCCAGGGCTTCATCAAGCAGTACCCCAATTCGGGCTATGTTCCCAATGCACACTACTGGCTCGGCCAGTTGCTGTTCAACAAGGGTGACAGAGCCGGAGCCTCGGCCCAGTTTTCGACCGTGGCCAACAAATACAGCAAATCCCCCAAGCGAGCCGATGCGCTGCTGAAGCTGGGTATGCTGGCGCAACTGGATGGCAAGAAGGCGGAAGCCAAATCCTTCTATGAGCAGGTGATCAAGGGCTATCCCAACACCTCGCCAGCCCAGTTGGCCAAACAGAGTCTGGCCAAGCTGTAACATTGCTGTATGTCACTGTTTTCGTAACGCTACTGTAAAAACAGCCTGCATTTGTACGCACAGTGAGCAAACGGATTTAAATTACGAATTTTCTGTTGCACCGGAAATTTAAATCCGTAATATAGGCCGCCGTCAGAGCCGAAGCAGTAATGCAGTCGGAACTGGTCGTGGTGAGGGTCGTTAGCTCAGTCGGTAGAGCAGTTGACTTTTAATCAATTGGTCGCTGGTTCGAATCCAGCACGACCCACCATTTTCTCCACTCGGTGGAGACAGAATTCCCAGGTCGTTTAGCTCAGCTGGGAGAGCACCTCCCTTACAAGGAGGGGGTCACTGGTTCGATCCCAGTAACGACC